>NZ_JABBFX010000003.1:600000-900000 GCF_012927085.1 Ramlibacter agri | reverse complement strand
CGCCTGAGGAAGATCTGATGCGCTGGCGGAAGCTGGGACAGGTCTACTGTCCCGCGGGCGAAGTCGACTGGATGCGCACGCATGCCGCGGTGCCGATCGCCGAGCCGCTGGGCGGCGACCTGTTCCGCGTCTATTTCAGCTCGCGTGATGCCGCCAACCGCAGCTTCACGGGCTCGCTGGTCATCGACATCCGGCGCCCGCAGCAGGTGCTGGAGCTGGGCCGGGAGCCAGTGCTGGCGCCCGGCGAGCTGGGCACCTTCGACGACAGCGGCGCGATGGCCACCTGGCTCACCACGCACGGCGGGCGCCGCCACCTTTACTACATCGGCTGGAACCTGGGCGTCACGGTGCCCTTCCGCAATTCCGTCGGCCTCGCGGTCGCCGGCGCCGGCGAGCCGTTCCGGCGCTTCGCGCCCGGCCCGATGCTGGACCGCTCGCTGCACGAGCCGCATTTCGTCGCGAGCTGCTGCGTGCTGCCGGACGGCGAGCGCTGGCGCATTTGGTACCTGTCCTGCACCGGCTGGCAGCAGCGCGACGGCCGCCCTGAGCACCGCTACCACATCAAGTACGCCGAGTCGGCGGACGGCGTGCACTGGGAGCGCCATGGCCTGGTGGCGATCGACTACGCGCACGACGGCGAGTACGCGATCTCGCGCCCTTCGGTGCTGCGCGACGCGGACCGCTGGCGCATGTGGTACTCGTACCGCGGCGACGCCTATCGCATCGGCTATGCTGAATCGGCAGACGGCCAGCGCTGGTGCCGCCTCGACGCGCAGGCCGGCATCGACGTCTCCCCCTCCGGCTGGGACAGCGAGATGATCGAGTACCCCTTCGTGTTCGACCACGGCGGCCAGCGCTACATGCTGTACAACGGCAACGGATATGGAAAAACCGGCTTCGGCCTTGCAATCCTGGAGTGAGCCCGTGGGCCGCGCATTCGATCACCTCTACATCCTCGCCACGGTGCTGTTCGCCGTGTACAGCCAGCTGGTGATGCGCTGGCAGGTTTCCGCCGCCGGCCCGCTGCCGCCGGAATTTGCCAGCAAGGTCGGCTTCATCGTCTCCCTGCTGCTCAATCCCTGGGTGATCTCGGGCCTCGCCGCCACCTTCCTCTCGGGCGTGGCCTGGATGATGGCGATGACGAAGTTCGAGATCAGCTACGCCTATCCCTTCATCGGCCTGAACTTCATCCTGGTCCCAGCCGCCGGCGTGCTGCTGTTCGGCGAAGGCATGAACGCCACCAAGCTGGGCGGCACCGCGCTGGTGGTGCTTGGCATCGTCGTGATCGCGAGGAGCTGACATGTCCGTGGACAACCGCATTCCCTTCAACCGTCCGTACATGACCGGCCGCGAACTCGAGTACATCACCGAGGCGAACGCCGGCCACATGCTCGCGGGCGACGGCCCCTTTACCAAGCGCTGCCACGGCTGGCTCGAGCAGGCCACCGGCGCCAGCAAGGCCCTGCTGACGCATTCCTGCACGGCGGCGCTGGAGATGTGCGCGCTGCTGCTGGACATCGAGCCGGGCGACGAGGTGATCATGCCCTCGTACACCTTCGTCTCCACGGCCAACGCCTTCGTGCTGCGCGGCGGCGTGCCGGTGTTCGTGGACATCCGGCCCGACACGCTCAACATCGACGAGGCGAAGATCGAAGAGGCCATCACGCCGCGCACCCGCGCCATCGCGGTCGTGCACTACGCGGGGGTCTCCTGCGAGATGGACACCATCCTCGCCATCGCGAAGCGGCACGGGCTGCAGGTGGTGGAGGACGCCGCCCAGGGCGTGATGTCCAGCTACAAGGGCCGTGCGCTGGGCGCCATCGGCGAGCTGGGCGCCTTCAGCTTCCACGAGACCAAGAACGTGATCTCGGGCGAAGGCGGCGCGCTGCTGGTGAACGACCCCGCGCTGGCCGAACGGGCCGAGATCATCCGCGAAAAGGGCACGGACCGCAGCCGCTTCTTCCGCGGCCAGGTGGACAAGTACACCTGGCAGGACGTCGGCTCGTCCTTCCTGCCGGGCGAGATCACCGCCGCTTTCCTGTGGGCGCAGTTGCAGGAGGCGCAGCGCATCACCGAACAGCGGCTGGCGCTCTGGGACAAGTACCACGCGCTGCTGGCGCCGCTGGAGGCGCGCGGCCTGCTGCGCCGCCCGATCGTTCCCGAGGGCTGCGCCCACAACGCGCACATGTACTACGTGCTGCTGGACCCGTCCATCGAGCGCCAGCCCGTGCTGGAGAAGCTGAAGTCGGCCGGCATCGGTGCGGTGTTCCACTACGTGCCGCTGCACAGCGCGCCGGCCGGCCGCCGCTTCGGCCGCGCCGTCGGCGAGCTGCCTGTGACGGACCAGCTCTCGGCCCAGCTGCTGCGGCTGCCGCTGTGGATCGGCCTGGACGATTCACAGCTGGAGCGCGTTGCCGGGGCGCTGCGGCAAGCGCTGGCCTAGGCCGCGTGATGCGGCGGATCTTCGCGCGCCGCTGGCCGGCGCCGCTCCTGGGCCTGGCGTGCCTGCTCGCCGCTGCCGCCTTCACCGTGCTGGCCTGCGCGCTGGTCGAGCCGCGCTGGGAAAGCAACGACGACGTCGGCATGGCCATGGTGGCGCATGGCTACGGCATCGCCGCGACTGCGTCGCCGGAGATCGTTTTCTCCAACGTGCTCTGGGGTCACCTCGCACAGGCGATCGGTTCCGTGGACGGCGTGCTGGGCTACACCATCGCGGGCTATGCCGCACTCGTGCTGGCAGGAGCCGTGCTGATGTGGGCGGCTTTCCGATGCGGCCTGGGCGTGATCGGGGCGGCGGGTGTCTTCGCGCTGCTGCTGCTGCGCGCGCTGTGGTTCCCGCAGTTCACGGTGACTTCGGGGCTGCTGATGGTAGCCAGCGCGTGCTGCCTGGCGCTTTATCCGCAGCGCCGTGCGTCCTTGCTGCCCTGGCTCGCAGCCCTGCTGGCCTTCGCTTCCTTCCTGGTGCGCCGCGACGAATTCCTGGTCGTCGCGGCGGTGCTCGCGCCGGTGCTGCCCTGGGCCCTGCTGGCGCGCGAGCGCCAGGCCCGACTGGCGGCCGCGGCCCTGGCTTCGGCCATCGCGCTGGCCGCCTGGATGAACTACACCGCCTACAGCCAGGAGGCGTGGCGGCCGTTCAACGAACTGAATCCGCCGCGGGCCGCTTTCACCGACTTCGGCCAGGCCCAGCGGCTGGTGGCGCGGCCGGACCTGCTGGCGCGCCACGGCTTCTCGGTCAACGACGTGGAGATGGTCGGCTCCTGGTTCTTCGCCGATCCGGCGCTGGTGGACCCCACGCGCCTGCGTGCCGTGCTGGCCGACCTCGGCGAGGCGCGGGATACCGAAACCGACCTGGGCAACGCGTGGCTGGGCGTCGCGTCGCTGGCGGACCCAAGGCTCGTCTGGGCGCTGGCCTGCGCCGCGCTGGCGACGCTGCTGCTGCCCTCCCGGCGCGTGCTGCTCGCCTGGGGCTTCTGCATCGCCGGACTGGCGCTGGTCGGATTCCTGGGCCGCCCGAGCCAGCTGCGGATCTACGATCCCCTGGTCGCCGCCCTGCTGTTCGCGCCGCTGCTGCGGGCGGCCTGGCGTCCCGAGCCCCCGCCAACCTGGCGCTGGTCCAGCTCTATGGTGGCGGGTTTGCTGGCGCTGGCGGCGGTCTTCCACACCTGGCCGCTGGTGGACCTGGCGCAGGACGAGGCGCCGCAGACCGCGGTCTGGCGGCGCGAGATCCAGAAATTCCCGGCGGACACCGTCGTCGTCTGGGGCTCCAACTTTCCGTTCGAATGGATCTATGCCCCGTTGGTGCGCCACCAGGAGCGCCTCCCCGCCCGCATCTATGCCCTCGGCGCCTTCACGCTTGCGCCCTTCTCGGTGGCCTGCGCCGAGGCCCGGACGGGCCGGGACATGATGACCCGGTTGCGCGGGCCGGATGGCGTGCTGATGCTGGCGTCGGATTGGGCCCTGGACCGCATGAGCGTGCATTGCCGCGAGCACTTCGGCGGGAAGCTCGGCGCCGAGATGGTGCACCTGTACCCTTGGGGCGCCTTGCGGATCGTGCGTTGCCCGCCGCCGGCGCCGCGCGGCGACGCTCTCTAGGAACCCGCTAGGGCGAGACCTTCAGTTCCTGTTCTTCCGCCAGGGCCGCCTGCAGGCCCTGCGCCGTGGGGCTGGTCTCCGAGGCCATGTCGGACGGGCGGCCGTGCATCACGTTCATGAACTCGGCGCCGCAGGCCTTGATGCTGTAGGCCATCTCGCGGACCCAGCTGACCTCGTTGTAGGGCGTGCCGACCACGCCGATATTGATTTCGGCAGGGAGTTCGTCGCCGTAGTAGGTGCCGAACACGTGGTCCCAGAACGAGAACATGAAACCGTAGTTGCGGCCCCAGTGGCGCTGGTCGAGCGAGTGGTGCACGCGATGCGCCTGCGGCGAGATCAGCACCAGGTCGCCCAGGCGGCCCCAGCTGAACTTGAACTGCGAGTGCACCAGCAGCGCGTGGGCCTCGATCAGGAAGGCCACCGCGATGAAGACGGACGTGGGCGTGCCGATGATGCCCAGCGGCAGCGCGAAGTACAGCGAGGACCAGGGCGCGACCAGGATGCTTTCGCGATGCGCGGTGACCACGTGGAATTCCGCCGCCGAATGGTGGTACTTGTGGATCGCCCACAGCATCGGCACCTTGTGCATGAAGCGGTGCATCCAGTAGTCGAGGAAACTCTTGACGAAGATCCAGAAGGCGACCTGGATGACCGGGTTGGGGAGCGCCGCGGTCAGGTTCAGGTTGAGTGCGCGATTGACGAAGATGCCGATCAGGTAGGCCAGGCCCAGCGTCACGACGTGGCCCAGGATGCGCAGCACGCCCGTCACGTCCAGCACGAAGGACAGCAGGTCGCGGCGGCCCGAAGCGTCCGCGTGCGCGAGATGGTGCACGGACGACCGGCGATACCCGAGGAACACGATTTCCGCGAGCAGGATGAGGACCAGGGCGGCGAGGCTCAGCAGGATGTGCGGGCCGATGTTCTGCAGCGAGGCCAACACTTTCTGAACTAGCAAATGCATTGGTGGTCCTGGCGGTTACAGAAGCGTGACAGATGATACCGCCGGGGTCCGGCGCGAGGGGCCCATGAAAAAGCCGACGCACCGCCTTTACGCAGTACGCCGGCTTGCACGTCGGCAAGGGCGACGTCTTACACCTTCCGCCCGTCGAGTAGCGAATTGTAGCGTCGTCAGGACGGCGCGGTGTCGCCTTCCTCCTCGGCTTGACCTTCGTCTTCCGGACCATGCGACTTGTCCATGCGCGAGGGCGAAGTGAACAGCCAGCCACCCAGAGTGATGAAGAACGCGACGCAGCTTTCGGCGGCCTGGAATACCTGGTTGTTGGCCGGGATGTAGAAGAACAGCACGAACAGCAGGTAGGCCATGACCACCGGCCAGTGGCCGCCGTGCAGCAGCGCGGAGCCCCAGCTGCGCACCAGCGGCTAGGCGAACAGGCCCACCGCCACCAGCGCGCCGGTGAACCCGAAGTCCGAGGCCGGCCAGGGATAGATCGAATCCCAGAGGCCCTGCATGCTCCAGCCGGTCTGGTCCTCGAGCAGGCCCCGCAGCGAATCCGACGTGAAGAAATCGGTACTGAAGATGGCATCGGGCGTTCCGCGCCAGGAACATCGAATGGCCCACGCCCAGCGTGCTGTCGTGCCGGATCTCCACGGAGCTTCCGAAGCGCGCCGGGGTAGAAGACGTCGTCCGAGGAAGAAGCGCCGGTGCGCTTCCAGCACCGCGCGCGGAGGCTGCGACACCAGCATGAAGGCGCTGCTGCCGAAGGTGAGCGCGGAGGACAGCGCGAGGTCGCCGGGATCGGCCTAGCCCGAAAGACGGTGCCACAGAGCGAGGCCGGCCAGCGGGCCGGCGACCAACACCGCCGTCGATATCATCAGGCTGTAGCGCATGCCCGCGGCATACGGCCGCCGCCAGCCGTCGCCTCCTATGTAGCCGCGGTCGAATGCGAGCAGGGCGATGGCCCGCGAGATGCCAAAATCCGACAGCCCGAAAAAGAACATGGCGGCCACCTGCATCGAGAAGACGCCGAAGCCGCCCATGCCGAGCTTACCCACCAACATCGGCACCGCCGCCAGCTAAGGAAGGATGGTTCCGATGATGTTGCTGCCGATGTCCCGGAGCGCGGGGCAAGGCCGGGGTGGTTCGCGGGGAGCGGACTCTAACATGCGCGCCTGGCGCGCTTTCGCGGGGGAGATTTCAGGAATGGATCGCAGGATCAGCGCACTGCGGGTAATCGCGTGCTACATGGTTATCCAGTTGCACGTGTCGGCCGAACTGTTCGTCAAGCCGGGGGCAGGATGGTGGGCCGGGAACGTCTTAAACTCGCTAACTCGTTCGTGCGTCCCGCTATTCTTCATGATCGCGGGTGCCACGATGCTGGCGCGCGACGAGCCGCTGGGGCCCTTCTTCCGCAAGCGGGTGCTGCGCATCCTGCCGCCGCTGCTGGTCTGGTCGCTGTTCTACCTGTGGTGGCTCTGGCACAACGGCGGCGGCCCGGCCAACTGGCCGCTGGCAATCCTGCAGGGGCCGACCATGTTCCACCTCTGGTACTTCTACGCGCTGGTGGGCATCTATGCGGCGCTACCGATCATGCGCAAGTTCTACATCCACAGCAGCCGGCGGGACCGCATTCTGTTCGCGCTCACGTGGTTCCTGGTGGCGTCCGTGGTCCCCACCGCGCAGAACATCCTGTTCAACCGCCACTGCGGAGGCTACATCGGCTTCCCGCGCTTGAACGACGTCTACCACCTCACCTTCTTCGGCGGCTACATGGGCTACGTGGTGCTGGGCGCCATCGCCGCCGACCGGCCGGCCTCGGCACGCGCGGGCTGGGCCGCCTTCCTGGGCGGCTCGCTCGCCACCATCGCCGGCAACTGGTGGCTCGCCAGGCAGTTCGGCTCGCCCTGCGAGTTCTTCATGGTCTATTTCTCGCCCTTCGTCGTGCTCGCGGCCTGGGGCCTGTTCACGGTGGCGATGTCGCTGCGCGAAGGCACGCCTTCGCGCTGGCTGGCCGTGTTGGCCGACTGCACCCTGGGCATCTACGGCCTGCACGTGATCGTGATCGGGCCGGTGCTCCAGCGCTTCGGCTGGAACCCGCTGGCAGGCAACGCCTGGCTGAACCCGCTCGCCTACGCCATTGCCGCCTTCGCCGTGTGTTTTGTGGTGATCGGGACGCTGCGACTGGCGCCGCCGTTGCGGCGCGTGTTCTGACCTATGCCGGCTCACTGCTTCCGTCGGCCTCGCCATCATCCACCTGCGCCGCATTGATGCGCGACAGCGAGGTGAATATCCAGCCCCCCAGGGCGATGAAGAAAGCGACGCAGGTCTCCGCCGTCTGGAGGATCTGGTTGTTGGCCGGTATGTAGAAGAACAGCACCAGCAGCAGATAGACCATGATGACTGGCCAGTGCCCGCCATGTAGCAAGGCCGAGCCCCAGCTGCGCCCCAGCAAATAGGCGAACAAGCCCAGGGCCACCAGGGCCCCGGCAAAGCCGAAGTCCGAGGCCAGCCAGGGATAGATCGAATGCCAGAGGCCCTGCATGCTCCAGCCGGTCTGCTCCTCCAGCAGCCCCGGCAGGGAACCGGCGGTGAAATAGTCCGTGCCGAAGATCGCGTCCGCATTACGCGCCAGGAACATCGAGTTGCCGAAGCCCAGCGTGCTGGCATGCGGGATGTCCATGGTCATCGACAGCGCGTAGTAGCCCTGGCCCACGTAGCGCGCGAGCGACTCATAGACAATGCGCTGCGACTCGCCCATGCGCGAAGACAGGCTCTTGTCCGAGCGGTCGGCCTCGATGATAGAGAAGCCGGTGTTGAACACGCCCTCCTCGCCCACGCCACCTTCGCGCTGCGTCTGGCCGGCGCCGAAGAAGGCCAGGAAGGCGACGAACAGCGCGCCCAGCGCCAGCGCGATGGTGCGGCCTGACACCGGCAGGCGCAGGGTGCCGATGGACACGCCCAGCAAGATCAGCCAGGGCAGCGTGACCGCGAAATCGGCGATGCCCTTGTTGGTGCCGGTGGCGAGGTACAGCGACAGGTGGAAGAAGATGCCCAGCAAGGCCCCTAGCTTCAGCTTGCAGGACAGGCGGGACCAGTACACCACGGTCAGAGGGAGCAGCCCCACCAGCAGCGGCGACACCAGCATGCGCAGGTACTCGACGACGACGAAGGGGTTGCCTTTCTCCAGCCGCGCGATGTTCGCGTTGTAGACGGCGCCGGCGTTAAGCACGCCTTCGACCGCGTTCGGCAACAGGTGCCCCGTGCGCGACAGCGAGGTCGGCACCAGAATCACCAGCGTAGTGATGATCGCGATGCGGACAAAGCCCACCGCGCGTTCGTCGACCCAGTCGGCATCGGTCGGCGATTCGGCCAGGGCGCCCACCCGCGGCCAGGAGGCCACGTAGCCGACGGCGATGACCGCCTGCGACGCCACGAGGTAGGCGAAGAGTTCCCACGGGTCGTTCGGCTCCCACGGCCAGGGCCCCGCGAAGAACAGGAGCACCGTGAGGCCCAGGTAGGCCTGGAAGAACAGCAACGGCAGCAGCCAGCGCCACCGCACCCAGGCGATGTCCTTCACGCCCGGGCCGGTTTGAGTACGGAACGCACGGCCGACAGGGCCACGCGCGCGGGCTTGCTCACCACGTTGCGCAGCAGGCGCAGCTTGACAGTGGCGCTGCGCAGCGGCGGATGCAGGCGGCAAGCTTCGGCATACAGCGCGAAACCGCGCTTCAGGTCTCCGGAGCGAAAGCGGTTGCGCGCCAGGACCAACGTGGCCTTGCCATAGGCCTCCTCCTTGCGCGCGGCAATCCGCGGCGGGACGCCGGGCTGGGCGAAGTAGTCGTCCAGCACACGGATGTACTCGCGCGAAGTTTCCTCGCTGACGTCCTTATAAGAGATCGACTTCGGGTGCATACGGTAGCCGGCCAGCGACTCACGGTGAAAGTGGATGCTGCCTTGCGAGGCCAGGCGCATCCAGAACTCGCGGTCTGGGGCCAGGCGCAGCTCGGGCTTCCAGCCGCCCACCGCCTCGAAGGCGGAGCGACGGAAGATGGCGCCGACAGCGATGTAGCACTCTTGGTCGACCACTAGCTGGTCCAGGTTGAAGGGGCGGCAGACGCTGCGTTTGATGACCCGCGACTCCTCATCGATCAGGTCGCAGTCGGGAAACACGCAGGCGATGGTGGGATCAGCCTCCAGCACCTCCACCAGCTTGCGCACGGCGCCCGGGTAGAGGATGTCGTCGGAACTGAGGTAGGCCAGGTACTTGCCGTTCGCGCGGCCCCAGCCCTTGTTCAGGGTGCGCACCTGACCCATGTTGGGCTGGTGCTCCCAGGCCACGCGGTCAGTGTAGTCCTGCAGCACCTGCAGCGTCGAATCGCTGGAGCCGTCATCGAGCACCAGGTAGTCGATGCCGAGTTGGTCCTGCGCCAGCACGCTCTCTATCGTCTCCGCCAGGTACTGGCCCTGGTTGTAGGCCGGGGTGACCAGCGACAGCACGGCCGCTTCAGGCATGGGCCGCATCCTTCTTCGTGCCGCTCGCGCGCAGGGCTGCCCGCAGGCGGCGCAGCTTGTCGGCGCGAGCGGGGATGCGATGGGCGAGGTCCAACAGGTGCAGCAGCGCCAGCACCAACACGATCGCCGCAGCTGTCACCACGGCGGCCGTGATGGCGAGCAGGCCCTTGCGCGGCCGGATCGGTTCCGTCGGCAAGGTCGGCGCTTGGCGGACCGATTCGCGCGGCACGCCCTGCAGCTCAATCGGAATGATCAGCATCTGCTCCAGGTACCGGCCAGCCAGTTCGCCGAGCGCGACCAGAATTGTGCCGCTCTCCCGCTTCGCCGCCATGTTTGGGCTTTCCACCGTGAGGCTGTGCAGCGCCTGCTGGGTGTTGCGGAAACCCTCGCTGGCAACCTCCAGCCGGCGTTTCAGATCCGCCTGTTCGCGGTCGCTGGGTACGGTGCTCTTGAGCCAGGAGTCCAGGATGGCCTGCGCAGTCGCCTGAGCGCTCTCCGGCGTCGGCCCCAGGACCTCCAGCCGGACCAACTGATCACGCCCTACGCCCGCTCGGAGCCGCTCGGCCAGCACTGCGCGCGCGCGGTCGAGGTTGGTGTTGCTGCTGGTCGCCAACTTGAGTTGCCCGACCACTGGGTCCAGCACAACCGCCGACGTGAGCAAGGCGGCAACTTGCCGCGGCGTCATCTTGGAGTTGTTGGGCAGTTGGACAATGGCGACGCTGGAATAGGTCCGGGGCAGGAAATGGGCAAGAGCGTACACCGCCGCGCCCACCGCCAGCGGCAGGAGCACCAGCATGCGCAAGTGCCGCACGCAGATCAAGAGCAGGTCGAACAGGCTGGACTCGGTCGGGCCGGCGCTTTCAGGGGGGTGAATCGACTTTTGCATCGGAGCAGGGAAATTCTAAGGCCCGCGCGCAGCGCGGACGCCACGTCAAGCAGAGGCTTAAGCAGTGCGCAACAAGATGTAGCCCCCCTTTCCGACACAGTCTTCCTGTCGCAGACGCAGCAGGTCCTGGTCGTGGACTCTCTTGAACAGGGGTTCGACAGGATGCTGGAGAGCGCGCGGTCCTCGAGCAGGTCGGCGCGCTACGCGACTGCCTCGACGCAGCTCTAGCGCGCTCCAGGCTGGCTTGGTTGGGCGCCGCGGCCCCAGGTCCTACGCATACCGAGAATGCGCGACGGCCGTCCACGTGGACCCAAAGTCGACACGTTCTCAAGACGTAACGCTGCCGATGGCACAATTGCAATTTGCGAAGGCGCGCCTTGACATTTCGTACGTTGTCAGTGGCGCATCCGGTGGCAATTTTCAATACAGCATGAGCGATCCCGGCTCACCGTGGAGAGACGGGGCGTCGGCCTAGATTGCAGATGTACATTTCAACAGCGACGGAATCCAACGTCGGAAACGAAAGCACGCATTGCTCATTGCGGCAAGGGCGCATCCTGCTGCTCAGCTATGCGTTCCCGCCGATGCAAGTGCAGATGATGCCGGCGGTCTTCAAACCGATGGCATCGCTGGCGCGGCTCGGATACGAGGTGGACGTCGTCACTGCCAGCTCCTTCTGTAAGGAGCTTCCCTTGGACGACAGCTTGCTGCCGCTGGCTCAAAGTACGTTTGCCTCCGTGACCCGCCTCGACCCGCCTGGCGGCCTGCGGGGTCGGCTACAGCAACGCTTCAATGTCCTGCAGCGAGTACCCGATCTCATGGCGGTGTTGCATCAACCCACGTATGAGCACCTCATGGACCTAGACTTGACCCGGTACGACGCGGTCATGACGTGGTCGCCGTTCCATTCAGTCAACGCCGCCATGGCCCGGGTGAAGAAGCACCGGCGCAACATTCGCTGGATCGCACAGTTCAGTGATCCTTGGGCGGGTAACCCGTTGGAAATCAATCGGCTGTGCAAGCTATGGAACATCTGGCACGAGCCGGAAACGGTGGCCGCAGCCGACTGGATCGTGCACAGTTCGCCGTATTCGCTGGAGTTGATGTTCCGCGGTAATCGCCAGGGCCTGCGCGCCAAGACCGGCGTGCTGCCGCATGTGTTCCATAGCGAGCTCTACCCGGCCCGGCCAAAGACGAGCGACGCGCAAATCGTCATGCGGTACGTTGGCGTGCTCTATGGGCGCAGGTCGCCGGAGCCAGTATTCGCGGCACTGGGGAATGTGTTTGCGCGCCGCCCGGAACTGCGTGGTCAACTTGTCGTGGAAATCGTCGGCCTCGTGCCGCCCGAGATGCTGCAGACCGCCGCCGCGCAGGCTCTTCCACAGGGCACCATCCGCACAGTCGGCACTGTTGGCTATATGGAATCGCTCCGGCTGATGCATGACGCGGATATTTTGTTACTAATCGAGGCGGACGTGCGCCGCAACCTGTTCCTCGCGAGCAAGGTGTCGGACTACATCGGGGCCGGGGCCCCGATTGTGGGCGTGGTCCCACCAGGCGCTTCGGAAGAGACCATGCGGGAGCTCGGAGCTTGGTACGCTGCCCCCCGGGACATCGCCGGCATCGAACGCGCACTCGAAGGGGCAATCGACCACGTGCTCGTCGGCACTGGACGGCCATGGTGGAACGAGTCGTTCCGCCGGACTCTGAGCGGGGAGTATGTTGCTCGCCAGTTTTCCGACATCATCCGTGAGAGTTAACGAGTTGAAGAAAATCCTCTTCGTGGCGATGCAGATGAGCACACACACCGTGCGCTGGATTCGCCAGCTGTCCGACGCCGGATATGACATTCACCTCTTCCCCGTCAACCATCTGCCGCCCCATCCGGAGTTGTACGGCGTCACGGTCCACCAACCCTTCCGTGTCGCGGCACCGCGCCGCGCGCTGAAGCAGGGTCTGAAAAACGCGGTGAAGCGGCTGCTCGGGCGCACAATCACGCCGGCACCCGCTGTGGGGAATGTAGGTTACGTCTATCCAGTCCCGATTCTGGGTCGATGGCTGCCCTACCTGAATGCCAAGCGCGAGCGCCTGGGTGAATCGGACCAGACGGCGCCCCAGATCTACGGACCGCGCGTCTTGGCGCGATTGGTGCAAAAGCTTCAGCCGGACCTGATCCATTCGCTCGAATTCCAGCATTGCGGGTACCTCGTACTCGCAGCACGGGACATCCTGGGTGCAGGAAACTTTCCAAAGTGGCTTGCGACCAACTGGGGCAGCGACATCTACTTCTATCGCGAGATCGAAGAGCACCGGCGGCAACTCTCGCGCCTGCTGTGCAGCGTTGACTACTACTCCTGCGAGTGTGAGCGCGACGTGGGCATGGCGCGCGAACTCGGGCTGACCGCGCCCGTCCTACCGGTGATGCCCAACACCGGCGGCTTCAACATCGAAGCGGCGGCCCGGGTACGCAGCGCGCACCAGCCATCGAAGCGCAAGCTGATCATGGTGAAGGGCTACCAGCACTTCGCCGGCCGCGCCATGGTGGCCCTGGAGGCCATCGAGCGCTGCGCCGAACTGCTCAAGGGCTACCAGGTCATCGTCTATGCGGCATCGCCGGAGATCCACGGGCGGGTGGACGAACTGCGCGAGTGGCTGAAGATCGACGTCCGCATGCTGCACCATGTGCCGCACGACTATATGTTGCGCATGTTCAGCCGCGCCCGCATCTACCTCGGCGTCAGTGCCTCCGATGCGATCAGCACCTCGCTGCTGGAAGCGATGGCCATGGGCGCGTTCCCTATCCAGACCAACACCTCGTGCTGCACCGAATGGATAACGCACGGGGTGACCGGCATGGAGATCCCTCAAGACGACCCGAACATGATCGCCGAATGCCTGAAGCTCGCGCTGCAGGACGACGCGCTCGTCGACGGGGCGGCCACCCTGAATTGGGTCACCGTGGAGCAGCGCCTCGACGAGCGCATGCTGCGAGAGAAGGCCAAGGGCTACTACCGGGAGATTTTCGAGCCGGCGCCGGCGACGCCGGCCACCGGCCCTCAGGACGCGGTCGCGATGGCCGCTCCGGCCTCGGCTCCAGCCGCCGTAGCCGAGAACGCGATCTCGTAATCGAGTTGCATCTGGCCCAGCACCTGCCGCGACGTGTCGCAGTGCAGGTGCACCAGGTTCGTGTACTCCATGACCGGGTGCAGGTGGTCGACGGTGCCTACCGCCAAGCCAGGCGTAAAGAAGTAGTTGCCGGCCGCCAGTTTCAGCGGGGCGATGCGGCAGCGGACCCGGCACTCGGACACACCCGAGGCCAGTAGGTCGAAACCGTTGTCGGCCTGCGTCGCGTTGGTGAAATTGGTGAGGACGAAGCCTTTGGTGTTCTCCAGCCGGAAGCCCACCAGCAGCCTGGGCTGCACGTGGTATTCCGCGCAGAGCCGTCGCACCTCTCCCCGGTTCCAGCGCACCACCACATCGAACAGAATGGAGTCCTGCCAGGCGAATAAGTTGGGGGCGCGCACGCCCCCGACCCGCAGGCGGGCTATCGAGGCCGCGCCGCCACCCCATTGGCGTTGGCCGTCGCTCATGTCCGGCTCGAACCAGTGGCCGTCGTCTTCGTCCTGGAGTTCCGGCATCTCGGCCAGTTCCTGCCTGATCTCCTGGACCTCGTCGCCCGCCGCCGTGGTGCTGGGCGAAGCCTTGGGGAACATGATCTGGTAGTAGCGGTTGGCCACCGTGTCCGGGTCGCCGATGGCTTCGAGCTTGCCCTCGTCGATCAGCACCAAGCGGTTGCAGAAGGCCTTGACCGTGAAGATGTCATGGCTGACGAACAGGATGGTTCCGCCGCGCTGCTGGAAGCGCTTCATCCAGTCGACGCACTTCTTCTGGAAGCGAACGTCGCCCACGGCCAGCGCCTCGTCGACGATCAGCACTTCCGGGTCGACGTGGATGGACACAGCAAAGGCGAGCCGCACGAACATGCCGCTGGAATAAGTCTTCACCGGCTGCTCGATGAATTCGCCGATGTCGGCAAATTCGAGGATCTCCGCGACGCGCTTCTCCATCTCGCGGCTGCCCAATCCCAGAAGCGCGCCCTGGAAGTAGACGTTCTCGCGGCCGGTCATCTCGGGGTTGAAGCCCGCGCCAAGTTCGAGGAGCGACGCCACCCGCCCGTGCAGCGACACCTCGCCGCTGGTGGCTGTGAGCACGCCGGCGATGATCTTCAGCAGCGTGGACTTGCCTGAGCCGTTGCGGCCAATGATGCCGATGCTCTCACCCTTCGCGACTTCGAAGCTGAAGTCACGCAGCGCGTAGTGAAGGTGGTGGCGCTTCCTGCCGAAGGGCAGGAACAGTTCCGCCGCCCGGTCCGCCTTGCTGTTGTACAGGCGGTAGGCCTTGGTGACGCCGCTGACGCGGATGACGGGTTGCGTGCGGTCAGAGGACATCGGCGAATTCGTGTTTCATGCGGCTGAACAGGCTCATGCCGCCCGTGAAGAGCACCATCGTGCCGACCCAGAACCAGAGCGTCTCATGCGGCTTGTGGAAGAACCAGACTCCGTCGAGGAAGGTGTCACGATAGCCCTGCACGATGTAGTGCACTGGGTTCAGCAGCAGCAGCGGCTTGAACTGGGGCGGCAGGATCTTCGCCTCCCACACCACCGGCGTGGCCCAGAACAGCACCTGCATCAGCATGATGATGACCTGCTGGAAATCTTTGACGAACACCTGCACCACGGAAAACAGCACCCCCGCACCCAGCACCAGCAGGAACAGGCAGGCGATGTAGTACGGTAGTTGCAGCCAGTAAACGTTGGGCGTGCGCCCGTGCGCGACCAGCAGCAGGAAGGTGAACGCCAACAGCGCCAGATGCACGCAACCTGACGAGCAGATGCGCGCGATGGGCAACATCTCCGTAGAGAAGTGCATCTTGCGCACGAGGAAGCTGTATTCGGCGATGGCGTTGGAGCCGGCGATGAGCCCGTCGTTCACGAAAAACCAGGGGACCAAGCCGACCACCAGCCACACCGTAAAGTCCACGCCGTCGATGGGTCCCGAGCGGAACCCGTAGCGGAAGACGAACAGCAGCACGCCGATCGTCGCCAGCGGCGCGGCCAGTGCCCACACCCAGCCAAGGTAGGTGCCGGTGTAGCGGCGCTTCAGGTCGGCGACGACCAAGCTCCAGAAAATGCGCAGGTTGGTGCCCATGACTGCTTCGGATACGGGAATGTTCGCGCGACCGGCCGCGTCAGCGGGTGCCCAGGAGGAAGACCCTGCGCACTTTGCGGCCCACCCGGATCAGCGGGGAACTGCGGATGCGCTCGAGGTCGGCCGCCAACGCACCGGCGGCGACCTCCTGCTCCCGCAGGCGCGTTTCGAGCTGGGCGATCTGCGCGTTGCACTGCGCCGTGCGGTCCTCCAGCGCGGCTTGCCAAGCGGCACGCTCCGCCTGCCGCTCGGATTCGGTCTGGGACCGTTCGACGTTGCGTTCGCTCGAATTCGAGTCCTGCTGGACGCGGAGCCCGGCGATCTCCGCCTGCAGGCGGGCGCGCTCCTGCGCGTGCTGCCCTTCGCGCTGTTCCTGCTGCCGCGCCTGGGCCTCGATGCGCAGGCGGACGCGTTCCAGCTCGTGTCGGTACACTGTTGCCTGAAGCACCTCAACGTCCTGCTCGCTCCGGCGGGCCTCGGCGGCCTTCGCGCGAGGTGCGGCGCCGATGTAGCAGCGGCCGTCCTCCTCCACATGCAGGAGCTCGCAGACGTAGCCCAGGCCTTCCAGGGCGTTCAGCACCATGACCGCGCAATAGATGGAGTGCAACTCCACCATCACGGCCGGACTCGCGTCCTTCATCGTGGCCATGGCCCCGAGCAGGGCCAGGTGTTCCGATCCCTCAATGTCCATCTTCACTAGGCCAGGCACAAAACCCGTGCGGCGCACGAACTCGTCCAGCGTGCAGGAGCGGACGTCGACCTCGGTGAAGCCGAGGCCTGCCAGCGTGCCTTCGGACAGGGTTGTGTGCGCGCCCTGCATGTAGGAGGCGCTGCTGACGCCGGCATCGACGTTGCGATGCACGTTGAAGCGGACCGTGCCCTGTTCGTTGGACAGCGCAAAGGGATAGACGCGCACGCGCGATTCGAGCTCGCCGTTCTCCGACAGATTCTGCCGCAGCCGGTCGGCATTGATCGGGTTGGGCTCGAACGCGCAGACGCGGCCATTCGGTCCCACTAGCCGGGCGAACTGCATGCTATTCACGCCGACGAAGCCGCCGAGATCGAACACGGTCTTGCCGGCGAGGTCGTGGCGGGCGATGAACCCGGACAGGAAGTCGTCGTAGTTGCCGCCGCCGTAGTACTCCAGGTAGCTACGCGTGACGTAGATGGACAGCCCCGCCAGATTCCCGTCCAGGAACGTGTGCAGCTCCGGCTTTTCCTGCACCTCGTAAGTCACCTCGAAGGACTCTCGTGGGAAGTTGCCCATCAGCTTGCAACCGCGCGCCTGCGCGGCCTGCCAGTCGCCAGCGTAGCTGCGCACGCCGCCGAACGGGTTCTGGTCTTCCGGCGTGGCAGGCACGAAGTAGTGGCCGCGGCCAACGGCGGCATAGCCCAGGGCCAGGAAGAACCGGCGCAGGCTGTCCAGCGTGTACCGGTTGCAGTGCATGCCGCGCGTCTCATCGATGAAATCCGAGGAGTCGCAGCCCTGCTCGTTCAGGCCTTCCGAGATGACGTCGTTGTCGAACAGGAAGTCCGGCGTGTTCACCGCCACCACTGACGTTTCCTTCAGGCAGTCGCCCAACAGTCGCAGCACCTCGGCCAGCTCGCTGCGTGGCACGTGCTCGACGAAGTCCAGCATCATCACCACGTCGAACTTCTGGGCCGCTTCGCCCTGGGCGACATGCTGGCGCAGGAATTCGAGCGCGTCCGAGCACACAATGCGCGGGCCCTCGACCTTGAACTTCTGCAGGAACCCGCCGGCGATTCGGCAGGCGGACTCCGAGAAATCGACTCCAACGTAGGCCGCCGCGCCGCGCTCCCACGCGTATTTGATCGACTCCCCGCGACCGAAGCCAAATTCCAGGACGCTCGCGCCACGGAAATCCACGTGCTCAAGAATCGCGCGGTCATGCTCGCGCAGCTCCCCCTGCTCGAAGGCTTCGATGCCTTCAACGCCATAAGGAAGCACGGACCCGTTCTCGTCCTTCTTCAGGAAGTAGGCAGCCGTGTATTTTTCGACAAGATGTCCCAATTCAAATCCCGTAATCCGGAAGCATCCCGTGCCATCTACGGCAGCTCCCTCCAATAGGTGAATTCTCGCATACGCACCTGCAGCCCGACGGATGTGGGCGGTTACAAGCGTGAAGATCAGGCAAACGTCAAGACACCGGCGGACCGAAACCTGAAATCATGCCGCCTGCTCGTACTGCGCCGCGATCCACTGGCGGTAGGCGCCGCTCTGCACCCGCGCGACCCAGTCCGGGTTCTCCAGGTACCAGCGCACCGTCTTGCGGATTCCGGTCTCGAAAGACTCGGCCGGCCGCCAGCCCAGCTCGCGCTCGATCTTGCGCGCGTCGATGGCATAGCGGCGGTCGTGGCCGGGACGGTCTTTCACGAAAGTGACCTGTTCGGCATGGCTGCCGCCGCCCGCCTTCGGGCGCAGTTCGTCCAGCAGCGCGCAGATGGTGCGCACGATCTCCAGGTTGGGCTTCTCGTTCCAGCCGCCCACGTTATAGGTCTCGCCCACGCGGCCCGCCTCCAGCACGCGCCGGATCGCGCTGCAATGGTCGCCCACGTACAGCCAGTCGCGCACCTGCTGGCCGTCGCCGTACACCGGCAGCGGCTTGCCGGCCAGCGCGTTGACGATCATCAGCGGGATCAGCTTCTCGGGGAAGTGATAGGGGCCGTAGTTGTTGGAGCAGTTGGTGGTGAGCACCGGCAGCCCGTAGGTGTGGCAATACGCCCGCACCAGGTGGTCGCTGGCCGCCTTGCTGGCCGAGTACGGGCTGTTCGGCTCGTACTTGTGGTCCTCGGTGAACGCGGGCGCGTCCGGCGCGAGCGAACCATAGACCTCGTCGGTCGACACGTGCAGGAAGCGGAACGCTTCGCGCTGCGCGGCGGGCAGCGAATCGCAGTAACCGCGCACGGCTTCCAGCAACCGGAAGCTGCCGACGACGTTGGTCTCGATGAAGCCGCCGGGGCTGTGGATGGAGCGGTCGACGTGCGATTCGGCCGCGAAGTTGAGCACCGCACGCGGCTGGTGGCGCGCAAGCAGCTGCTCCACCAGGCCCTGGTCGCCGATGTCGCCGTGCACGAACACGTACCCGGGATGCTTTTCGACGGAACGCAGGTTTTCGCGGTTGCCGGCGTAGGTGAGCTTGTCCAGGTTGACGAGGCCCTCGCCTGAACCGGCGAGCCAGTCCAGAACGAAGTTCGAACCGATGAATCCGGCGCCGCCGGTAACCAAGATCATTTACTACCCCGCAGCTGCAGCCGCACTGATCCGTGAAATTATGGCATCGACCCACTGTCGCGCAGAACCCCCGTTCGGGGGTACATTGCCCGCATCCCAGCACAGGAGAAGCGCATGGCCACGAAGAGCGACAGCAAGGACCCGGGCGCGGGCATGTCCTCGGCGCAGTTCGCCGACGTCGTCAAGGAGTCGGCGCAGCAGATCTGGCTGGCCGGCCTCGGCGCCTTCTCCAAGGCGCAACAGGAGGGCGGCAAGGTGTTCGAGGCGCTGGTGAAGGAAGGCGTGGGCCTGCAGCGCAAGACCCAGGCCGCCACCGAGGAGAAGCTGACCGAGGCCAGCAGCCGGATGGCGAACATGGCCAAGGACCTGTCCAGCCAGGCCGCGGGCCAGTGGGACAAGCTGGAAGGCATCTTCGAGCAGCGGGTGCGCCGGGCCCTGCAGAACCTGGGCGTGCCGGCCCACGGCGAGATGGCGGCGCTGCAGGCGCGCGTGGATGAACTGGAGCGCCAGCTGGCCGCCCTGAGCGGAGCGCGCCGCGGCACCCGCACCGCAGGACGCAGCGCCGCGCCGGCGGCCAAGGCCCCTCGCAAGCGCGTGCGCAAGCCCGCGGCCTGAGGTGGCGCGCAAGGCCCCGCGCCGCACCGCCGAACGCATCCTCGAAGCCTCGCTCGCCCTCTTCAACCGTTTCGGCGAACCCAATGTCCCGGCCACCGCGATCGCGGCCGAGCTGGGCATCAGCGCGGGCAACCTGCACTACCACTACCGCTCGAAGGACGAGCTGGTCAACGCCCTGGTCGCGGACTACGAGGCGGCCCTGCGCGAACTGCTGCAGGCCGCCGGCGGCGTGCGCGACGTCGAGGACGCCTGGTTCTTCCTGCACACGCTGTTCGAGCTGCTGTGGCAGTACCGCTTCCTGTACCGCGACCTCAATGACCTGCTGTCCCGCAACCGGCAGCTCGAGACCTGCTTCCAGGCCTTGCTGGAAGACAAGCGGGTCGCCATCGACGCGCTGCTGGCCGGCATGGGCACGTCCGGCGCCGTGCAGATCGCCCCGCGCGAACGGCAAGCCACCGCCACCAGCATGGTGGTGGTGCTGACCTACTGGCTGAGCTATGAATACGTGCGCGAGCCGCGGCGCGCGCTGGAACCGGAGGGCGCGCAGCAGGCGCTGCTGCGCGGCGCGCACCACGTGCTCCATCTGCTGGTACCCTATCTGGAACCGGCGCAGCGCGCGCACTTGCTGCGGCTCGCCGGCGCGTACGCCGGCGAACGGGAGGACGCCGGCTGACGCCAGGGAGCGACACAAGGAGGCAAGCGATGGCCAAGTGGGCGGCGTTTCCGCGCCCGGGCGAATTCCGGTTCGACGCCGCGGGCGTGCGGCGCCTCTGGGAGCGCCTGCACGCGAGCGATGCCGAGCCGCTGCCCGCCGACCCGGCGGTGCTGGAAGCCTGGGTGTTCTTCCACAACGGCGAGTTCCAGCAGGCAGCCGAATCCGGTGTGCGGGCCGGCGGCGCCGGCATCACGGTGGCCAACAAGGCCACCTGCATCCACGCGAACTACCTCGAGAAGCGCGAAAAGACCCGGCTCGACCTGTTCCAGGAGGTCGCGCAGCGCGGCGACGCGCAGTTGAAGGCCGACCCGCAGAACGCCAACGCCTGGTACTGGCAGGCCTATGCGCTGGGCCGCTACAGCCAGGGCATCAGCGTCGCCAAGGCGCTGGCCCAGGGCCTGGGCAGCAAGGTCAAGGACTCGCTGGAGCGGACCATCGAACTGCAGCCGCGCCACGCCTATGCTCACGCGGCGCTGGCCGCCTTCCACGCCGAGGTGATCGACAAGGTCGGCTCGCTGATCGGCGGCATGACCTACGGTGCGCGCAAGGAAACCGGCCTGACCCTGTTCGAGCAGGCGCTGAAGCTGAGTCCCGCGTCGCCCATCGTCCTGATCGAATACGCTAACGGGCTCGTCATGCTGGAAGGCGAGCGGCGCCTGAAGGAAGCGACGCGCCTGTACCAGCAGGCCGCCGCCATCACGCCGGTCGACGCCAAGGAATGGCTGGACGTCGAACTCGCGCGCGAGGAATTGCAGGACTGACGGACCAGCCACCGGCCTACACGGCCGCCGGGACGGGCGCGGAAGAATCGCGCCTCATGAACATCTTCGAAGCGCTGCGCCTGAGCCACGACACCCAGCGGGGCCTCGCGACCCAACTCCTCGACACCGAAGGCGACACCCCGCGCCGCAACGAGCTCTTTCGCGAGCTGAAGCACGAACTGGCCGCGCACGCCGCGGCGGAGGAACGCTGCTTCTATTCGCCGCTCATCGCGTTCGATTCCACCATGGCGCAGGCCCGCCACGGCATGGCGGAACACCACGAGATGGACGAACTGGTGGACCAGTTGAACAAGATCGAGCCGTCGTCGCCGGGCTGGCTGCCGCACTTCCGCAAGCTGCGCGACAAGGTCTTCCACCACCTGGACGACGAGGAGCACGCGATCTTCCAGCTGGCCGGCAAGGTGCTGTCCGAGGGCGAGAAGAACTCGCTGGCCAAGGCCTACGAGGAGGAGTTCGCCACCTTCCGGCTCGGCGAGATGCCGATCAATTCCGCCGAAGAGTGAACACTTAAGATACGCGGTTTCCCTTTTCCTGGAGCCGCCGTCCCATGGCCGACCTGAACGCCGATTTCGAAGCCGCCATCGCCAACTCGCGCAAGCTGGCGGAGCGCCCCGACAACACCACGCTGCTGAAGATCTACGGCCTGTACAAGCAGGCCACGGCGGGCGACGTCGCCGAGAAGAAGCCCGGCTTCGGCGACCTCGTGGGCCGCGCGAAGTGGGATGCGTGGAACGGGTTCAAGGGTACCAGCAGCGACGACGCGAAGCAGCAGTACATCGCCCTGATCACGTCGCTGTCGTAATTCAAGCCGAGGCGGGCGCCATGGCCTTCAGCCGCTCGTGGCGCTCCTCCTTCGGCAGCTTCGCGAGCTCCTTTGCCGCTTCGTAGAAGCGGCTCCAGTCCCGCCCGCTGCGCTCGAACAGCGCCTCGAAACCGGGCACCAGGTCGTCGTACGCGGCCTGCGATCCGAAGAAGGCGTTGTTCGCCTCGCGCACCCAGCGGTCATAGCCGCGGAAGCGCGCCGGGTCGCCCGGCCAGGTGGCGCGCAGCTGCTCGTACTCCGCGCGGAACTGCGCCATCACGCGCTGCTTGCCGGCTTCCTTCTGCTCCGTGCTCTGCCCGGGCGTGTCGTACACCGCCTTCAGGCGTTCGCGCGTGGTGCGGCTCAGGTCGCGGAACTGGCGCCGGCGCGCATCGAAGGCGGCGTATTCGTCGCGCGCGGCCTGCGTGGCATGCGCCTGCAGCCACAGGTTGCCGCCGATGCGCTCCACCGACACCGCGAACGATTCGTTGAAGGTGGTGTCGTTCTTGGCGTAGACAACCTGGTGCGCGAGCTCGTGGAACACCACGCGCGCCAGCTCGCCCTCGGGGTAGCCGAGGAAGGTGTTGAGCAGTGGGTCGCCGCCGGCCCAGTTCATCCAGCCCAGCGTCGAATAGGCCGTGACCGGGTAGACGTTGACTTCGTAGCCCTCGCCCGCCAGGCCAGCCGCTTCCTTGCGGGCCGCGCCTTCGTCGTAGTAGCCGCGGTAGCCGACGCAGCCGGTCACGGGGAAGCACCAGGTCTTCATTTCCAGCGAATAGGCGGGAGCGGCCGTCACGTTCCACACCGCGGCGCTGCGGTGCAGGTCCGCGTAGCGCCGGTAGCTGGGGTTGTCCGGCAGCTTCAGTTCGGAGGACGCGTAGTCGCGGATTTGCTGCGACAGCTCCAGCCGCGTGCGCAGGCGTCCGGAGAGCTTGTCGTCATGCAGCAGGTCCTTCACCGGCTCCGCCGCGTCCATCAGTTTCAAATGGCCGCTGACGGACTGCCAGTAGTAGCCCATGTTGCTGCAACCACCGAGGCACAGGCTGCCCGCCAGTACCACCGCCACCACTCCTGCGGATGCCATGAACAGCGTCTTCTTCCTCACGCGCGCGCGACTTCGACCAGGCAGTCATAGAACACCGGCGCGCGGCCCAGGTCGGTCAGCCGCTGGCTGGTGAGCTGGTTCACGTTGGTGCCGGCCAGGCCCAGCTTGCGCCACCAGATGCCCAGGCCGTTGACGACGCCGGGCCGGGCGCGGCCGGACACACGGGCCTTGCAGACGTATTCGCCGCGGTCGTTGAACACGCGCACGATGCCGCCGTCGGCGATGCCGCGCGCGGCGGCGTCGTCGGGGTGGAGTTCCAGCAAGGGTTCGCCTTCGATGTCGCGAAGGCTCTTCACATTGACGAAACTGGAGTTGAGGAAGTTCCGCGCCGGCGGCGAAATCATCGCCAGCGGATAGCGGGCGGAGCTGCCCGGCACCTCGTAGTTCGGCACGTGGTCCGGCAGGCCGTCGAGGCCCTGGCGCGCGAGCCGGGCGCTGAAAAATTCACAGCGACCGCTGGCGGTGGGGAAGCCGCCTTGCGCGAACGGCGCCTCGGGCACCGGCAGCGAGGCGAAGCCGCGCTCCATCAGCGCCTTGAAATCGACGCGCTCACCGAAGGCCGCGCGGCACATCGCCTCGTCGCTGTCGGCGAAGCACGGGTCCGTGAAGCCCATGCGGCGGGCGAGCTCGCGGAACACCTCGGTGTTGGGACGCGCCTGCCCCAGCGGCGCGATCGCCGGCCGGTTCAGGAGGACATCGGTGTGGCCGTAAGCCGTGTGGATGTCCCAGTGTTCCAGCTGCGTCGTCGCCGGCAGCACATAGTCGGCGTAGTCCACCGTGTCGGTGGCGAACTGTTCCAGCACCACGGTGAACAGGTCCTCGCGGGCGAAGCCCTGCGCCACCTTGCCCGACTCCGGCGCCACCGCCAGCGGGTTGCTGTTGTAGACGACCACGGCCTCGATCGCCGGGCCGAAAGCGGGCGATGCGGGGCGCAGCAGGTCGTCGCCGATCTGCACCATGTTGATGGTGCGCGGCGTGCGCCCGGCCAGCAGGTCGGGCCGCTGCAGCGCAGCGCGGTCGGTCGGGTACCAGCCCGAGCTGGAAAGCAGCACGCCGCCGGCACGCTGGCGCCAGGCGCCGGTCAGCGCCGGCAGGCAGGCGACGGCGCGCACTGCGTTGCCGCCACCGCGCACGCGCTGCATGCCGTAGTTGAGGCGGATCGCCGCCGGCTGCGCCGTGCCGTAGTCGCGTGCCAGCTGGCGGATCTGTTCCGCCGGCACGCCGCACACCTGCGCCGCGCGCTCCGGCGTCCAGCGCAGCGCGCGTTCACGCAGGCCTTCCCAGCCCAGCGTGTGCTGCGCGAGGTAGTCGTGGTCCAGCCAGTCGTGGACGACCAGCTCGTGCATGATGGCCAGCGCCAGCGCCGCATCGGTGCCGGGCAGCAGCTGGATGTGCTCGTGGCACTTTTCCGCCGTCTCGCTGCGGCGCGGGTCGATGCAGACGAGCTTGGCGCCGTTGCGCTTGGCTTCCTGCGCCAGCCGCCAGAAGTGCAGGTTGCTGGCGATGGAGTTGCTGCCCCAGATCAGGATCAGCTTCGCCTCGTTGAAATACTCCACCCGCATGCCGACCTTGCCGCCCAAGGTCTGCACCAGCGCTTCGGCGCCGGCCGAGGCACAGATGGTGCGATCGAGGAACGACGCGCCCAGCTGGTGGAAGAAGCGCATCGCCATGGCCTCGCCCTGCACCAGGCCCATGGTGCCGCAGTAGCTGTACGGGAGGATGGCCTGCGGGTCGCGCGCAGCGATGGCGGACAGGCGTGCCGCGATCGCGTCCAGCGCCTCGTCCCAGCTCACCGGCTCGAAGCGGCCGCTGCCCTTGGGCCCGGCGCGCCTGAGCGGCTGCAGCAGCCGCTCCGGATGGTTGGTGCGCTCGGCGTAGTGCGAGACCTTGGCGCACAGCACGCCGCCCGTAGGCCCGTGCTCCGGGTTGCCCTGGACCTTGATGGCGCGGCCCTCCTGCACCGTGGTCAGCAAGGCGCAGGTGTCGGGACAGTCGTGCGGGCAGGCGCCGCGCACCTGGTGCGTGGCGGAGGTGGGAGTCTGGAGGTCCATGGTGGCTGCCTGCCATGGTAGCGGGCCCGCGTCCGGACCGGCGGCTGCGCCCCGATTCGGCAAGAACCCCACACCACATGCGATGAATTTCTCATGGGTACGAGAGGCGACAGGGAAGCGTAAGAGCCGATCGGAACAATCCGGGCGATGCTCACCCGCCGTAACTTCACCCGTGGCGCGGCCGGCGCCGCGGCCCTGCTGGCCGCGCCCGTGCTGCGCGCCCAGCCCGATCGCATCCTGCTCGCCCAGTCCGCGCCCTTCAGCGGCCCCGCCGCCCAGCTGGGCATCCAGTTCAACCAGGGCGCCCAGCTGTACCTGGACCAGGTCAATGCCCAGGGCGGCGTGCACAAGATGCCGGTGGAACTGGTGCACCTGGACGACGGCTACGAACCGGACCGCTGCGCCGACAACACGCGCAAGCTGCTGGCCCAGGACCCGATCGCCCTGTTCGGTTACATCGGCACGCCGACCTCGCTGGCGGCGCTGCCGCTGGCCACGGCGGCGAAAGCGCCCTTCATCGCGCCCTTCACCGGCGCCATGTCGCTGCGCGATCCCTTCAACCGCCTCGTGTTCCACCTGCGCGCCTCCTACAACGACGAGACCGCGCTGATCGTCAAGCAGCTCACCAACGTGGGCCTGCAGAAGATCGGCGTGTTCTACCAGGACGACGCCTACGGCAAGGCCGGCCTCGACGGCATGGAACTGGCGCTGGCCGCGCACAAGCTGCAGCCGGTGGCGCGCGCCACCGTGGCGCGCAACAGCGTCAACGTGGCGCCGGCGGTGAAGGCGCTGCTGGCCGCCGCGCCGGACGCCATCGTGCAAATCAGCGCGTACAAGTCCTGCGCCGCCTTCATCCGCGCCGCGCGCGCCGCCGGCTACGGCGGCACCTTCTACAACGTGTCCTTCGTCGGCACGCAGGCGCTGGCCGACGAACTGGGCAAGGACGCCGCCGGCGTGGTGGTGTCGCAGGTCGTGCCCTCACCCTACAACCCGGCGCGGCCGATCACGCGCGAATTCGCCGAAGCCGTGAAGAAGGCCGGCGGCCCGCACCAGGCCAACTTCTCCAGCATGGAAGGCTGGCTGGCCGCACGCCTGCTGGTCGACGGCCTGAAGCACGGCCCCGCCAAGCCCACGCGCGAAGGCCTCGTGGCCGGCCTGGAAGCACTCGGCAGCCGCGACTACGGCGGCTTCAGCACCAGCTTCTCCAGCACCGACCACGTCGCATCGAGCTTCGTGGAACTGTCGATGCTGACGGCGGACGGGCGCGTGCGGACCTGAGTCTGGAGACAGGACTTCCGGACGCAAAGGGCGCGAAGGTTCGCAAAGGACGCAAAAGAACATCCATCGAAGGTTTCTTTTGCGTCCTTTGCGTCGCTTTTGCGTCTTTTGCGTCCCGGAAGTTCGGCAGTTCTTGTCAGTCCAGCGAGCGGATCCCCGCCAGCCCTTGCATGAAAGCCTCGCAGCGCGCCAGCTGCTCCAGGCTCACGTATTCGTCGGGCTGGTGGGCCTGGTTGATGCTGCCCGGGCCGCAGACCACGGTGCGGATACCGGCCTGCTTGAAGAGGCCGGCTTCGGTGCCGAAGGCCACGTTGGTGGTCTGCGGCTCGCCCGCCAAGCGCATGGCCAGCCGCGTCACGTCGTCCTGCGCCGAGCCCAGGAAGCTGGGGATCTCGCAGATGGTGTCGAAGGAGAAGCCCGTGCCCGGCGCCACCTTCTTCATCGCCGGCTCCAGCGAGCGGGCATAGGCCACCACCTGCTCCTGCATCGCGCGCGCATCGGCGGTGGGCAGGTCGCGGAATTCATAGCGGAACTCGGCGTCGCGCGGCACCACGTTGTCGGCGATGCCGCCGTGGAACTGGCCGACGCTGGCCGTGGAGAACGGCACGTCGAAGCCGGCGTAGCGCGGCTCTTCGCGCTCGAAGCCGTCCGCCATGTCACGAACCCGGCCGACCACGCGGGCCGCCATCTCGATCGCATTCACCGACATCGGCGTCAGCGAGGAATGCGCTTCCTTGCCGCGCACGCAGCAGCGGTAGCGGTACACGCCCTTGTGCGCGATGGCCGGCACCATGCTGGTGGGCTCGCCCACGATGCAGGCCAGCGGCTGGATCCCGGCATCGCGCATGTCGGCGATCAGTTCGCGCACGCCGAAGCAGCCGATCTCCTCCTCGTAGCTGAAGGCATAGTGGATGGCGAAGGGCGCCGGGCTGTCCAGGAAGGCTTCGGCATGGGCCACGGCCAGCGCGATGAAGCTTTTCATGTCCGCCGAGCCGCGGCCGTACAGGCGCCCGTCCTTCACCACCGCGCCCAGCGGGTCGACGGTCCAGGCCTGGCCATCCCAGGGCACCGTGTCGGTATGGCCCGAAAGGATCAAGCCGGCCGGCTTGCCCTCGCCCAGCGTCGCGAACAGGTTGGCCTTGGTCTTCTCCGCGTTGAAGCTCAGCCGGCTCTTCACGCCCATCCGCGCCAGTTCGTCGCGGATGAAGTGGATCAGTTCGAGGTTGGAATTGGCGCTGACGGTGTTGAAGCGCACCAGCGCCTGGGCGAGTTCCAGCGCGCGCGGCGAGAGGACGGGTTGGGCCATCCAGCCATTTTGGCGGATATCCCGGATAGGCAGCTTCCCTAGGGTGCGGGTAGACTGGCCGGTCCCAAGCAGTACCAACGAACCCCGTCCTGCCATGCAGCTCCTCGACTCCATCGTCACGCAGGCCGCGTCCATCGCCGCCGTGCGCCGCGACATCCATGCCCACCCCGAACTGTGCTTCGAAGAGGTGCGCACCGCCGACGTCATCGCCGCCAAGCTCGCCGAATGGGGCATCCCGGTGCACCGGGGCCTGGGCAAGACCGGCGTGGTCGGCATCCTGAAGAACGGCACGTCCACGCGCGCCGTGGGCCTGCGCGCCGACATGGACGCCCTGCCCATGCAGGAGTTCAACACCTTCGCCCACGCCAGCCAGCACACCGGCAAGATGCACGCGTGCGGCCACGACGGCCACGTCGCCATGCTGCTGGCCGCGGCGCAGCATTTCGCGAAGAACCGCAATTTCGACGGCACCGTCTACCTGATCTTCCAGCCAGCCGAGGAAGGCGGCGGCGGCGCTCGCGAGATGATCCGCGACGGCCTGTTCGAGCAGTTCCCCATGGAAGCCGTGTTCGGCATGCACAACTGGCCGGGCGGCCAGGTCGGCCAGTTCGCCGTCAGCCCCGGGCCGGTGATGGCGTCCACCGCCGAATTCAAGATCGTCATCCGCGGCAAGGGCGGCCACGGCGCCATGCCGCACCTGGGCGTCGACCCGGTGCCGGTGGCCTGCCAGATGGTGCAGGCCTTCCAGACCATCGTCAGCCGCAACACCAAGCCGATCGAAGCCGCCGTGATCTCGGTGACGATGATCCACGCCGGCGAAGCCACCAACGTCATCCCCGACAGCTGCGAGCTGCAAGGCACCGTGCGCACCTTCTCCGTCGCTGTGCAGGACCTGATCGAGAAGCGCATGCAGCAGATCGCCGAGCACGTGGGCGCGGCGCACGACTGCAAGGTGGAGTTCGCGTTCCACCGCAACTACCCGCCGACGATCAACTCGAAGGCCAAAGCGGAGTTCGCCCGCCAGGTGATGGAATCCGTCGTCGGCCCGCAGAACGTGCTGGACCAGGAACCCACCATGGGCGCGGAAGACTTCGCCTTCATGCTGCAGGCCAAGCCGGGCGCCTATTGCTTCATCTCCAACGGCGACGGCCGCCATCGCGAGATGGGCCACGGCGCCGGCCCCTGCATGCTGCACAACCCCAGCTACGACTTCAACGACGACCTGATCCCGCTGGGCGCGACCTACTGGGTGCGCCTGGCCGAAGCCTGGCTGGCGAAAGAAAAAGCATGAGCGCGGCAGCCAACGACTGCTTCGCCCCCACTTACGCCGAGGCTCGCCAGAAGTTCCTGCAAGCCGCCGACGCCGCCGGCCTGGCGGTGGAGTCCAAGCCCTGCCCCGAGCCCGGGCTGCAGGGCGAGCAGCTGGCGATGGACGTGGCCCGCGACGGCCATCCCGATGCGGCCAAGCTGCTGGTGCTGACCAGCGCCTGCCATGGCGTCGAAGGGTTCTGCGGCAGCGGCGTGCAGGTGGCGGCGCTGCGCGACGAGGAGTTCCGCCGGCGCGCGCAGGAGGCTGGCGTGGCCGTGCTGTACGTGCACGCGCTCAATCCCTTCGGCTTCTCGTACTTCGGCCGGGCGACGCAGGAGAACGTCGACCTCAATCGCAATTTCCACGACTTCGGCCAGCCCCTGCCGGTGAACGCCGGCTACCGCGAGCTGCACGACCTGCTGATCCCGGAGCAATGGCCGCCGACCGCGGAGAACACCGCCGGCATCCAGGCCTACATTGCCAACGGCGGCCCCAAGCGCTACCAGGCGGCCGTGAGCGGCGGCCAGTACGAGTTCAGCAACGGCCTGTTCTTCGGCGGCCAGGCGCCCACCTGGAGCAACCGCACTTTCCGCGAAGTGCTGCGGGCACACGGCCGCCACGCGGCGCAGATCGCCTGGATCGACATCCACACGGGCCTGGGGCCCACCGGCGTCGGTGAACGCATCTTCGCGGCGCGCGATGATGCAGCCACGCTGGAGCGCGCGCGGGCCTGGTGGGACGGCGGCGGCCGCACGCCGGTGACCTCGATCTACGACGGCTCGTCGACCTCGCCCTTCCTCACGGGGCTGATGTTCAACGCCTTCTACGACGAGTGCCCGCAGGCCGAATACACGGGCCTGGCGATGGAATACGGCACCGTGCCGGTGCTGGAAGGCCTGCAGGCGCTGCGCGGCGAGCAATGGCTGCGCCGGCACTCCGACGCGCCGCAGGCGCTGGCCGACGCCGTGCGCAAGCGGGTCTTCGACTCGTTCTACACGGACACCGACCTGTGGCGCGAGCAGATCCTCGCGCAGGGCCGCGAGGCGCTGGTGCAGGCCGTCGACGGCTTGGCGCCCTAGGGCGAGCGGCGCCGCTCCTGCGCGATCACCAGCAGCCCGTCGAACACCAGGCTTTCCACCAGTTCGAAGTCCAGCCCCATGTGCGGGGCCATCTTCCAGCCGGCGCCGCCGGTCATGATGCGCGCCGGCTCGGCGCCGCAATGGCGGCGCACGTGCTGCACCATGCGCTCGATCGCGCCGGCGATGGCGAAGGTGCCGCCACTGGTGAGCGCGTCGCTGGTGTTGGTCGGGAATTCGCGCACTTCGCCGGTCGGCACGTGCAGGCCGGCGGTGCCGCTTTCCAGCGCGCGCAGCATGATGCCGTGCCCCGGCAGGATGAAGCCGCCCAGGAAGCGGCCTTGCGCATCGACCGCTTCCACCGTCACCGCCGTCCCGATCAGGACCACCACCAGCGGCCGCGCCGGCCCCTCGGCCAGCATGCGGTGGCGCGCGCCGATCATGGCCACCCAGCGGTCCGCGCCCAGGCGCGTGGGGTGGTCGTAGCCGTTGGAGACGCCGGCTTCCTGGCTGCTGGCCACCACCCAGGCGGCCGGCACGTCCCACAACTCCTCCATCTGCTCCTCGGCGCGGCGCCGCACCTGGTCGCCGGCCACGCAGCAACCCAGCATGAAGTCCGGCTTGGGCAGGTCGGCCCAGGGCCCGTCGGCGAGCTTGTCGACGTTCTCCAGGAACTCCGCCCCGTGGGCCAGCGCCTGCGCGCCGGGCTCGGCCTGCGGGTACAGCGCCCACTTCAGGCGCGTGTTGCCGATGTCGATGGCGAGGAAGCTCATGGCGGCGGCCTCAGGCCGCGGCCTGCAGCGGCTCCTGCACGGCTGCGATCTCGCCGGCCAGAGCCTCTTCGCACGACGCCAGCTGGTCGCAATCCTCCACCGCCTGCCGCAAGGCAGACTGCAGATCCACCCCGGCGCGCTGCGCGGCCTCCACGTCCGCGCCAGCGACGCCGCCGGCACGCGCCGCTTCGGTGATGGGCCCCGCGGCCTGTTGCCAGGCGGTGCATTCGTCCTGCAGCAGCTGCTGCAGGCGCTCCAGCAGGGCCGCCCGGTCGTCGCCGGCCGCGCGGCAGCGTTCGGCGGCCTGGTGAGCCGCCGAAGTGGCGCCGCGCAGCACCTTCAGGCGCCCCACCAGCAGCTCGCAGCGGGCCGAGTCTTCCTGCATGGCCTTCAGCGCCGCCGCGTCGCCGCCGGCGGCCTCGCGAACCTTGAGCTGGTTGCGCATGTCCTGCAGCCAGCGGGCGCCCTGCTCGACGATCTTCTCGATCGCCTTGGTCTCGACGTCGAACTCCAGCAGCACGCGGTCGCCGGCGCCGGCCTGCGCCTGCAGCCGCTTGGCCAGCGCCTTGGCCTCGTCCTGCAGGTCCTCGCCGGCCCGCTGGATGCGCCCGGCCTGGGCCACGAAGCCCGCCGCTTCCTGCTTGCCCTTGCCGGTGGCGCGCGCCAGCCAGCCCTTGCGTTCCAGGAGCGAGAAATCGAGCTGGCTGACCTGGACCTCCAGCGCTTCCAGCGCCTGCCGGACGCCGGCGTAGCCGCGCTCGCGCACCTGGGCTTCCAGCGTCTTGCGCAGGTCCAGCAGGCGCCGCACGTGGCCACTGCCGGCGTCGGTGGCCAGCTGGTCGAGCCAGGCCGCCGGACTGGCGGCCTGCTTGGGCCTTTCCTGCAACTGCGCCAGCCTGGCCGGCGTCATGAGGGAGGCGGTGCGGTCGTCGTCTTCCATGGCCGCAATGGTAACGACGCCGTCGAGCAGGGCAAAGCCTAAATCGCGCCGAGGAAGCAGGCGCGCTGGATCGCGGCCATCTTGTTGTCCACCCTCAGCTTGTTCATCGCATTGGCGATGTGGTAGTTCACCGTGCGCTCGCTGCACTGCAGGCGCTGTGAACTCTCGCGTGCCGTCAGGCCTTCGAAAGCCAGCTCCAGGCATTCGCGCTCGCGCCGGCTCAGGGTGGACCGGGCCTGGGCGATGGAGCGCTTCACGAGCGGCCAGATGTTCAGGGCCGACCAGGCCATCGCCGCAGCGTCCGCGCGGTCGGTCAGCTCGCGCGGGCTGAACATGAAGCATTCGAAGGCGCGGCCGGCCGGCAGCGAGAACTCCACCCGCACCAGGGTCTGGTAACCGTGGGCCAGCCACAACATCCGCCAGCGGCTGGAATGCATCGGGTCGGAGCGCGCGATGGTCTGCCAGGCCACCAGGGGCGCGTCGGAGTCGCGCCAGCGGGCGCCGAAGTCACGGCTCTCGGCCAGCGCATTGGCGGCCTCCGCGACCACCGGGGGGTGCACGGCGACCACCTGTCGGTCCTCGTTGCCGCCAAAGGGATCGGGGCCGAGGATGACCACGGCCTCGACTGAAAATTCGCGCAGCGCAGCCACCCAGTCGCTGAGGACGCCATCGAGGCTGACGCTGTCAAAGTTAACAGGGATCCCCATACCACTCGCAGTTGCCGGCCTGTGACAATATCACCGATACCGATGAGAGAGGACTTGCGCCGGCCCCCCACCCTTCCCGCTTCGCCCCGCGCGCTGTACCGGGCCGGCCTCCAGCGGGTGCGGTCCTGGGTTTCCACGGAGTTCAAGCGGTCGCTGGTCGAGCCGATCCTGCATCCCTCGACCTGGCGCATCCGCGCCCTGGGCATCTCGACGCTCATGGGCCACCCGCTGTTCTGGCTGATCTGGACGGAATGGCTGCCCCAGCCTTACGAGAACCTGGTGCTGCGCCTGCTGATGTCGGCCTTCGGCCTGAGCCTGCTGGTCATCCCGGGCATCACTGCCCGGCCGCCCAGCCGGCTGGCCGCGGCGACTTTCTCGCTCATCTTCTGGATCACCCTGCCCTGGTTTTTCTCGTGGATGTATTTCTGCAACGGCGGCAACGCGGTCTGGCTGGCCAGCCTGGGGGCGGCGGTGCTGATCTACTACCACCTCACGGACTGGCGGCTGGCCACCGTGGGCAGCTTCAGCGCGCTGGCGGTGGCCTGGGCGATGTTCAACGTCCTGTTCCCGGACTCGCCCGCCATCCCGCTCGAGCTCGCCCTCACCAACGCGATCGTGCTGTCCTTCTGCTGGTTCATGGGCATCGTGCTGGGCCTGTCCTCGTCCAACCTGCGGCGCGAGCAGCTCACTTACACGCTGGGGACGATGGGCATCATGGCGCACGAACTGCGCACGCCGCTGGCCACCATGCAGTTGATCGGCGAGGCGCTGCGCAACGAGACGCGCGACGAGATGGACGCGGCGCGGGTCGAGATGCTGTCGCAGCGCCTCACCGGCCTGGTGCGCAACATGAACCACCAGATCGACATGCAGATCACCAACGCGCGGCTGATGCGCCTGCCGATCCACACGGAGCTGGTCGGCGCGTCGGACCTGGTGCACGACGCGCTGGCGGACTATCCCTTCCGCAGCAGCCGCGAGCGCGAGAGCGTGGTGGTGCGCGTGCACTCCGACTTCCGCTTCCGCGGCTCGCGCTCGCTGTTCCAGCAGGTGATCGCCAACCTGGTGAAGAATGCGCTGCGCTCGCTGGCGGCGGCCTCCACTGCCATCCGCCCCGGCGACCTGCTGATCGAGGTCGGCGCCCAGTCCAACCGGGGGCGCATCGTCTTCACCGACAATGGCGTCGGCATGGACGCAGACCTGCAGGCAAACATCTTCCAGCCCTTCTTTTCCACGGACCGCGGCACCGGCCACGGCCTGGGGCTGGCCTTCTGCCAACGCGTGGTGCAGGCAGCCAGCGGCTCCATTCGCGTGAAATCCGCCCCACACAAGGGCGCGATGTTCACGGTCGAACTACCGCTGGCGTAGCACAATGAGCCCTGCGCCCCGCCCATGACCTTCCCTCTCTTCCACCGCCCCGGCACCGTGGTGTTCCTGGACGACGATCCGGACTACCTGGAGATGCTCGCCCTGGTGCTGCCCCGGCACTGGCACCTCAAGCTGTTCCTGCGGCCGGCGGACTGCATCGCCTACCTGCTGCAGGAGCCGCCGTTCTGGGAGGCGGACGCCTGGAACCAGCAGCAGCTCATTGAGCACTGGCGCGAGGGCAAGCCGCTGATCCCGCAGATCCTGGGCTACTGGTCCAAGTACACCGAGCGCTACATGCTCTCGCGCGTGTGCGTGGTCGACTTCTCCATGCCTGGCATGGACGGCCTGCAGGCACTGGCCGAACTCGGCGACTGGCCCGGCGCGCGCGTGCTCCTCACCGGCCAGGCCGACGAGCAGGTGGCGGTGCGGGCCTTCAACCGCGGGCTCATCGACCAGTTCATCCCCAAGCAGACGCCGGACATCTCGCGCCGCCTCATCGAGGCCGTCGAGCGCCTGCTGTTCACGTCGCACGCACGCCATGCGCAGACCTGGCGCGTCACCTTGAAGCCGGAGCAGAACGCGCTGCTGCGCACGCCCGGCGTGGGCGACTGGCTGTCGGCCTTCTGCGCCAAGCATTTCGTGGAGCACGTCGCCATCGGCGAGCCCTTCGGCGTGCTGGGCATGGACGCCAACGGCAAGATCAGCTGGCTGCAGCTGGAAACGCGCGAAGGCCTGCGCACGCTGGCGGAAGTGGCCGAAGCAGCGGGCGTGCCGCCGGCCGCGGTGGAAGAAATCCGCAGCGGCCAGAAGCTGGCCGACATGGAGCTGCGGACCGCGCTGTCCTCGTCGCAACCGGTCTCGCTGGTCCCCAGCTTCCCGGTCGGTGAAGGCGCCGGCGCCCTGCTCGGCGCGCTGTTCCCGGTGGAGGCCCCGAGCGGGCCGGACCCGAACAACAGCTACAGCCGCTGGCTGTCACGCCAGCCCAAACGCCACGTTCAGGAGTAGGGTGCGCAGCAAGCTGCACCCCCTACTTCAACCGCCGCGCGATCGCCCACTCCCACGGCTTCACCACCGGCGCCAGTTCGCGCGCCACGGACTCCACGTGCTGCATCTCCGCGTCGGTCAATGACGCATTGAGCGTCAGCCGCAGCATCGAGCGGTTGCGGCTGGTCGCCGGTGCGCAGAACACGGCACCGAACACGCCGCGCTCCTCCATGCGATCGCGCAGTGCCAAGGTGTCCGCCTCGGGCCCGGCTTCCAGGCCGATGATCTGCTCGCTGCCGTGCGCGATGGGGTAGCCCGCGTCCTCCAAGGCCCGCCGCATGCGCAGCGTGTTGGCGCGCAGCCGCGCGCGCTCCGCGTCGCTGGCGCGCACCACTTCCAGCGTCGCCGCCAGGCCCGCCAGTTCGTGCGGCAGCAGGCAGGAGCTGAAGATGCTCGGATAGCTGTGGCACATGAGGTAGGGCCGCAGTTCGTCCGGCAGCGTGAAGAAGCCCGCGCGGCCGGCAAAGGCCTTGGCCAGGCTGGCCGTGATGAAGTGGACGCGATGCGTGAGCCCCAGCTCCGCACACAGGCCACGGCCCTCGGGGCCATGCGTGCCGAGTGAATGCGATTCGTCGACCAGGACCATGCAGCCGTGGCGCTCCGCCACTTCCACGATCCGTTCCAGCGGGCAGAGCGCACCGGTGGTGCTGTAGACGGAGTCGACGATCACCAGGCCCGGCCGGCCGTCGCGGCGGATCATGCGATCGAGGTGCTCGGGGTCGTTATGGCGGAAGGACACCGCCGGCGCGCCAGCCGACCGCACGCCTTCCCACAGCGACATGTGGGCCAGGCTGTCGACGTAACAGGGCGTCTCCGGGTCCGCGACCACCTGGATCAGCCCCAGGTTGGCGGTGTAGCCGGACTGGCACAGCAGCGCGCTTTCCTTGCCGACGAAGTCCGCCAGCGCGCCCTCGAAGCGCGAACTGGGGCTGCCATCGAGCTGGAACACGCCCGACTGCACGATGAAATCGCGGTTGCGCCGCAAGGCGTCCAGCTGCGCCTGCACGATCGCGGCGTGGCCGGTGACCGAGAGGTAGTCGTTGCCATCCAGGCGGACGGCGTTGGGGCCGGGCTCGCTGCCGTGGGTGACGAAGCGCTTGCCCCACTCGTTTTCCCAGCGGGACTGGAAAGTGGTGGCGATGCGCCGGCGCAGGTGCGCGGACAGGCCGGGTTCGACCTTCGTTTGAGGGGTACCGCTGGTGGGGCGCGTGAGGACTTCCATGGACTGCTCTTCTGTTCGAAGGGTCCATTGGAGTTGCCAAAGCAACGCCAGCCGTTGCAACCCCTGTCAGAGCTGACAGGGTAGTTACAGAGACTTACCGATTGTGTCAGCGCGCCTGCACCCGACCGACAATCGGCCGGGTGCTACCGGCCATCAGGTCAGGCGGCCGTGGCAGGCCTTGTACTTCTTGCCGCTGCCGCAGGGGCAGGGGTCGTTGCGGCCCACCCGCGGCAGGTCGGCGACGGCCACCGCGGCGGTGGTCTCGTCGACCACGCTCTGCACCTCGCCGGTCTCGGTGGGAGCGGTGTAGGTGACGTTGGCGATGTTCTCGGCGCGTTCTTCCATGTCCTCGGCAGCCGTCTCCAGCTGCTCGGCGGACTGGATCTTCACCGTCATCAGGATCTTGGAGACCTCGTTCTTCACCGCATCGAGCATCTGCCCGAACAGCTCGAAGGCCTCGCGCTTGTATTCCTGCTTGGGCTGCTTCTGCGCGTAGCCGCGCAGGTGGATGCCCTGGCGCAGGTAGTCCAGCGCGGCCAGATGCTCGCGCCAGTGCGAGTCGATGCTTTGCAGCAGCACCATGCGCTCGAACTGGGTGAAGTTCTCCTCGCCGACCAGGTCCACCTTCGCCTTGAAGGCGGCGTGCGCCGCGGCGATCACGCGCTCGGCGAGGTCCTCGTCGGTGATGGAGGAAGAGGATTCCACTTCCTTCTTCAGCCCGAGCTCGATGCCCCAGTCGTCGCGCAACGTCGTCTCCAGGGCCGGCAGGTCCCACTGCTCCTCCACCGACTCCGGCGGCACGTACTGGTGGACGATGTCGGTGAAGCAGCCTTCGCGCAGCGCCGCGATCTGGGCGCCGAGGTCCTTGGCGTCGAGGATGTCGTTGCGCTGCTGGTAGATCACCTTGCGCTGGTCGTTGGCGACGTCGTCGTATTCCAGCAGCTGCTTGCGGATGTCGAAGTTGCGGCCTTCAACCTTGCGCTGCGCGCTCTCGATGGAGCGGGTGACGATGCCGGCTTCGATGGCCTCGCCATCGGGCATCTTCAGGCGCTCCATGATGGCGCGCACGCGGTCGCCCGCGAAGATGCGCATCAGCGGGTCGTCCAGCGACAGGTAGAAGCGCGAGGAGCCGGGGTCGCCCTGGCGGCCCGAGCGGCCGCGCAGCTGGTTGTCGATGCGGCGGCTTTCGTGCCGCTCGGTGGCGATGATGCGCAGGCCGCCCTGCTTGACCACGTGGTCGTGGTCCACCTGCCACTGCGCGCGCAGTTCGGCGGCGCGGGCCTGCTTGGTGGCTTCGTCCAGCGACTCGTCGGCTTCCACCGCCTCGACGGCCTTCTCCACGTTGCCGCCCAGCACGATGTCCGTGCCGCGGCCGGCCATGTTGGTGGCGATGGTGATCATCTTCGACCGGCCGGCCTGCGCCACGATGTCGGCTTCGCGGGCGTGCTGCTTGGCGTTGAGCACCTGGTGCTCCAGGTTCGCCGCCTTCAGCAGGTCCGAGATGATTTCGGAGTTCTCGATCGAGGTCGTGCCCACCAGCACCGGCTGGCCGCGGTCGTAGCACTCGCGGATGTCCTTGATGGCCGCTTCGTACTTCTCGCGCCCCGTCTTGTAGACGCGATCGAGCTGGTCGTCGCGCTTGCTGATGCGGTTGGGCGGGATCACCACCGTCTCCAGGCCGTAGATCTCCTGGAATTCGTAGGCTTCGGTGTCGGCCGTGCCGGTCATGCCGGACAGCTTGCCGTACAGGCGGAAGTAGTTCTGGAAGGTGATCGAGGCCAGCGTCTGGTTCTCGGGCTGGATCTGCGCGCCTTCCTTGGCTTCCACGGCCTGGTGCAGGCCGTCGCTCCAGCGCCGGCCCGCCATCAGGCGGCCGGTGAATTCGTCGACGATGATGACCTCGCCGTCCTGCACCACGTAATGCTGGTCGCGGTGGTACAGGTGCTGCGCACGCAGCGCCGCGTTCAGGTGGTGCATCAGCGAGATGTTCGCCGGGTCGTACAGCGTGGCGCCCTCGGGGATCAGCCCCAGGTTGAACAGCACGCGTTCGGCCTTCTCGTGGCCGGCTTCGGTCAGGAAGACCTGGTGGGCCTTCTCGTCCACCGTGAAGTCGCCCGGCTTGGTGACGCCTTCGCCGGTGCGCGGGTCGGCTTCGCCTTCCTGCTTGACCAGCAGCGGCACGACCTTCTTGATCGCCTGATACAGATCCGTGTGGTCTTCGGCCTGGCCGCTGATGATCAGCGGCGTGCGCGCTTCGTCGATCAGGATCGAGTCCACTTCGTCGACGATCGCATAGTTCAGGACGCGCTGCACGCGGTCCGCGACCTCGTACACCATGTTGTCGCGCAGGTAGTCGAAGCCGTACTCGTTGTTGGTGCCGTAGGTGATGTCGGCACGGTAGGCGGCCTGCTTCTCCTCGCGCGGCATCTGCGGCAGGTTGATGCCCACCGACAGGCCCAGGAAGTTGTACAGCCGGCCCATCCACTGGGCGTCGCGATTGGCCAGGTAATCGTTGACCGTCACGACGTGCACCCCCTTGCCCGAGAGGGCGTTCAGGTACACGGGCAGCGTGGCGGTGAGGGTCTTGCCCTCGCCGGTGCGCATTTCGGCGATCTTGCCCTGGTGCAGCGCGAGGCCGCCCATCAGCTGCACGTCGAAGTGGCGCATCTTCATGACGCGCTTGGAGCCTTCACGCACGACGGCGAAGGCCTCGGGCAGCAGTTGGTCCAGCGTCTCGCCCTCTGCAAGGCGGGCGCGGAATTCCTGCGTCTTTGCCTGCAGCTGCTCGTCGGACAGCTTTTCCGTCCCGGCCTCGAGGCCGTTGATTTGCTCCACGACTTTGCGGTACTGCTTGAGCAGCCGGTCGTTACGGGAGCCGAAGATTTTGGTCAGGAAGTTGGTGGCCATGAACGCGGTTCCGCCGCAGCCGCGAAGGGCCGGGTCAGGGCAATCCTCTTGTTGTGTTCAGCAGGATCCAGTTGGCGCCGCCCAGGCAGAACGCAAGGGTGGCGAAGCCAGGGATTTTACCTGTGCAGGGGAAAGGTGGGCAGGACGGGTCCGCGGAAGCGGCGCCCGCCTACGTTCCAGTCGGACAAATCAGTGGACGGCGCGGGGCGCGGCCACGTCGGTCGCCAGGGCGGCAACGGCCGCCGGCGCGGCGTTGCGGCCGGCGTTCAGGAACTTCATCGGGTCCTGCGGCACGCCCTGGACCAGCACCTCGAAATGCAGGTGCGGGCCGGTGGAGCGGCCGGTGGTGCCGACCAGGGCGATGTTCTGGCCGCGCCGGACCAGGTCGCCCTTCTTCACCAGCAGCTTCGAGGCATGGGCGTAGCGGGTGATCAGGTTGTTGCCGTGGTCGATCTCGATCATGTTGCCGTATTCGTGGTGCACTTCGGCCGCCACCACCACGCCGCCGGCGGCGGCCTGGATGGGGGTGCCCACGACCGCCTGGAAATCCAGGCCGGTGTGCAGGGCGGAGTGGCCGTTGAAGGGGTCGATGCGCCAGCCGAAGGGCGAACCCAGGGGCCCGTTCACCGGGTGCTGGGTGGGCAGCATCATGGTCTTGAGGCGCTGGTCGATCAGGCGCGACTCCATCACCGTCAACAGGTCCTGGTGCTCGCCGGTCAGTTTCTCGAGGTCGTCCAGCGTCTTCTGCAGTTCCTGCATCGACATCGCGTGGCCTTCCACCAGGGCGCCGCCGCGGCCGGAGCCGGCCACCTTGAGGTCGTTCGGGTTGATGCCGGCCAGGCCCGAGACGCGGTCGCGCAGGGCTTCCAGCTGCAGCATCTTCGCCTGCATGTCGCCCAGGCGGCGCGCCATGGCGTCCAGGTTCTCGCGCATGAAGCGGTCGCGCTGCTCGAATTCGTCCGCCACGACCAGGCGCACCAGCGCGCCCACCACCGGCCAGCGCTCGCGCGCGCCCTTGAGGAACACGTAGTGGTACAGGCCGGCGGCCAACAGCATCATCACCAGCGACAGGCCCACGAGCGCCAGCACCAGCTTGGTGCCGCTCAGGTGGATCGCCCGGCTCCGGGCCAGGGAGGCATCCGTGATAATGAAATGCATTTTTCTTTTCCTCCTCAACGACGCATGAATCGCCGCCACGCACCGGTATCCGCGCACGTGGCTGCCCAGGAATCGCCGACCCTCGCCCGGCTCACGCAGCTTGCGCGCGAGTCCGGCGAACGCCTCCAGGCCATCCAGCCCCTGATTCCTGCCCCCCTGCGTGCCCTGGTCCGTCCCGGTCCCATCGAGGGGACCACCTGGTGTCTTCTGGTCGAAGGCAACGCCGCGGCTGCGAAGCTCCGTCAATTGCTGCCTGTCCTGCAGGCCAAGCTCAACAGCCGAGGGTGGCAGGTTAGCGCAATCCGCCTCAAGGTGGGAAGTGGCGGAAAGTAAGCGCGGGCGCCGTCCGTCCAGCCGGCCCGCCCGGTCGTCCGGCTACACAGGTAACTCTCCGTTCTGGCCGCGTCAGTGGCACTGGAAGATGCCGCCCACGCGCACGCAGGTGCTGGAGCGGCGGTCGCGGACTTCGACGGTGGTTTCGCTGGGCGGCTGCAGTCCGCAGGCGCTGTACATGGCGGCCTTGGCCGCCGGCACCGTGCTGCGCCCGCCGATCGAACTGAGCGCGAATTCGTAGTCGCGCTTTGCCTGGCGGCAGGCAAAGGAGTCGGCGCGGTCGGCCTGGATGTCGGCGGCGGTCCGCCCGACGACAGGGCCGGCCGGCGCAGGGGCCGCAGCGGCGTTGCGGGCCGCGGCCACTTCCGATTTCAGCCGGCGGTTCTCCTCTTCGAGCACCTGCATCCGTAGCCGCTGGTTTTCCTGCTGGAGGGCGGCCGGGTCGACCGTCGCCTTGGGCGCGACCTGGTGGGCGTCCTTGCTGCCCGGCGCGCAGGGCGCGTCCGAGTACTCGACCTTGCCGCCGGGCGAAGTGCAGCGGAACACCTGGGCGTTCGCCGAAACGAGCGACAGGAACAGGACGGCCCCGAGGAAGTAGTGCATGACACCTCCTTGGCGGCAGTGTAGGGATGCGCGGGGCCGGACAGCGGATGCCCCCGCTTGCTACAGTGTCGGCCGCCCCTGAAGGAGAAGTTCATGAGCCTCGAGAACCTGCTCGGCATCGAATTGCCCATCATCCAGGCGCCCATGGCGGGCGTGCAAGGGAGCGCGCTGGCCGCAGCCGTGTCCGGCGCCGGCGGCCTGGGCTCCCTGCCCTGCGCCATGCTGGGCCCGGACGCGATCCGCAGCGAGATCGCCGCGATCCGCGCCGCGACGGACCGCCCCTTCAACGTCAACTTCTTCACCCACACGGAAGCCGCGCCCGACGCGGCGGTGGATGCGGCCTGGCGCGAGGCGCTGCAACCGTATTACCGTGAGCTGGAGATCCCGGAGGGCCCCACCGCCTCCGGCCCCGGGCGCACGCCGTTCAACGCCGCCGCCGCGGAGGTGCTGGAAGCGCTGCGGCCGCCGGTGGTCAGCTTCCATTTCGGCCTGCCTGCGCCGGAGCTGCTGCAGCGCGTGCGCGCCTGGGGCGCGAAGGTGCTCGCCTGCGCGACCACCGTGCAGGAAGCCGTATGGCTGGCAGAACGCGGCGTCGATGCGATCGTGGCGCAAGGCTGGGAGGCCGGCGGCCATCGCGGCATCTTCCTTGGCGACGATCTCGGCGCCCAGCTCGGGACCTTCGCACTGGTGCCGCAGGTGGTGCGCGCGGTGCGCGTGCCGGTGATCGCCGCCGGCGGCATCGCCGATGCGGCGGGCGTCGCCGCGGCGCGCGCGCTTGGCGCCGCCGGCGCGCAGGTCGGCACGGCCTACCTGCTGTGCCCGGAAGCCACCACCAGCAGCGTGCATCGCGCCGCGCTGAAGAACACGCTCGCGCCGGCCACGGCCGTCACCAACGTGTTCACCGGCCGGCCAGCGCGCGGCATCGTCAACCGCGTCATCCGCGAACTCGGCCCGCTGAGCCCGAAGGCACCACCTTTCCCGCGCGCCACGCCGGCGCTCGCGCCCTTGCGCGCCGCGGCGGAAAAGCGCGGCTCCGGCGACTTCTCGCCGCTGTGGTCGGGCCAGAACCGCAGCGGCTGCCAGGAGATCCCGGCCGCGCAGCTGACGCGCGCTCTCGCCGGCCGCTGATCGGCCTTCCCCACGGGGACGGCCGCCGCCGTACCATCGTTTCCACCCGCGCAAGGAGTCCACCATGCCGGAGCACTTCGACGCCATCATCATCGGTGCGGGCCAGGCCGGCCCGGCCCTGGCCGCGCGCCTGTCGGGCGCCGGCTGGCACGTGGCCCTGGTGGAGCGCCACCTGTTCGGGGGCACCTGCGTCAATACCGGCTGCACGCCGACCAAGGCGCTGGTCGCCAGCGCGCGCGTCGCGCACCAGGCCAGGCGGGCGGCCGATTTCGGCATCACCATCGGCGGGCCGGTCAGCGTGGACTTCCCCTCCGTGATGGCGCGCAAGGACCGCATCGCCGGCAGCTCCGCGGCCAACGTGGAGTGCTGGGTCCGCGGCCTCAAGGACACCACCGTCGTCCACGGCCACGCGCGCCTGGACGGGCCCCAGCGCGTGCGCGTGGGCCAGCGCGAACTGGAAAGCGATCGCATCTTCCTGGACGTAGGCGGCCGCGCGGCCATCGCGCCCATGCAGGGCATAGCCGACGTGCCCCTGCTCACCAATTCCTCGCTGCTGGCCTTGAAGGAATTGCCCGAGCACCTGCTGGTGGTGGGCGGCAGCTACGTCGGGCTCGAGTTCGCGCAGATGTTCCGCCGCTTCGGCGCGCAGGTGACGGTGTTCGAGCGCGCCGCGCGCGTGATCTCGCGCGAGGACCCGGACGTCTCGCAGGCCGTGCATGACCTGCTGGCCGGCGAAGGCGTCGACCTGCGGGTGGGCAGCGAATGCATGGCCTTCCGGATGGAGGGCCAGCAAATCCGCGCACGGGCGCGCTGCGGCGACGACGAGCCCGAGGCGCTGTGCTCGCACGTGCTGGTCGCCACCGGCCGCCGGCCCAACACCGACGACCTGGGCCTCGACACGGCGGGCGTGAAGACCGACGCGCGCGGCTTCATCGAGGTGAACGACTTCCTCGAAACTTCGGTGCCCGGGATCTGGGCGCTGGGCGAATGCAACGGCCGCGGCGCCTTCACCCACACCACCTGGAACGACTACGAGATCGTCGCCGCCAACCTGCTGGATGGCCTCGCCAACCAGAACCGGCGGCGCGTCAGCGACCGCATCCTCACCTATGCGCTGTTCACCGATCCGCCACTGGCGCGCGTGGGCCTCAGCGTGCAGCAGGCAAAGGACAGCAAGCGGCCCACATTGATCGGCGAGCGCCCGATGCGGCGCGTCAGCCGCGCGGTGGAGAAAGGCGAGGAGTACGGCTTCCTGCGCGTGCTGGTCGACGCCGAATCGAAGCAGCTGGTCGGCGCGACGCTGCTCGGAGTCGAGGCCGACGAAGCGATCGCCGCCCTGAGCACGCTGATGTATGCCAAGGCGCCGATCAGCGTGCTGCAGCGATCGGTGCAGATCCATCCGACCGTCAGCGAGCTCCTGCCCACCGTCCTGGGCGAGCTCAAGCCCCTGGAGTAATCATGCCCACGTTGGAGCCCGGGCCGCAGCCCGCGACCCTCGAAGCGCGGCACGCGCAGATGTTTCCCATCCTGGCCGCGGATGAAATCGCGCACCTGCACCGCTTCGGCAAGCCGCGGCGTTTCGCGGATGGCGAGCAGGTCTACCGCACCGGCAAGGTGAGCGCGGGCGCCTACCTGGTGCTCTCGGGCGCGATCCGCATCGTCGGACGCGACAGCCATGGCCAGGATTTCCCGGTGGTGGAGCACCGGTCCGGCAGCTTCTCCGCCGAACTGGGCCAGCTCTCGGCGCGGCCTTCGCTCATCGACGGCAGGGCGGTCGGGGAAACGCAGACGCTGGAGTTTTCCAGCGAGCGCCTGCATGCGGTGCTGATCGCCGAAGCGGCACTCGGCGAGAAGCTGATGCGCGCCCTGATCCTGCGCCGCGTGGCCTTGATCGAATCCGGGGCCGGCGGCCCGGTGCTGATCGGCTCGGCCGAACTGCACGACGTCGCGCGGCTGCGGAACTTCCTCGCGCGCAACGGCGTTCCCTACCACCTGCTCGACCCGGCCTCGGACAGCGACGCGCAGGCCTTCATCAGCCGCTACGCGCCCGAGCCGCAGCAACTGCCGCTGGTGGTCTGCACCGACGGCAACGTGCTGCGCAACCCGTCCGAAACCGAACTGGCGCGCTGCATCGGCATGCTGGACACCGGCGCGATCGACGCGGTGTACGACGTCGCGATCGCGGGCGCCGGCCCCGCGGGCCTGGCGACGGCGGTGTACGCGAGCTCCGAAGGGCTGTCGGTGGTGGTCGTCGACTCGCGCGCCTTCGGAGGCCAGGCCGGCGCCAGCGCGCGCATCGAGAACTACCTGGGCTTCCCGACCGGCATCTCGGGCCAGGCCCTCGCCGGCCGGGCCTACACGCAGGCGCTGAAGTTCGGCGCGCGCATGCTGATCCCGGAGCGCGTGACGGGTTTCGATTGCGAGCCGTCGGAGCGCGGCGAACCGATGCTGCTGCAACTGGGCGACGGCCGCACGGCGCGGGCCCGCACCGTCGTCATCGCGTCCGGCGCGCGCTACCGGCGCCCGGAATGCGGCAACCTGCAGCAGATGGAAGGCCGCGGCGTCTGGTACTGGGCTTCGCCGGTCGAGGCGAAGATGTGCGCCGGCGAGGAAGTGGTGGTCGTGGGTGGCGGCAATTCCGCCGGTCAAGCCGCCGTCTTCCTGGCGGGCCACGCCAGCAAGGTGTGGATGCTGGTGCGCGGGCCGGCGCTCGCGGCCAGCATGTCGAGCTACCTCATCGAGCGGATCACCGCCACTCCGAACATCGAGCTGCGGACGCGCTCCGAGATCTCGGGTCTCGCGGGCAGCCGCGAATCGGGCGTGACCGAAGTGACCTGGCGTTGCCACGAGCCGCGCAGCGCGGACACGCGGCGCGTGCGCCACGTGTTCCTCTTCCTCGGCGCCGATCCCAGCACCGACTGGCTGCAGGATTGCAAGGTCGCGCTCGACGACAAGGGTTTCGTGCGCACGGGGCAGGACCGCGCCCTGCCGCTGCAGACCAGCGTGCCGGGCGTGTTCGCGATCGGCGACGTGCGCGCCGGCTCGGTCAAGCGCGTCGGCGCCGGCATCGGCGAAGGCGCCGCCGTGGTGGCGCAGATCCACGGCTACCTGGCGGGACGCGCCGCGCGCTAGGCTGAAGAAGGGGCCGCGCCGATCGGTATCTCGCTGCGCGAGCAGCACGAACACGTTCAGGTACAGCGCAAGCACCGAGCCGATCACGAAGACCTCGCGCCAGCGGCCCGCAAGCCGCTTCACGTAGAAGGCGACGCGACGTGGACCAGCGTGAACACGGGCAATCCGATTGGCATGGAAACTCCTCCGTCCAGGTTGGAACTTCGGCCGCCATTTGGCGCGAAAGGCCGCCGCAGCGCAACCGGCCGCAGCCAGGGATACCCGGACGCGGAACGAGGGATGCGTGGCGCGGCAAGCCAGCCTCACTCCTAGAATGGGCCATCCGCATGGAGGAGACCTGCCGATGACGCCGCAGCCCCGACCGCGCAGCCGCGTCGCTTCCATCTTCCGCGGCCTCTGGCGCGTCCTGCTGTTCCTCGTCGCTTTCGCCTGCGCGCTGTGGGCGACGCTCGCCATCTACTACTCCAACCTGCCCTGGCCCTGGGCCCGGATTGCGCTGGCGGTGGCATTTGCCGGTTTCAGCTTCTGGTCGCTGCGGCTCGCCCGCCGCCGCGGGCCGCGCCTGGCCTTCGCCGTGCTGTTCCTGGCCGTCGTCATCTGGGAGATCTCGATTCCGCCGTCGAACACGCGCACCTGGCGGCCGGACGTCGCGGTGACACCGCGCGCCTTCGTCTCCGGTGACCGCGTGCGCATCGCTGGCGTGCGCGACTTCAGCTTCGGCGCGACGCGGGACGACTTCACCGTGCGCTACCTGGAGCGCGAGGTCCAGCTTTCGCACCTCGCGTCGGTGGACTTGCTGATCTCCTACTGGGGGACGGACGACGGCCCGGTGGCCCACACCTTCCTCAGCTTCAATTTCGACAACGCCGAACCGCTGTCGATCTCCATCGAGGCCCGGCCCGAATACGACGAAGGTTACAACCCGATCGCTTCGATGTTCAAGCAGTTCGAGCTGATCTACGTCGTCGGCGAGGAACGCGACCTGGTCGGCTCGCGGGTGAAGCAGCGCGGCGAGGCGGTGTTCCTGTACCCGATCCGGGCCGACGCCGAAGGGGTGCGGCGGCTGTTCCTCGTCTACACGCAGCGGATCAACGAACTCGCCGACCACCCGGAGTGGTATTCGCTGCTGAAAAGCAACTGCACGCTCAACGTGCTGCGCTATGCGCGTTCGATCGGCTGGGCCTCGGGCTTCGACATCCGGCACTACCTGAACGGCTGGGTGGACCGCTACCTCTTTGCCACCGGCATCCTGGGCTCCGCCCTGCCCTTCCGCGAATTGCGCGCCCACGCACGGGTGCGCGAAGAAGTGCAGCCTGGCGAAGATGCGGCCGATTACTCGCGGCGCATCCGGCGCGACCTGGCCCCGAACCCTTAGCCGCCGTCGCGTTGCGAGATGACCTTGCAGAGCACCGCGCCGAAGAACATCACCTGGGCGATGACGTTCATCCACAGCATCGCCACCAGCACGCCGCCGAGCGCGCCGTAGGCGCCGAACTGCGTGCCGAAGCGCGCGCCGTATTGCGCGAAGAGCTCGAAGCCGATCAGCCAGGCGCCGCCGCAGATCGCCGCGGCCAGCCGCACGTGCCGCCACGCCAGCCGCACCGGCGGCAGGTAGCGGAACAGCAGCGCGAAGGTCAGGGGCGCCAGCACCAGCAGCACCACGACGGCCAGCACCGTCGCCACCGGTTCGCCGAACCAGGGCACGCTGCTGGTACGCGCGGCCACCCAATGCATCACGCCATCGAGCACGAAGGCCAGCAGCAGCAGCAGGCCGCTCGCCAGCAGCACCAGGAAAGCCTTGGACTTTTCCAGGAAGGTCTGCCACACCATGGTGATGATCGGGCCCGATGCGAGCGGCGACTCGTGCTTCCAGATCGCGCGGAACATCATCCGCAGGTGGTGGAACAGCTTGGAGCCGGTCACCAGCAGGCCGACCAGGCTGATGGCGGTGGCGACGACCGAGCCTTGCTGCAGCTGCTCCGACAGGCGCTCGACGGTGTCGCGCAGGTGCGGTCCGAAGCCGGTCTCCACCGCCTGCAGGAACTGCCGCGCGCTCTCGGCCACGAGGTCGGAATGCCGCAGCAGGAAACCGAGGCCCGCGAGCAGCAGCAAGAGCAATGGCACCAGGGCGATGAGCGCATAGAACACCATCGCCGCTGCGTAGTAGCGCGCGTAGTCGCGCTCGTACTCCTGCCATGTGGAGCGCAGGAGTTGCATAAAACCCGGGGGCGGCTGGGTCAACTCGAGCGCCCCGTCTCCTCGCCGTCGGCCGGCGAGGTCCCGGAGGGCCAATAGTGGCCCGCGGCCAGCAGCGCCACGAAGGCCAGCACGCTCCAGAGGATGTCCAGCACGTCCAGGTCGGGCTTGAGCATCTTGCGCGCGATGACGAAAGCCAGCAGCTCGAGGATGGCGCGCAGGTCGTGCGTGACCAGCGTGCGCGCGAGCTCCACGCCGATCACCACCTGCAGCACGCGGAAGACCAGCTCGTAGAAGGTGTCGGCGGCTTGCCAGTCCATGACGACGAGTACCTGCGCGCTGCGCCACGCGAACACCAGCACCGCGACGAGGGTCACGACGGCCAGGAATCGCTCGATCCATGACGCTGTCGCACTGAAGTAGCGCACGAGCTGCTTGCTGGAAGCCATGGCGGCGCATCTTCCACCTGAACCGTGCCCACCGCAATCTCCGCGTTCTGGACATGGGCTCGCGTGCCGGCCTATCCTGCCCGCTCACTCGGCGGGGCCGGCACCGGCCCAGGAGGACGCATGAGCGCAAACACCAGCAGCGCGGCAGAAGGCACGGTCCTGTCGCAGTCGCCAGAGCAGGCCAGCTCCGGCGAGCAGACGGTCCGCATGTCGCGGCCGCAGCTGATGGCCATGGTCGTCGGCAGCATGGTCGGCGCCGGCATCTTCTCCCTGCCACGCACCTTCGCCAGCGCGACCGGGCCGATCGGCGCGGTCATCGCGTGGGCCATCGCGGGCACCGGCATGTACATGCTGGCGCGCGTGTTCCAGGTGCTCGCGGAGCGCAAGCCGCACCTCGACGCCGGCGTCTTCGCCTATGCCAAGGCCGGCTTCGGCGACTACCCGGGTTTCCTGTCGGCCTTCGGCTACTGGATGGGAAGCTGCATCGGCAACGTGTCCTACTGGGTGCTGATCAAGTCGACGCTCGGCATCTTCTTCCCGGTGTTTGGCGACGGCAACACGGTGGTGGCGATCCTGCTGGCCTCGGTCAGCATCTGGCTGTTCCACATCCTCATCCTGCGCGGCGTGCAGCAGGCGGCCTTCATCAACACCGTCGTGACGGTGGCCAAGATCATTCCGATCCTGGTGTTCATCGTGCTGCTGGTCGTCGGCTTCCGCATGGACCTGTTCCGCGCCAACCTGTATGGCACGGACCTCACCGGCGGCATCCTCGCGCAGGTACGCTCGACCATGCTGGTGACGGTGTTCGTGTTCATCGGCATCGAAGGCGCCAGCGTCTATTCGCGCTATGCGCGCGAGCGTTCGGACGTCGGCGTGGCCACCATCACCGGCTTCGTCGGCGTGACGGCGCTGATGGTGTTAGTCACGCTGCTGCCTTACGCCGTGCTGCCGCGCGCCGACATCGCCGGCATGCGCCAGCCCTCCATGGCGCAGGTGCTGGAATCCGTGGTGGGCCCGTGGGGCTCGGTGTTCGTCAGCGCCGGCTTGATCATCTCGGTGCTGGGCGCCTATCTCGCCTGGTCACTGATCTGCGCGGAAGTCGGCTTCGCCGCGGCACGCTCGAAGGACATGCCGGCGCTGTTCGCGCGCGAGAACCGGAACAAGGTGCCGGTCGCCGCGCTGTGGGCCACCAACATCATCGTGCAGCTGCTCGTGATCAGCACCTACTGGTCCAACGATGCCTTCGCGCTGATGCTGAACCTGACCAGCTCGGTGAACCTGATTCCGTACGCACTGGTGGCCGCCTACGGCTTCATGATCGCGCGGCGCGGCGAGACCTACGAGCTGCGGCCCGCGGAGCGCGGCCGGGACATCGCCATCGCGGCGGTCGCGCTGGTCTACACGCTCTTCATGATGTGGGCCGGCGGCGTGCGCTACATCGTGTTGTCGGCCGTGCTCTACGCCCCCGGCACCCTGCTGTACCTGTGGGCCCGCCGCGAGCGCGGCGAAGCGGTCTTCAGGCCGACCGACTGGCTCATCCTCGCGGTCCTGGTGGCCGGCGCCCTGGCCGGCCTGCACGGCCTGGTGACGGGGTGGATTCAGCTTTGACCGACCCAAGGAGCAAGCCATGACGTTTGGTGTTCATTCGGAAGTGGGCCAGCTGCGGCAGGTGATGGTGTGCGCGCCGGGCCTGGCCCATTCGCGCCTCACGCCGAGCAACTGCGACCAGCTGCTGTTCGACGACGTGCTGTGGGTCGAGAACGCCAGGCGGGACCACTTCGACTTCGTGTCCAAGATGCGCGACCGCGGCATCGAGGTGCTGGAAATGCACAACCTGCTGGCGGAGACGGTGGCCGTGCCGGAGGGCAAGCGCTGGATCCTCGACCAGCACATGGTGCCCAACCAGGTCGGCCTGGGCTTCATCGAGGAGCTGCGCGCCTACCTCGAAGGCCTGGACAACCGCAAGCTGGCCGAGACGCTGATCGGCGGCATGTCGATCTACGACTTCCCGGAAGCGCATGGCGGCCCCGCGCTGAAAGCGGTGCGCGAAGCGGCGGGCTCCACCGAGTACCTGCTGCCGCCGCTGCCCAATACGCTCTACACGCGCGACACCACCTGCTGGATCTACGGCGGCGTGACGCTCAACCCGCTGTACTGGCCGGCGCGACACGAGGAAACGGTCCTCACCACGGCGATCTATCGTTTCCATCCGGACTTCGCCAACAAGGTGAACGTCTGGTGGGGCGACCCGTTGCAGGACCACGGGCTGGCCACGCTGGAAGGCGGCGACGTCATGCCGATCGGCCGCAAGAACGTGCTGATCGGCATGAGCGAACGCACCTCGCGCCAGGCCATCAGCCAGCTGGCGGCAACCCTGTTCAAGCAGGGCGCGGCTGAACGCGTGATCGTGGCGGCCATGCCGAAGATCCGTGCGGCGATGCACCTGGACACCGTGTTCACCTTCGCCGACCGCGACTGCGTGCTGATCGCGCCCGACTTCCTGGAAAAGACGCGCACCTTCTCCTACCGCCCGAGCGACCACCCGAGCGGCGTGGAGCTGCAGGTCGAAAAGAAGGCCTTCGTCGACGTGGTGGCGGAGGCTCTGGGGCTCAAGAAGCTGCGCGTGGTGGAAGCCGGCGGCAGCGACTACCAGCGCGAACGCACGCAATGGGACAGCGGCGCCAACCTGGTGTGCGCCTCGCCCGGCGTGGTCTATGCCTACGACCGCAACACCTACACCAACACCTTGCTGCGCAAGGAAGGCATCGAGGTGATCACCATCGTCGGCGCGGAGCTCGGGCGCGGGCGCGGCGGCGGCCATTGCATGACCTGCCCGATCACGCGCGACGCCGTCGACTACTGAAGGCAGGAGAAGTCGATGACGGCTTTGCGGCGGCTGCTGGCCGCGACGGACCTTTCCGCCCCGGCCCGGCATGCAGTGGAACGCGCGGCGCTGGTGGCGCGTGCCGTCGGCGCCCGGCTCGACCTGGTGCACGTGGCGGCGGCCTTCTCCGGCGTCGACGAACTGCGCCGGCTGGTGGCCAGCCTGCCGGCGGACGTCGAGCAGCGGGTGCGTGAACAGACGCAGATGCTGGTCGAAGCGCTTGCGGGCTCCTTGCGGGACCGGCACGGCATCACGGCGACCACGCACGTCGTCGAGGGCGGGCTGCTGGCCGGCATCGAGGACACGGCGGCGGCGACCGGCGCCGACCTGCTGGTCTTCGGCGCGCGGGGCAGCAGCACGTTGCGCCACGTCGTGCTGGGTTCGACGGCGGCGCGGCTGATCAGCCGCTCCACCCGGCCGCTGCTGGTGGTCAAGCGCATGCCCGCCGCCGACTACCAGCGCGTGCTGGTGCCGGTGGATTTCTCCGCCGCCTCGCTGCCCTCCGTGCAGCTGGCCCGCGCGGTGGCGCCAGCGGCGAAGCTGGTGCTGCTGCACGTCTACGAAGCGCCCTTCGAGGGCCAGCTGTATTACGCCGGGGTCGACCCTCAGTACATCGAGGAATACCGCCAGCGTGCCTGGGAGGAATCGCAGGCCCGGATGGGTGCCTTGATCGCGGACGCCGGCCTGCCGCCCGACGCCGCCACATCCGTGTTCGCGCACGGCGCCGCGCCGCATCGCATCCTGCAGCAGGAAGACGAAGACGACTGCGACCTCGTCGTGATGGGCCGGCAGGGCCAGACCCGCCTGGGCGACATGCTCCTGGGCAGCGTCAGCCGCCGGGTGCTGGCGGAGTCCGACGGTGACGTCCTCGTGCTGCCCTAGAAGGAACCGAAGGCCGAACCGAGCGCGATCACCGCGACCAGTGCCAGCACCGGCCCCACGACGCCGGCCATGAAGATGTCGAAGTAGCTCTTGCGGTGCGTGGCCCCGCACACCGCCAGCAGCGTGACCACGGCGCCGTTGTGCGGCAAGGTGTCGAGCGTGCCGGCGCCGATCACCGCGACGCGGTGCATCAGCCCGGGGTCGATGCCGAGTTGCGCGGCCAGCTGCATGTAGGTGTCGCCCAGCGCACCGAGCGCGATCGTCATGCCGCCCGAGGCCGAGCCGGTCAGCGCTGCCAGCACGTTGATCGCCACCGCCAGCGAAACCAGCGGGCCGCCCTCGATGGACAGCACCCAGTCGCGCACCAGCGTGAAGGCCGGCAGCGCCGCGACGACGGCACCGAAGCCGACCAGGCTGGAGACGCTCAGCACCGGCAGCGCCGAGGCGTTCGCGCCGGCGTCGACCGACTCACGCAGGTTCGGCAGGCGGCGCCAATGGAGCGCCACGAGGAGCAGAATGGCCGCGGTGAGCGCAACGATGACCGACCACACGCCGCTCACCTGCGACAACGCGATGCCGCCCCATGCATCGGTCGCCAGGAAAGCCGTGTCCAGCCGCGGCAGGACCACCAGCGACATCGTCAGGTTCACCAGCACCACGGCGGCCAGCGGCAGCGTTGCCGACACGATGCGGGGCCGGCCGGTGCCGCGCCGGCCGCTGCGCATCTCGCGCGGGTCGAAAGCGGCCGCGGTCGTCGCGCGTTCACGCACCAGCGGGTCTTCCGCCGCCGCATCGGCCGCGACCGTCGGCTCGCCGAAGCCCTCGCCCTTGCGGCGTGCCGCGGCTTCGGCACGCGCGAGCCACCACAGGCCGAAGCCGAGCATGATCGCCGCCGCGACGATGCCCAGCCCCGGCGCCGCAAACGGCGTCGTGCCGAAGAAGGGCATCGGGATCGCGTTCTGGATCGAGGGCGTGCCGGGCAAGGCGGACATCGTGAAGGTGGAGGTGCCGAGGATGATCGCGCCCGGCATCAGGCGGCCCGGGACGTCGGCCGCGCGGAACAGCGCCTGCGCCATCGGCCCGATCACGAAGAAGGCGACGAACAGGCTGACGCCGCCGTACGTGACCAGCGCGCCGGCCAGCACCACCGCCAGCACCGCGCGCCGCGGCCCGAGCTTCTCGGTCATGAAGTCCGCGATGGCCGTCACCGAACCCGAGTCCTCCATCAGCTTGCCGAACAGGGCGCCCAGCAGGAACAGCGGGAAGAACTGCGCGAGGAAGCCCGCGGCGGCGCCCATGAAGGTCTGCGTCCAGTGGGCGAGCAGCGGCTCGCCGGACAGAAGCGCGGCCAGCAGCGCGGCAAACGGCGCCAGCACGAGCACGCTCCAGCCCCGGAACGAAAGCCAGACGAGGACGGCCAGTGCGAGCAGGATGCCGACGAGTCCCATGCCGCTTCAGATGCCGTCCAGGAACTGGTCGAGGTCCAGCGTCGAGCGCCGGCCGAGGTCCTTGCCGTGCGCAGCGACGAAGTCTTCCGCCGCCTTGCGGCCCTCGTCGCGCAGCTTCTGGAAGAACGGCCACTCGGCGAGCAGCTTCGACGAGTAGCCGAGATCGTTCATCGCATCGCTGGCGATGCGGTGCACGCGCATGTTTGCCCACAGCCGGCCCTCGCCCGAGCCCGGGTCGGCCGCCTTGCGCAGCAGCGCCGCAGCGCGCAGTTCCTTCATCAGCACGGCGTTGAAAGTGACCTCGTTGAGGCGGTTGTGGATCTCGCGTGCGCTGCGCGGCGCGCCGGGCCGCTCGATCGGGTTGATCTGCACCAGGATCGTGTCCGAGGACGAACACTCGCGGATCAGCGGCGTCATCGTGGGGTTGCCGGAATAGCCGCCGTCCCAGTACGGATCGCCGTCGATTTCCACGGCCTGGAACAGCGTGGGCAGGCAGGCCGAGGCCAGCAGCACGTCGGGCGTGATGTCGGCGTTGCGGAACACGCGGCCGCGGCCCGTGCGCACGTTGGTCGCGGTGACGAAGATCTTCAGCGGCGCGCGCACCAGCCGCTCGAAATCGACGCTGTCGGCCAGGATGCCACGCAGCGGGTTGGCCCCCAGCGGGTTCACGTCGTAGGGCGAGAACACGCGCGCCGCCATGTCGAGCGCGTTGAAGATCGGCGAGTAGTCGAGCGTCCAGCGGCCGGTGAGCAGTTCGAGCGGCCCGCGGCGCAGCGGGCTCAGCAGCGCCGCATCGGAGGTGCGCTTCCAGAACTGCTCCAGCGCCGCGCGCGCCTGCGGCGGCCCGCCAGCGGCGAGTCCATCGGCCATGACGACCGCGTTCATCGCACCGGCCGAGGTGCCGGACACGCCGTCGAAGGTGAGCCAGGACTCCTCGAGCAGGCGGTCCAGCACGCCCCAGGTGAAGGCGCCGTGCGCGCCACCACCCTGCAGCCCGAGGTCGACCGAAACCGGATCGCGTTTCATGCGGCTGCAATCTAACGGCACGCTCCGGTTCATAGCAACCCAAGTCCCCGGGGTTTTGGGGCTTTGACACCCGCGGGTGGACGGCCGAGACTAGGCCTTCACCCAGGGAGGAGCTGCAATGACTCCACTGAAGCGGCTGCTGGCTGCGACCGACCTTTCCGCTCCCGCGCGGCATGCGGTCGAGCGCGCGGCGCTGGTGGCACGCGCTGCCGGCGCGCGGCTCGACGTGGTGCACGTGACCGATGCACTGTCGCGCCTGGACGAGCTGCAGCGCCTGCTGGGCGACGTGCCGGCGGACCTGGTCGAGCGCGTGCGGCAGGAGACCGAGTTGCCCCTGACCGCACTTGCGGGCATGGTGCGCGGCCGCTATGGCGTCGGCGTCGCCACGCACGTGGTCGACAAGGCGCTGCTGGCCGGCATCGAAGAGACGGCCGCGCAGGTCGATGCCGACCTGCTGGTGCTGGGCGCGCGCGGCAGCAGCACGCTGCGGCGCATGGTGCTGGGTTCGACGGCCGCGCGCCTGGTCAGCCGCATCGACCGCCCGCAGCTGGTGGTCAAGCGCATGCCGGTCACCGACTACCGCCGCGTGCTGGTTCCGGTGGACTTCTCCGCCGCATCGCTGCCTTCGCTGCACCTGGCGCGCATGGTGGCGCCCGGTGCGCTGTTCGTCCTGATGCATGCCTACGAAGCGCCCTTCGAAGGCAAGCTGTGGATGGCCGGTGTCGAACCGCAATACATCGGGGAATACCGGCGGCGGGCGCGCGCAGAAGCGGAGGACCGGATGGCCAGCCTGGCCGTGAGCGCGGGACTGCCACCCGCCGCGACCGCGACCGTGCTGGTGCATGGTTCCGCCGCGCAGCGCATCCTCGAGCAGGAAGACGAGATGGACTGCGACCTGGTCGTGGCCGGCCGGCAAGGGCAGAACCGCGTGGAGGACATGCTGCTGGGCAGCGTCACGCGCCGGCTGCTCGCCGACGCCGAAGCCGACGTCCTCGTGCTGCCTTGAGGCCCCGGGGCAGCGACGCCGGCACCGCATGCAAACGACCATCACCGTTCTCGGCGGCGTCGGCCTGTTCCTCCTCGGCATGAGCATCATGACCGAGGGCCTGAAGGACCTGGCCGGCTCGGGGCTGCGCACGACCCTGCGCAAGGCGGCCGCCACGCCCTTGTCGGGCGCCTTCTGGGGCGCCTTCGTCACCCTGATCGTGCAGTCGTCGAGCGCGACGACCATGACGACCATCGGCCTCGTCAGCGCCGGCCTGCTGACGTTTCGCCAGGGGCTGGCGCTGGTGTTCGGTGCGAACGTCGGCACGACGGGGACCGGCTGGCTGATCGCCTTGATCGGCGTGCGCGTCTCGCTCACCGCAGCTGCGTTGCCGATGATCTTCGGCGGCGCGCTCGTCAAGCTGCTGGGACGCGGGCGCGTGTCCGCTGCCGGCGCAGCGCTCGCTGGCTTCGCGCTCGTGCTGTACGGGCTGACCACGCTGCAGCAAGGCATGGGCAGCCTCGCCGAAAGCCTGCAGCCGTCCGACTTCCCGGCCGTGTACGACGCGGGCGCGGCCTGGTGGGCCAGCCTGTGGGGCGTGCTGTCGCTCGTTGCGCTGGGCCTGGCGATGACGGCGGTGATGCAGTCCTCGACCGCGGCCATCGCCGTCACCCTCTCTGCGCATTTCGCGGGCGCCGTGGGCCTGGACCAGGCCTGTGCGCTGATCATCGGGCAGAACATCGGCACGGCCACCAGCTCCGCGCTGGCGGCCATCGGCGCGAGCAGCACCGCCAAGCGCCTGGCGCTGGCCTACATCCTGTTCAAGCTGATCGCGGCGGCCATCGCGCTGCTGCTGTTTCCCTTCACCTATCCGCTGCTGGCGCGCGCTTCGCAGACCGTCGACGGCGTGACCCTGCTGGCCGCCTATCACACGGCCTACAACGTGGTCGGCGTCGCGGTGCTGCTGCCGCTGATCGACCGCTTCACGCGCCTGGTCGAACGCCTGCTGCCGGAGAAGCGCTCGCACCTGACGCGTTGCCTGGACCCGGCAGCGCTGCTCACGCCGATCGCGACCGAGGAGGCCGTGCGGCGGACCGTCGCGCGCGCGCTCGAGGCGGTCTGCACTTCGATTGCCGCGGGCAAGGAAAGCACCGGGTCCGCGGCCGCGGCGGACGCCTTGCAGCAGGCGCGCGAGTTCGTCTCCGAAGCCAGCGGCCCGCCGGAATCGGAAGAGGAACAGGACCGGCTCACGCGCACGCTGCTGGCGCTGGACGAAGCCTCCCGCCTGATCGAGGCGGCCGGCGAAAAGGGCGAAGCCACGGCGCTGCCCGCCGGCTCCGACGAAGCGCGTGCTGCGGCCTTGTGCCAGGAGGCGATGCGCCACGCGGCCACGGTGGGCCACGAAGTCGGCGTCCTGCCCGGCGAGTCCACGGACGGCAACGCCGCCAGGACGGCGCTGGCGCGGCTCGATGATTGCTGGCGATCGCTGCGCGACATGGAGCGGGGCCACCGCCGGGCAACGCTGGCATCCGCCGCCAACGGCCAGCTGAAGCCGGACGAGGCGATCGCGCGCGTCGAAGGCATCCGGCGCCTCGAACTGCTGGCGCGCCGCGCGCGGAAATGCGCGGCCCAGCTCGCCGATCCCCAAGCCGCCACCGGAGAAGCCGCTTGAAGATCGTCCTGGCCACCGACGGCAGCAAGTACTGCAAGAAGGCCGTAGCCTTCCTCGTGAAGCAGGAATGGGTGCACGGGCGCGGCGTGGAGATCGTCGCCGCGAACGTGCAGCCCAAGGGACCCGACTACGAGGAAGAGGCGCGCGCGGTGCTGGACCCGGTGGAGCGCCAGCTGAAGCGGGAGAAGATCGCGCGCCGCGGCGTGGCGCTGGCCGGCGATCCCGCCATCGAGATCGTCAAGCTGGCGAAGAAGGAGAAGGCCGAGATCATCGTCATGGGCACGCGTGGCCTCGGGGCGCTCAAGAGCGTTTTCATGGGCAGCGTCGCGCAGGCCATCGTCAGCACGTCGACGGTGCCGGTGCTGCTGGTGAAGTGATGGTGCCGGTTGTCCGAATCGAACGGACGACCTACCGCTTACAAGGCGGTTGCTCTACCAACTGAGCTAAACCGGCAAGGAAAACATTTTGTCATGCCGGGCTTGGCCCGGCATCCGTGGCGGCGTGGCGCCGCGCGACGATGGATTGCGGCTCAGGGCCGCAATGACGGCTATTTGACCCGCTTCAGCGCCGGCCGCGGGCCGCTCGGCGGCTTCGGCGGTTCGGAATCCGGGGGAGTGCCTGCTTCGGGCGTGACCAGTTGCACCACGCGGTTCTCCGGGCTTTCGGCCGGGGCGGCGGGCACGCTGGACAGCGGCGAAGGCCGGCTTTCCGGCTCGCCGGTGGAGGGCACCGGCACCGGGAAGGCCATGCCCTGGCCGTTCTCGCGGGCGTAGATGGCGATCACGCGGTTCACCGGAACCATGATCTCGCGGGCGCTACCGGCGAAGCGCGCCTTGAACTCGATGAAGTCGTTGCCGAGCTTCAGCGAACTGGTCGCGTCGTAGCTGATGTTCAGCACGATCTCGCCGTTCTTCACGTACTCGCGCGGCACCTGCACGGATTCGTCCACCAGCACTGCGACATACGGCGTGAAGCCGTTGTCCGTGCACCATTCGTAAAGCGCCCGGATCAGGTACGGGCGGGTGGAAGTCGATTCGAGCGCGTTCATCTACAGCGCAAGCATACAGCTTCGCCGACGCCGGGCCGCCCCAAGTCGGCGACGGCCCCCTCGGGGGCAGCGCCGGAGCCGAGGGCGGCAAGCGTGGGGGCCATTATTTCCGCATCACCTTTTCGGACGGCGTCAGTGCTTCGATGTAGGCGGGGCGCGAGAAGATGCGTTCGGCGTACTTCAGCAGGGGAGCGGCGTTCTTGGACAGCTCGATGCCGTAGTAGTCCAGGCGCCACAGCAGCGGGGCGATGGCGACGTCCAGCATGGAGAAGTTCTCGCCCAGCATGTACTTGTTCTTCAGGAACACCGGGGCCAGCTGCGTCAGGCGGTCGCGGATGTGGGCGCGGGCCTTTTCCAGCGCCTTTTCGTTGCTCTTGGCGGCGCGCGACTCGAGCGTCGACACGTGGACGAACAGTTCCTTCTCGAAGTTCAGCAGGAACAGGCGCACGCGGGCGCGGTCGACCGGGTCGCCGGGCATCAGCTGCGGGTGCGGGAAGCGCTCGTCGATGTACTCGTTGATGATGTTCGACTCGTACAGGATGAGGTCGCGCTCGACCAGGATGGGCACCTGGCCGTACGGGTTCATCACGTTGATGTCTTCCGGCTTGTTGTACAGGTCGACGTCGCGGATCTCGAAGTCCATGCCCTTCTCGAACAGGACGAAGCGGCAGCGGTGGGAGAACGGGCAGGTGGTTCCCGAGTAGAGCACCATCATGGTGGAAGTCCTTTAAAAACCAAAAAGAGTGGGTGCGTGGCACCCACTCTGGATCTGTAGCCGGCGCGGCCTGGGCGCACCAGGCCGCGATTAACCCGTTACTTTACGTCTTTCCAGAAAGCCGCGTTCAGGCGCCACACAATGACCGTCAGGAATGCCAGGAAGATCAGCACCCAGGCGCCGACGCGGACGCGGTGGTTCTGGGCGGGCTCGCCCATCCACTGCAGGTAGCCGACGAGGTCGCCGATCGCCTGGTCGTACTGCAGGGGCGTCATGGTGCCCGGGCTCACCTGGTTCCAGCCCTTGAGGACCTTCAGCTCGTAGCCGTGCTCCTTGACGGTCTCGAACACCGGTTCGCGCACGCCCTGCAGTTCCCACAGCACGTGCGGCATGCCGACGTTGGGGAACACCAGGTTGTTCCAGCCGGTGGGCCGCTCGGGGTCCCGGTAGAACGTGCGCATGTAGGTGTACAGGTAGTCGGCCCCGCTGCCGCCATGGCCGGCGCGCGAGCGGGCGATCAGGGTCAGGTCGGGCGGGTTGGCGCCGAACCAGTCCTTGGCGTCCTTGGGGTCGATCGCCGCCTTCATGGTCTCGCCCACCTTGTCGGTGGTGAACAGCAGGTTGTCCTTGATCTGCTGCTCGCTGATGCCGATGTCCTGCAGGCGGTTGAAGCGCATGTAGGCGGCCGAGTGGCAGCTGAGGCAGTAGTTGACGAACAGCTTGGCGCCGTTCTGCAGGGCCGGCAGGTCGTTGGTGCGGCTGGGAGCCTTGTCCCAGTGGACGGCACCGCCTTCTTCGGCCAGGGCCGGGCCGCCCAGGCCCAGGGCGAGCAGCGCGAGGAGGATCAGTTTCTTCATTGCTTGTCGTCGCTCCGTCTTCAGTGCGCCACGAACCGGATGCGGTCCGGGACGGGCTTGAATTCGCCGAGGCGGCTCCAGAACGGCATCAGCAGGAAGAAGCCGAAGTAGTAGACGGTGCCGATCTGGGCGACGATGGTGCCGCCGGCCGACGGCGGCTGGATGCCGAGGTAGCCGAGCACGAAGAAGAACACCACGAACACGCCGTAGACGTATTTGTGCCAGCCCGGACGGTAGCGGATGGAGCGCACGGGGCTCTTGTCCAGCCAGGGCAGGAAGAAGAAGATCAGGACGGAGCCGCCCATCACCACCACGCCCCAGAACTTGGCGTCGAAGGTCTTGAGCAGGGCGATGGCCACGACCGCGGCGACGACGCCCGCGACCTTGAGCGCCGCGGACTTGCCCTTCCACGCGTTCACCAGCGCGGCCAGCGCCGCGATGATGCAGAACACGTCGACCATCACGTCGGTGGTGGCGCGCAGCATCGAGTAGAACGGCGTGAAGTACCAGACCGGCGCGATGTGCAGCGGCGTCTTCAGCGAGTCGGCCGGGATGAAGTTGTTGTACTCCAGGAAGTACCCGCCCATTTCAGGCGCGAAGAAGATGATCGCGCTGAACACCATCAGGAACACGGCGACGCCGACCATGTCGTGCACCGTGTAGAAGGGATGGAAGGGGATGCCGTCCAGGGGCTTGCCGCGGGCGTCCTTGGGCGCGTCCGGGCCCTTGATGTCCACGCCGTCCGGGTTGTTGGAGCCGACGTCGTGCAGCGCCAGGATGTGCGCGGCGATGAGGCCGATCAACACCAGCGGGATCGCGATCACGTGGAAGCTGAAGAAGCGGTTCAGGGTGGCGTCGGACACCACGTAGTCGCCGCGGATCATCAGCGCCAGGTCCGGGCCGATGAAGGGGATGGCGGAGAACAGGTTCACGATCACCTGGGCGCCCCAGTAGGACATCTGGCCCCAGGGCAGCAGGTAGCCGAAGAAGGCCTCGGCCATCAGCATCAGGAAGATGCAGCAGCCGAAGATCCACACCAGCTCGCGCGGCTTGCGATAGCCACCGTAGATCAGGCCCTTGAACATGTGGAGGTAGACCACGATGAAGAAGGCCGAGGCGCCGGTGGAGTGCATGTAGCGGATCAGCCAGCCCCAGGGCACGTCCCGCATGATGTATTCGACGGAGGCGAAGGCGAGCTGCGCGTCCGGCTTGTAGTGCATCACCAGGAAGATGCCGGTGACGATCTGGATCACCAGCACCAGCAGCGCCAGCGAGCCGAAGAAGTACCAGAAGTTGAAGTTCTTCGGCGCGTAGTAGTCGGACATGTGGTCCGAATAGAACTGGTACGCGAACGGGAACCGGTTGTGCAGCCAGTTATCCAGCTTGGCGCCGGCGCTGGCATTCGGGGAGATTTCCTTGAATTCAGCCACGCACGTCCTCCTCAGGCCTTCTTGTCATCGCCGATCAGGAGGCGCGTGTCCGACAGGTACATGTGCGGCGGCACTTCCAGGTTGTCCGGCGCGGGCTTGTTCTTGAACACGCGGCCGGCCAGGTCGAAGGTGGAACCGTGGCAGGGGCACAGGAAGCCGCCTTGCCAGTCGTCCGGCAGCGAAGGCTGCGGGCCGGGGGTGAACTTGTCGCCGGGGGAGCAACCCAGGTGCGTGCAGATGCCCACCACCACCAGCACTTCGGGCTTGATGGAGCGCGTCTCGTTCTTCGCGTACTCCGGGATCGGGTAGGCGGTGCGCTTGGAGTTCGGGTCGGCGACCTCGCCGTCGGTGTGCTTCAGCGAGGCGATCATCTCGGGGGTCCGCTTCAGGATCCACACCGGCTTGCCGCGCCATTCCACGGTCATTTTCTGCCCCGGCTCGAGCGCCGAGATATCCGCTTCCACCGGGGCGCCGGCGGCCTTGGCGCGCTCGGAAGGCTGGAAGCTGCTGACGAAGGGGACGGCGACGAAACCCGCGCCCACTGCACCAGCACAACTTGACGCGATCAACCACGTCCGTTTGCTGGCGTCCACCGTGGAATTGCTCATTCAGACCTCGATGCTCTTGGTTTGTTGAGGGTCAACCGGCGATTGTAGCGGGTCGTTTCCAGCGACTTCAACGGGTGCGGGTGTACCGCATACTTGCGTTCTCCTCCCAACAACAACCTGACGGACAGCCCCATGAAGAAGATGCTCAACGAATTCCGCGAGTTCGCCATCAAGGGCAACGTCGTCGACCTCGCTGTCGGCGTCATCATCGGCGGTGCCTTCGGCAAGATCGTCGACTCGCTGGTGAACGACATCGTCATGCCCACGATCGGCGCGATCATCGGCCGGCTGGACTTCTCCAGCCACTTCATCGCGCTGCACGAAGCGCCGCCCGGCACGCCGATGACGCTGGACGCGCTGCGCAAGGCCGGCGTGCCGGTGCTGGCGTGGGGCCAGTTCGTCACGGTGGCCGTGAATTTCCTGATCCTCGCCTTCGTGATCTTCCTGCTGGTGCAGCAGATCAACCGGCTGCGGCGCCTGCACCAGCAGGAGCCCACGCCGGCGCCGGCGGCCGAACCGGCGCCGCCGCCGGAAGACATCCTGCTGCTGCGCGAGATCCGCGACGAACTGAAGAAGGCCTGATCAGGCCCCGGCGAGCGACCGCGCCATGCGGATCGCCTCGAGCAGGCTCGAGGCATCCGCCTGGCCCGTCCCCGCGATGTCGAAGGCCGTGCCGTGGTCCGGGCTCGTGCGCACCAGCGGCAGGCCCAGGGTCACGTTCACGCCCTTCTCGACGCCCAGATATTTGACCGGGATCAAGCCCTGGTCGTGGTACATGGCCACCACTGCGTCGAATTCGCCACGGCGCGCGCGCATGAACACGGTGTCCGGCGCGAACGGGCCCTGCACGTCCGCCCCCTCGCCGCGCGCCTGCGCGATCGCGGGCGCGATCACTTCGATCTCCTCGCGGCCGAACAGGCCGCCCTCGCCCGCATGCGGATTCAGGCCGGCGACCGCGATGCGCGGCCGGCGCGCCAGCACGGCCCGCAGCGAAGCATCGGTGATGCGCAGCGTCTGCAGCACCCGATCGAAGGTCACCGCATCGAGCGCTTCGCGCAGGGACACGTGGATGCTCACGAGCACCGTGCGCAGTTCGTCGTTGGCCAGCATCATGCGCACCGGCATCTGCGCCAGCGGCACACCCGCGTGGGCGGCGGCCTCGGCCTGCAGCAGCTCGGTGTGGCCGGGATAAGGCAGGCCGGCGGCGGAGAGCGCCTCCTTGTTCAAGGGCGCGGTGACGACGGCGGCGACCTCGCCACGCAGCGCGGCGCGCGTGGCCCACAGCACCGCGTCCGCAGCCCGGCGACCGGCCTGCGGGCTGACCTGGCCGATGGCGGGCGGCTCGCCCGGCTCACCCACCTGCAGCAGCGGGATGCAATTGGGCGGCACCTGCAAGGCCTCCTGCGCATCGGCGATCACGGCGACCGGCAACGCGATGCCCAGCCCCGCGGCCCAGCCCGCGCCGCGCCGCATGCAGGCCAGGTCGCCGGCCACGAAGCAGCCGCGCGCCAGCTCCGGCGCTTCGCAAAAAGCCTTGGCAACGATTTCCGGGCCGATGCCGGCCGGGTCGCCCATGGTGATGGCAAGGGGTTGCGGTTTCATGCGGGGTTCGGAACTTCGATGAATTCGTGCTCGATCCCGAGCTGCTGCGCGACATGGCCCGCGACCGCGGGCGCGCCATAACGCTCGCTGGCGTGGTGGCCGCAGGCGATGAAGGCCACGCCGCATTCGCGCGCGTAGTGCGCCTGCGGCTCGGAGATCTCGCCGGTGACAAAGGCCTGCGCGCCGGCGGCGATCGCCGCCTCGAAATACGACTGGGCGCCGCCGGTGCACCAGGCGATGCGCGTGATGGTGCCGGCCGCGCCTTCGACGCAGGTGACGCTGCGGCCCAGGGCCTGCTGCACGTGATCCGCCAGCGCGCTCGCATCGTCGAAGCGGCCGCCATCACTGCGGGCGCCGAGGAAGCCCAGGTCCTGGTCGCCGAAGCGGGAGCTCGCCAGCAGCCCCAGCCGGTCCCCGAGCTGCGCGTTGTTGCCCAGCGCAGGATGCGCGTCCAGAGGCAGGTGGTAGGCGAACAGGCTGATGTCGTGCGCGAGCAGCAGCGCCAGGCGCTGCTTCATCCAGCCGGTGACGCGGCCGTCCTGGCCGCGCCAGAACAGGCCGTGGTGCACGAAGATCGCATCGGCCCTGGCGTCGACAGCGCGCTCGATCAGGGCACGGCTGGCGGTGACGCCCGAGACGATGCGCCGCACCTCGTCGCGGCCCTCCACCTGCAGGCCGTTGGGGCCGTAGTCCTTGAAGCGGTGCGGCTCCAGCAATTCATCGAAGGCTTGCAGCAGGTCTTGCCGATGGGTCATGGCATCTCGTCACAGGATCAGGCCTCATTCTCCTACGGGCGGCGCGCCCGCCCGCCGCCTAGACTGCAGGACCGCGGAGGGTGAGCACATGGACGCGCTGGCACTGGTGGTGTGGAGCATGGCCTTGGGAACCATCGCCGCGGTCGCCGGCGCGCGGCTGGCAGACGTCGCGGCGCGGCCCAGCCTGTCGCGGCTGCGGGCCCTCAGCTACCACTCCAGCGTGTTCCTGCTGGTGCTGGTGCTCAGTGGCGTACTGCCACAGGCGCATCCCGTCAGCCCGGCGCGGTTGCACGCACTGCAGGTGCTGGCCGGGCCGCTGTGCGTGGGCCTGTCCAACTTCTGGATCCACGGCTGGCTGCGCGCGGCGCAACGCGACCGGCTGATGGCGCTGGGCCTGCGCGTCTCCGCCCTGGCGCTGCCGCTGGCCGGCGTGGCCGTCCTGCTGCTGGTGCCGCGCGCGCAGCAGCTGCCGGCCGCGGCCGCCATCTCGCTGCTCGGGAGCGGGCTCACCCTGTGGCTGACCCTGCGTGGCTGGCGCATGGGCGACCACATGGCGCTGGCCATGGCGCTCGGCTGCCTGCTCACGCTGCCCGCCATCGCCGGCCTCTACGCACTGGCCATGCACCTGCTGCCGGCCCGCCTGGGCCTGCAGGCGGCGCTGGCCGCCTGCGTGGCCCTGAGCAACGCGCTCACCGGCGTGGTGCTGTGGCGGCGCGACCGCCACGCCTGGCAGGCGCGCCAGCAAAGCGCGCGGGTCGCGGCGCTGGACCCGGTCACGCGGCTGGAGAACGGCCGCTCGCTGGTGCTGCGCCTGGTGCAGGCCCTGCAGCGGCGCCAGCGCACCGGGCGCGACGGCGCCCTGCTGGCGGTGATGGTGTTCGACGTCGAGCGGATCGCCACGCACGTGGGTGCCGCCGGCGTCAACGAGATGTGGGTCACGCTGGCCGCCCGCATCCAGCGCCAGCTGGGCGTGGTGAACCCGGTGGGCCGCTACTGGGACCGCTGCTTCGTGGCGCTGGTCGAGACCATTCCCTCAATGCCCTGGCTGCGCACCGTGGGCCTGCGCGTCGCCACCAGCTTGCGGCACCCGATCGAGGTGACCGGGCTGGGCGGCGTGCCGATGCGCGTCTGGGCCGACATCGGGGTCGGCGTCGTCCACCTGCCGCCGGGGCCGCTGGAGGCCGAGGACGTGCTGCATGCCGCGCAGGCGCTGGCGACGGCGGCGCGCGGCATGCGCTCGCGCGCGGCGATGCTGGACCCGGCCACCGAGAGCGTCGTGGCCGTGGAGTGCGCGACCCTGGCGCCGCGCCGCGGCTGGGCGCGCTCGCGTCCGCAGGCCCTGGCTTCGCTCGGCTCCTAGCGCGCCTTCGCCCTGCTTCGCCCTTCTTGGCGCTGAGCTTGCGCCCCTGTGCCCGCGGGGGCGGTCTACACTCGGGCTTTCCCCCGCCACGAACCCTTCCTTGCCGATGCGACGCCTCTGGCTGCTCTTTTCCCAAGTCGTCACCATCCTGCTTGCGGCCTGGTTCGTGGTGGCCACGCTGAAGCCGGAATGGCTGAGCCGGCGGCCGCCCGTGGCCACGGCCAGTACCGGTGTCGCGCTGGTGGAAGCGCCGCCTTCGGCGCCGACGGCCATCCCGCTGGGCAGCTTCCGGCAGGCAGCGCAGAAGGCGTCGCAGGCCGTGGTGAGCATCAACACCAGCAAGGCGCCGGACCGGCCCTCGTCCAACGATCCCTGGTTCCGCTTCTTCTTCGGCGACCAGGGCGCGGTGCCGCAGACCGGCCTGGGCAGCGGCGTGATCATCAGCGCCGAAGGCATCATCCTTACCAACAACCACGTGGTGGAGGGCGCGACCGAGATCGAGGTGGCGCTCAACGACAGCCGCAAGGCGCGCGCCCGGATCATCGGCACCGACCCCGAGACCGACCTCGCGATCCTCAAGGTCAACCTCGACCGGCTGCCGGTGATCACGCTGGGCAACTCCGATGCGCTGCAGGTCGGCGACCAGGTGCTGGCCATCGGCAACCCCTTCGGCGTCGGCCAGACGGTGACCAGCGGCATCGTCAGCGCGCTGGGGCGCAACCAGCTGGGCATCAACACCTTCGAGAACTTCATCCAGACCGACGCGGCGATCAACCCGGGCAACTCCGGCGGCGCCCTGGTGGACGTGAACGGCAACCTGATGGGGATCAACACCGCCATCTACTCGCGCTCGGGCGGCAGCATGGGCATCGGCTTCGCCATCCCGGTGTCGACGGCCAAGCTGGTGCTGGAAGGCATCGTCAAGGACGGCGTGGTCACGCGCGGCTGGATCGGCGTCGAGCCGGCCGACCTGTCGCCGGAGCTGATGGAAACCTTCGGCGTGAAGGCGAAGAAGGGCGTGCTGATCACCGGCGTGCTGCAGAACGGCCCGGCCGCCCAGGCCGGCGTGCGGCCCGGCGACGTGGTCACGGCGGTCGGCGGCAAAGACGTCGCCAATGTCTCCGAACTGCTGTCCACGGTCGCGGCCCTGAAGCCGGGCAACGCGACCCCGTTCAAGCTGCAGCGGCGTGAGGAGAGCGTGGACGTGACGGTGACGCCGGGGAAGCGGCCGAAACCGAAACCCCAACCGCAGCAGCCGCAGGGCCCGCAGCAGATGCCGCGCTGAGCCTCAGGACTTGGCCGCTTCGGCCTCGTCGTCCGGCGCCTTCGTGTGCTTCACGAAAGCCTGCGCCGCGACGATGCCGACCTCGTACAGGCCGCCGACCACGCACAGCAGGATGATCATGGAGCCGGCGTCCGGCGGCGTGACCATGGCCGTGCCGACGGCGGCCAGCACCCAGAAGTAGCCGCGCCAGGCGCGCAGCTGCGCCGCCGTGACGATGCCCATGCGCACCAGCAGCACCACCGCCACCGGCACCTCGAAGGCGAGGCCGAAGGCGAGGAACATGCCCAGCACGAAGCTCAGGTACTCCTCGATGTCCGGCGCCGCCGTGATGCTCTTGGGCGCGAAGCTCTGGATGAAGCGGAACACCTGGCCGAAGACGAAGAAGTAGCAGAACGCCACCCCGGCGAAGAACAGCACCGTGCTGGAGATCACCAGCGGCAGCACCATCTTCTTCTCGTGCGAGTACAGGCCGGGCGCGACGAAGGCCCAGACCTGGTACAGCACCACCGGCAAGGCGATCAGGAAGGCCGCCATCAGCAGGATCTTCAGCGGCACCACGAAGGGCGAGATCACCGAAGTGGCGATCAGGGTCGCGCCCTTGGGCAGGTAGGCGACCAATGGCGCGGCCAGGAAGTCGTACAGGCGCGACGGCCCCGGCCAGAAGGCCAGCACGGCGGCCACGATGGCGACGGCGATGAGGGCCTTGATCAGCCGGTCGCGCAGCTCGACGAGGTGCGCGACGAAGGGCTGTTCGGTGCCGGCCAGCTCGTCTTCCGGATCGTGGGGTGTGGTGGACATAGGGCTGGGCCGCCGGCGCCGCCGGCCGGAAATGCGGCCTGTATCAGTTGAACTTGTGCGGCCGGTACTTTGCCACACGGGCGGAACCGGACAGCGCCCGGGTCCGCACGCCGTTGCGGGCCTTGTACCAGTTCGGCACGGCGCCCTGCTTCAGGCGCCACTTCTTCTTGGGATGCTTGTACTCGGGGTACGCGGGCGTATCGGACAGGCTGGAAGAGGCCGTGGAGGTGGCGTCCTGCCACTGCTTTTCGAAGTCGGTGGCGGCGGTCTGCACCGACGACTCGACGTCGCGGGCGGCGCTTTCCACCGTCTCCTTCATCTTGCGCAGCTCGTCCAGCTCCATCGAGCGGTTCACTTCCGCCTTGACTTCGTTGACGTAGCGCTGCGCCTTGCCCAGCAGCGTGCCCACCGTGCGGGCGACGCGCGGCAGCTTTTCCGGCCCGATGACGATGAGGGCCACGGCGCCGATCAGCGCCATCTTGGACAGGCCGAGATCGATCACGAGCTAATCGGGTCTCAGGACTTGTTGCGCGCTTCGACGTCGATCGTGGTCTTGTCGGCGGCCGACGGACCCTGCGCAGCGGTGACCTGGTTGGCCGGGGGCACGGGCGTCTCGGGGGCCGAGCCACCTTCCTTCATGCCGTCCTTGAAGCCCTTGACGGCGCCGCCGAGGTCCTGGCCGATGTTCTTCAGCTTCTTGGTGCCGAAAACCAGCACCACGATCAGCAGAACGATCATCCAGTGCCAAATGGAAAACGAACCCATGGATTACTCCTTCACAACCTGTAGATTCTAGTCGGGCTGAGTTGGTTCAACCCTTGAGCCACGGACGCGGACCGCCTATCACGTGAAAATGTAGGTGCGCCACTTCCTGGCCGCCGTCGGCGCCGGTGTTGGCGACGACGCGGAAGCCGCCTTCCGGGTAGGGCCGGCAGCCTTCCTGGGCCGCCAGTTTCGGCACCAGGGCCATCATCTTCCCCAGCAGCGGGGCATCGGCCTCGGTCACGTGGGCCATGGAGACGATGTGCTTTTTGGGCACCAGCAGGAAATGCACGGGCGCCCAGGGGTGGATGTCGTGGAAGGCGAGGATGTCCTCGTCCTCGTAGACCTTCTTCGAGGGGATCTGCCCCTCGGCGATCTTGCAGAAGATGCAGTTCGGATCGTGGCTCATGGTGGGAGACGATTGTCGTTGAAGCGCAACCAGCCCCGGATGCAGCGATACAGGTACCAGCAGCCGATGATGACCCAGGCGATGTAGCCCGGGACGACGAACAGGAACCACAGCGGCACCGTCAGCACCAGCCACAGGATCGCCCACCAGAAGGTGCGGATCATGTAGCTGTGGTGGGCCACGGTGAAGGCATCCGTCTCGTCGGCGCGGCGGATGTAGTTGACGATCAGCGCCACAACCGACAGCGACCACAGGGTGAAAGGCGCCACCGTGTGCAAACCGTACAGCAGGTGCATGACGCTGCGGTCGCTGGAAGTGTTCACGCCGGTGTAGCCGTCCGCCATGGTCCGCTCCTTCGGTTTACTCGGCGCCGCGCTCGCGCGCGCTGGCCTTGCGCAGCGCCTTTTCCTCGAGGCCGCTCAGGCCCTCGCGGCGCTCCAGTTCGGCGATGACGTCGGCCGGCTTCAGGCCGTAGTGCGCCAGCGCGATCATGCTGTGGAACCAGAGGTCGGCGACTTCGTTGACGATCTTGCCGGCGTCGCCGCCGTGGTCGGCGTCCTTGGCCGCCATCACGACCTCGGTCGCCTCCTCGCCGATCTTCTTGAGGAAGGCATCCGGGCCCTTGTGCAGCAGGCGTGCGACGTAGCTCTTCCCGGGGTCGCCGCCGTTCGCCGGCTTGCGGCTCTCGATGACGTCGGCCAGGCGGGCCAGGGAATCGACAGAAGACATGGCGCTCACTTGTAGATGCTTGCCGGGTCTTTCAAGACCGGCTCGACGGATTGCCAGGCGCCATCCTTGTACAGCTGGAAGAAGCAGCTGTGGCGGCCGGTGTGGCAGGCAATGGACGGGTCGTGCCCGAGCTGCGTCACCTTCAGCAGCACCACGTCGTTGTCACAGTCCAGGCGGACTTCGTGCACCTGCTGCACGTGGCCGCTTTCCTCGCCCTTGGCCCACAGCTTGCGGCGCGAGCGGCTGAAATACACGGCCCGGCCCGTCTCCGCGGTGCGCTGCAGCGCCTCGCGGTTCATCCACGCGAACATCAGCACGTCGCCCGTCGCCGCCTCCTGGGCGATGACGGGGACGAGGCCGTGCTCGTCCCATTTCACTTCGGATAACCAGTCCATGGCCGTATTGTCCCCGAACGCCGGGGCGGGCCCTCAGAGCCGGACCGGAATCCCCCGCTCGGCCATCCGCGACTTCGCCTGGCCGACCGTGTATTCGCCGTAGTGGAAGATGCTGGCCGCCAGCACGGCGTCCGCGCCGCCCTTCTGGATGCCATCGGCCAGGTGGTCGAGGTTGCCGACGCCGCCCGACGCGATCACCGGCACCGGCACGGCGTCGCTGACCGCGCGGGTCAGCTCGAGGTCGAAGCCGGACTTGGTGCCGTCGCGGTCCATGCTGGTGAGCAGGATCTCGCCGGCGCCGCGCTTCGCCATTTCGGTGGCCCAGGCTACCGCGTCCAGGCCCGTGTTCTTGCGGCCGCCGTGGCTGTAGACGTCCCAGCCCGGGCCCCGGGTGGCGGCGTCCTCGGCGCTGCGCCGCTTGGCGTCGATCGCCACGACGATGCACTGGGCGCCGTACTTGGCGGAGGCAGCGTCGATGACGTCCGGGTTGGCGATGGCCGCGGAGTTGAAGCTGGTCTTGTCGGCGCCAGCGTTCAGCAGCCGCCGCACGTCTTCCACCGTGCGCACGCCACCGCCCACCGTCAGCGGGATGAAGACTTGCGAGGCGACGGCCTCGATGATCGGCAGGATCAGGTCGCGCCCGTCGCTGGTGGCGGTGATGTCCAGGAAGGTCAGTTCGTCGGCGCCCTGCTCGTTGTAGCGCGCGGCGATCTCCACCGGGTCGCCGGCATCGCGCAGCTCCACGAAGTTGACGCCCTTGACGACCCGGCCGCCGGTGACGTCCAGGCAGGGAATGATGCGTTTGGCCAGCATGGCTTCGATTGTAAGAAAGCCTGGGGCGCCCTGTCCGGCACCCGGCGTCCCGCTCACTCGCGCGACGCCGGCGGCACGTTGCCGACCGCCTTGTTCACGGCGACGAAGCGCGTCCCGAGGCGGCCCTGGCTGGCGACCAGGTCGCGCCGCGCCTGCAGCCAGCCGCGCTGGGCGTCGAGGACGGCCGTGAAATCGACCGCGCCGGCGTCATAGCGCGCCTGCACCAGCTCCCAGGCCTGCCGGGCGCTGCGCGCACGCGCCGCCAGTCCCTGCTCCTGTTGGCGCTCTGCGGCATAGCCGCTCAGGGCGTCGTCGATCTCCTGCCAGGCCTGCAGCACCGTGCGCTGCCAGGCAATGGCTGCCTCCTGCTGCTGCAGCTCCCGCAGCTGCACCACGCCGCGGCGCCGGCCGCGGTCGAACAGCGGCAGGTCCAGGCTGGGCGCGATCGACCAGGTGCGGCTGGCCCAGTCCGTGAAGGCGCCGCCCAGATAGGACTCCAGGCCGGCATGGGCGCCGATGCGGATACTGGGATACAGGTCGGCCTGGGCGACGCCGATGCTCGCGGTGGCGTTGTGCAGGCGCGCTTCGGCGGCCCGGATGTCGGGCCGGCGGCGGGCGACTTCCGCAGGCAGGCCTGCCCCCAGGTCCGGCAAGGCGGCACGCGTGTCCTGCGCCGGCGGCTGCAGCTCCGCGCGCAAGGCGCCCGGGTGCTCTCCCAGCAGCAAGGCGATGCGATTGGCGCTGGCGCCTTCCTGCGCCAGCAGGGGCGGCACCTGCGCCTGCAGGCCTTCCAGCTCGGCGCGCTGGCGTTCCAGGTCCAGCTGGTCCACCACGCCGGCCCGCACGCGCGCCTGCAGCAGGCCGACGCGCTCCTGCAGGGCGGCGACGTCTGCGCGCGCCAGCCGGATCTGCCGCTGCGTGGTGCGCAGCTCGAAGTAGTTCTGCGCCACCTCGCTGGCCACGGAGAGCCGGGCCAGGTCCAGCAGGGCGGCCTGGCGCTCGATGTCGGCATCTGCCGCTTCCAGCGAACGGCGCACCCGGCCCCACAGGTCCGGCTCCCAGGACGCGTCGAAGCCGGCCTGGTACAGGGTGAAGGGCTCGCTGATGAACTCGATCAGCGGCTGCGCGTTGTCGCCGGCGATGGCCCGCAGCAGGCGCGAGCCGGCCGCGTTCTCGCTCTGGCGCTGCCGCGACACCGCGGCGCTCAGGTTCACCTGCGGCCCGGACTGGGCCTCGGTCACGCCGCGCTGCACGCGGGCCTGGGCGAAATGCAGGGCGGCCGTGCGCAGGTCCGGGTTGGCGGCGAAGGCGCGCTGCTCCAGCTGGTCGAGCACCGGGTCCTCGAAGGCGCGCCACCAGTCCGCCGGCAGGGCCTGGCCCACCGGCGCCGCCAGGCTCGGATCCGCGCTGCGCCAGGACGTCCAGTCGTCCGGCGCCGCCGCCGGCGGCGGGACGAAATCGGGACCGACGGTGGTGCAGCCCGCGACGGCAAGGGCCAGCAGGCAGGGGCGAAGCAGCTTGGTCATGGCAGCGACTCCGGCTCAGGCAAGACGGTTGCGGAACAGCCAGGCGGCCAGCGGCAGCGTGATCGCCGCCACGCCCAGCAGGGGCACGAAATCGAAGGCGATGTCCGCCAGCCCCGCCCCTTCCAGGTACACGCGCCGCACGATGTCCATGCCGAAGCGCAGCGGGTTGGCATAGGTCACGACCTGCAGGATCGGCGGCATGTTGCGCACCGGCGTGAGCAGGCCCGAGAGCAGCATCAGCGGCATGATCAGCAGGAAGGCATAGAGCATCGCCTGCTGCATGTTCAGCGACAGCGCGGAGATGGACAAGCCGATGCCCACGGCGGCGCCGGTGAAGGTGAAGAGCCCCAGGTACAACAGCCAGGGCGAGCCGACCAGCGGGATCTGGAACCAGAACCGGATGATCAGGAAGATGATGGTGGACTGCACCAGCCCCACCGCGATCGCCGGCAAGGCCTTGCCCACCAGGATCTGCATCGGCGTGAGCGGCGTCACCAGCAGCTGGTCGAAAGTGCCCTGCTCGCGTTCGCGCGCCACCGACAGCGCCGCGACCAGCAGCGTCTGCAGCATGCTCAGGGCCGCGATCAGGGCCGGCATCAGGTTCCAGCGCGACTCCAGGTTGGGGTTGAACCAGGAGCGCGTGTCCAGCGTGATGGCGGACGCCGCGCCGCCGCGGGCCTGGTTGAAGGAGCCGACCACGGAGCCGACGTAGGCGGCGGCCAGGCCCGCCGTGGACGAATTGCGGCCATCGAGGATCACCTGCAGCGGCGCCGCCTGCCCGGAGGCCAGCCGGGCGTCGAAATCGGCCGGAATGCTCAGCGCCAGCAGCACGGTCCCGTCGTCGATGGCTTCGGCGATCTGGCGCGGCGTCGCCAGCGTGGCTTCGCGCTGGAACACGCCGGTGCCGTCCAGGCGCGCCAGCAATTCGGTCGCGGCCGCGCCGCGGCTCTGGTCCAGGACCGCATAGGGAACGTGCGTGAGGTCGAAGGTCGCGCCGTAGCCGAACAGCAGCGACTGCACCAGCGCCGGCGCGATCAGGATCGCGCGGCTGGCCGGCTCCTTGAACAGCGCCAGTAGTTCCTTGCGGCACAGCGCGGCGATCTGCGCGAGGGCGGCGATGAAGTCCTGCATGGGCTCAGTCCAGCTTCTTGCGCAGCGTGCGGCGCGTGGCCAGCACCAGCAGCAGCGCGTACAGGGCCAGCACGAGGCAGGAGCGCAGCACCATGCCCCAGTTGTCGCCCGCGAGGAACAAGGTCTTGATCAGGCCCATGAAGTGCGTGGCCGGCAGCAGGCGGCTGACGCCCTGGATCACCAGCGGCACGTTGCGCAGGTCGAACACGAAGCCGGACAGCATCATCGCCGGCATGAAGCTCACCAGCAGGGCCACCTGGCTCGCCTGGAACTGGTTGCGGGTCGCGCCCGAGATGAACAGCCCCAAGGCCAGCGACACCAGCAGGTACAGCAGCGAGGAGGCGACGACGAGCCACAGCGAGCCGCGCATGGGCACGTGGAACAGGTATTTCGCCGCCAGCAGGCACAGCGCGAGGTCGATCGCGCCCACGGCGAAATAAGGCAGCAGCTTGGCCAGCACCAGCTCCAGCGGCCGCACCGGGGTGACGAACAGGGCTTCCAGCGTGCCGCGCTCCCATTCGCGCGCGATCAGCATCGAGGTGAGGAAGGCGCCCATCAAGGTCATGATGAGGACCACCAGGCCCGGCACGAAATACCAGGTGCTGTCGCCGGTCTCGTTGAACCACATCCGCTGTTCCACCTGGACGCCACCGGCGGGCTGCGCGCCGCCGGCGCGGTCGGCCTGGCGCTGGCCCCAGGTGGCCAGCGCGCCGCTGATGTAGCCGCTGACGGCGCTGGCCGTGTTGGAGTCGACGCCATTCAGGATCACCTGGATGCGGCCCTTGCCGCCGGCGAGCTGCCGCGAGAAGTCCGCCGGCACGCGCACGATGGCGACCACTTCGCCGCGCAGCATCAGGCGCTCGGCCTGCGCCATGCTGGCGACCCAGTTGGGCGCGAGGTAGGCCGAACCCTGCAGGCCCGAGACGACGTCGCGCGCCGTCGGCGAGCGGTCCTCCAGCACCACCGCGACCGGCGCGTTCTTGACGTCGAAGGACAGGCCATAGCCGAACAGCAGGATCAGCACGCCGGGCAGCAGCAGGCCCACGGCCAGGTTGCTGCGGTCGCGCAGCAGCTGGCGCACCTCCTTGCGCAGCAGCGCGGCGAAGCGGCTCAGGAAACCCGCCGCCATCAGGCACCGGCCTTTCCGGCCGCCTGCGCGCGGCCCTGTTCGACGATCGCGATGAAGGCGCTGTTCATGTCGGCCCCATGGCCGGCGCCGGCCTGCTCGCGCACCTGGCGCGGCGTGCCCAGCGCCAGCACCTGGCCCGCGTCCTGGATCGCGATGCGGTCGCAGTACTCCGCCTCCTCCATGAAGTGGGTGGTGACCACCACGGTCACGCCGGCCTGGGCCAGCGCGGTGATCGTGCGCCAGAAGGCGCGCCGGGCGAGCGGGTCGATGCCGCTGGTGGGCTCGTCGAGGAACAGGATCTCGGGCTGGTGCAGCAGGCCGGTCGCCATCGCCAGGCGCTGCTTGTAGCCCAGCGGCAGCTCGCCGCTGGTCGCTTCCGGCGCCAGCTCGAACTGCGCCAGCGTGTCCTCGATGCGCCGCCGCAGGGCCTGGCCCCGCAGTCCGTAGGCGCCGCCGAAGAATTCCAGGTTCTCGCGCACGCTGAGGCTGGCGTACAGCGCGAACTTCTGCGCCACGTAGCCGATGCGCCCGCGCGCCTGGGCGCGCGCCGTGCGCAGGTTCAGGCCCGCCACTTCCAGGTGGCCGCTGGTGGCCGGCAGCAGCCCGCACAGCATGCGGAAGGTGGTCGTCTTGCCGGCGCCATTGGGCCCCAGCAGGCCGAAGATCTCGCCGCGGGCGACGTCGAACGAGGTGCTCGCCACCGCCGTGAAATCGCCGAACTTGCGGACCAGGTCGCACACGAGGATCACGGGCGCCTCGCGGGCGGAGCCCGGGGCCGGCGCGGCGGCGACCGCCTGCGGCAGGGTGGCGGCCGCCGGCTCCTGCCTTTCCCGCAGCAGCATCATCAGCGCGTCCTCCAGTTCCTCGGGGCGCGCGCGCCGGACAGCGTGGGGCATCAGCGTGTCCAGGCGCGCCTCGTCGGCCTGCGGACGGCGGATGAAGCGCACTTCGCCGCCCTTGGGCACGGCGTCGATGATCTCGCCGGGCGCATCCATCAGCCGCGCCTGCAGGTCGCGCGGCGGCATGCCGGGCGGCGGCGCCACCGTGAAGGTCAGGCCCTGCGCGCGCTCGCGCAAGGCCTGCGGCGCGCCCTGGGCGAGGATGCGGCCCTGCTGCAGCACGAACACCTGCGCGCAGCGCTCCGCTTCGTCCATGTAGGCGGTGCTCACGACCACGCTGAGGTGCTCCTCGTCCACCAGCTGCTGCACGATCTGCCAGAGGTCGCGCCGCGACAGCGGATCGACGCCGACGCTGGGCTCGTCCAGCAGCAGCAGGTCGGGCGAGCGCACCAGCGTGCAGGCCAGCCCCAGCTTCTGCTTCATGCCGCCCGAGAGCTTGCCGGCGGGTCGCTGGGTGAAGCGCGCCATGTCCATCATCTCGAGCAGGCGGGCGAAGCGCGCGCGCCGCTCCTGCTTCGGCACGCCGTGCAGGTCGGCGTACAGGTCCAGGTTCTCCTGCACGCTCAGGTCCTCGTACAGGCCGAAGCGCTGCGGCATGTAGCTGATGCGGTCCTGCACGGCCTGCGCCTCGGTGGCGACGTCGAGGCCCAGGACCTGCAGCGAACCTTCCTCGATGCGCAGCAGGCCGGCCATCATGCGCAGCAGCGAGGTCTTGCCGGCGCCGTCCGGGCCGACCAGCGCGGTCAGTTCGCCGGCTCGCACCTGCAGGGAGACGCCGGCTATGGCCACTTGCGCGGGGCCGCCGGGCCGGGCAAAGGTCTTGCGCAGGTCCTGCGCGACGACGATGCTGCCGGCGCCTTTCATTGCGCCGCACGCAGGGCGATGCGCACGGTGGCCGGCTGGCCGAGGCGCAGGGCATTGGCGCCGTCTTCCACCAGCACGCGCACCTCGTAGACCAGGCTGGTGCGCAGCTCCTCGGTCTGCACCGACTTGGGCGTGAACTCCGCCACCGAGGAGATGAAGCCGACGCGGCCGGCCAGCGGCTGCGCGGGCTGGCTGTCGGTGAACACGCGCGCCGCCTGGCCCGGCCGGACCTTGCCCAGCTCCGTTTCGCTGACGAACACCCGGACCCACTTGGGCTGCGTCAGCGCGAGCGCGAAGACCGGCCGCTGCGGCGTCGCCATGTCGCCCGGCTCCAGCAGGCGCGAGCGCACCACGGCGTCGACCGGCGCGCGCAGTTCGCCTTGCCCGATCTGGTGCTGCAGCAGCGCCAGTTGCGCCTGGGAGGCCTTCAGCTGCGCCGCCGCGCCCGAGACTTCCTCGCTGCGCGGCCCCAGCTGGGTCAGGCGCAGGGCTTCGTTCTGCTCCTGCAGGCGGGCCTGGGCGACCTGCACGCTGGTGCGGGCCCGGTCCAGGTCCTGCGGGCTGACGCCGCGGCCCTGCGTGGTGCTGGCGATGTCCTGCAAGCGGGCCAGTTCGCGCCCGGCCCGCGCGGCGTCGGCCTGCGCCTCGGTCACGCGGCTGCGCGCCTGCGCCAGCTCCTGGGGCCGGGCGCCATTGCGCAGCCGCAGCAGGTTCTGGCGCTGTACTTCGATCTGGGCCTGGGCCTGTTCGGCCTGGAGTGCGAGCGTGCTCGTGTCGAGCACGGCGAGCACGGCGCCCGCCTTGACCGCGTCGCCTTCCTCGGCGCGCAGCGCGGCGACGCGGCCGCTGCCTTCGAAGGCCAGGGAAACCTGCCGGATGTCGACGTTGCCGTACAGGACCAGTTCGTCAGCGGCCGGCCGCTGGCGCGCATGCCACCACCAGGCCAGCGCCCCAAGGGCGACGACGGCCAGGACGACGACGATGGCGGCAACGGTCTTCTTCTTCATCGCGGACGGCTCCCAGGAAGGGCTGGTGCGCGCGATTGTCCACCTTCGGGGGCCGGCGCCCCCTGCCCCGAATCAGGAGCCCAGTTCGTCGGCGCGCGCTTGCGCCTTGGCGAAGTCGAGGTCGCCGGAGTAGATGGCGCGGCCGCAGATCACGCCTTCGATGCCTTCGTCCTCCACCGCGCACAGGGCCTCGATGTCCTTCATCGAGCCCAGGCCGCCGGAGGCGATGACGGGGATGGACAGCGACTGCGCCAGCTTCACCGTGGCGTCGATGTTGATGCCGGTGAGCATGCCGTCGCGGCCGATGTCGGTGTAGACGATGGATTCGACGCCCCAGTCCTCGAACTTGCGCGCCAGGTCCACCACCTCGTGGCCGGTGAGCTTGCTCCAGCCGTCGGTGGCGACCTTGCCGTCCTTGGCGTCCAGGCCCACGATGATGTGGCCGCCGAAGGCCGTGCAGGCGTCCTTGAGGAAGCCGGGGTTCTTGACGGCGGCGGTGCCGATGATCACGTAGCGCAGGCCGCCATCGATGTACTTCTCGATGGTGTCCAGGTCGCGGATGCCACCACCCAGCTGCACCGGGATCTCGTTGCCCACGGCCTTCAGGATGGACTTGATGGCGGCGAAGTTCTGCGGCTTGCCCGCGAACGCGCCATTGAGGTCCACCAGGTGCAGGCGGCGCGCGCCCTTGTCCAGCCAGGACTTCGCCATGGCGGCGGGGTCCTCGCTGAAGGTGGTTGCCTGGTCCATGTCGCCTTGTTTCAGGCGTACACAGTGGCCGTCTTTCAGGTCAATGGCGGGAATCAGCAGCATGGCGGGGAGTAAGGGGCGGAGGGTCCGGACGCTTGGAACCTCGGGGGAACATCAAGGCGTCCAGTGCAGGAAGTTGCGATAGAGCATGAGGCCCTGGTCGGCACTTTTTTCGGGGTGGAACTGGGTCGCAAAAATATTATCGCGAGCGACCGCCGCGGTAAAGCGGGCGCCGTACTCGGATTCCCCGACGCTGTGGCGGGGGTCCGACGGCCGCGCGTAAAAGCTGTGGACGAAGTAGAAGTAGCTGCCGTCCGCGACGCCCGCCCACATGGCGTGCGGCTGGGCCTGCCAGACGCGGTTCCAGCCCATTTGCGGCACCTTGTAGCGGCTGCCATCGGGCTGCAGCTGGCCTTCCAGCTGGAAGCGCACGACCTCGCCGCGGATCAGCCCCAAACCCTCGGTCGGGCCTTCCTCGCTGCGATCCAGCACCATCTGCATGCCGACGCAGACGCCGAACAGCGGCTTGCTGGCGGCGGCTTCCAGCACGGAATCCTGCAGGCCGGAATCGCGCAGCTCGCGCATGCAGTCCGGCATGGCGCCCTGCCCCGGCAGCACGACGCGCTCGGCGCGCCGCACCACGTCCGGGTCGGACGTGACGACGGCTTCGAGGCCGCTGCCCTGGGCGACGTGCATCACGGCCTGGGAGACCGAGCGCAGGTTGCCCATGCCGTAGTCGACGACGGCGACCACACGATTGCTCAAAGCGAGCCCTTCGTCGACGGGATCGTGCCGGCGGAACGCGGGTCGAGTTCCAGCGCCGAACGCAGCGCCCGGGCGAAGGCCTTGAAGACCGTCTCGCACTGGTGGTGGGCGTTCTCACCCTTCAGGTTGTCGATGTGCAAGGTGACGAAGGCGTGGTTGACGAAGCCCTGGAAGAACTCGTGCGCCAGCTGGGTGTCGAAGGTGCCGATCATGCCGCTCTTGAAGGGCACGTTCATGACCAGGCCCGGCCGGCCGGAGAAATCGATGACGACGCGCGACAGCGCCTCGTCCAGCGGCACGTAGGCGTGGCCGTAGCGGCGGATGCCCTTCTTGTCGCCCACCGCCTGGTAGACGGCCTGGCCCAGCGTGATGCCCACGTCTTCCACCGTGTGGTGGCCGTCGATGTGCAGGTCGCCCTTGGCGAGGATGTCCAGGTCGATCAGCCCGTGGCGGGCGATCTGGTCCAGCATGTGGTCGAAGAAGCCGATGCCGGTGGCAAGCTTCGCCTGGCCCGTGCCATCGAGGTCGACACGGACGGTGATCTGGGTTTCCGCGGTATTGCGGGTCACCTCCGCTTGTCGGAGGTGACTTCCAATGTCTTTCGGCGGTGCGTCGTTCATAGGGAGGCCTGGAGCGCGGACAGCATCTGCGTGTTCTCCTCCGCCGTTCCGACGGTGAGGCGCAGGCAGCCGGCCAGCAATGGGTGCATTTTAGAAACGTTCTTGACCAGGACGCCGCGGGCCTTCATGCCCTCGAAAGTGCGGGCCGGGTCCGGCACGCGCACCAGGATCATGTTGGCGTCGCTGGGCCAGCTCTGCGCGCCGGGCAAGGTCGCCAGCGTGTCCTGGACGCGGGCGCGCTGGGCCCGCAGGTCGGCGGCCTGCTGCGCGAACACGTCCTCGTGCTCCAGCGCGAACAGCGCAGCCTCGGAATTCAGCACGCTGATGTTGTAGGGCGGCCGCACCTTGTCGACCTGCGCGATCAGCTCCCGGCGGCCCATCATGTAGCCGATGCGGACGCCGGCCAGGCCGAACTTGGACAGGGTGCGCATCAGCAGCACGTGTTCGTGCCTGGCCAGGCGGTCCAGGTAGGACTTGCTGGAAAAGGGCAGGTAGGCCTCGTCGATCACCACCAGGCCGGGCGCGGCCAGCACGATCTTCTCGATGATGGCGTCGTTCCAGAGGTTGGCCGTGGGGTTGTTCGGGTAGGCCAGGTAGACGATGGCGGGCTGGTGCAGCGCGATCGCGTCCAGCATCGCCTTCTCATCGAGCTCGAAATCGGGCGTCAGGTCCACCGGCACGAACTTCAGGCCCTGAAGCTGTGCGCTCATCGCGTACATGACGAAGCCGGGCACCGGCGCCAGGATGGTCGCGCCGGGCACGTCGCAGGCCATGGCCAGCAGGGAGATCAGTTCGTCCGAGCCGTTGCCCAGCATCAGGTCGCAGCCGGCCGGAAGCTTCGCGTGCTTCGCCAGCGCCTGCTTCAGGTCGCCGACGCGGTCGCCCGGGTAGCGGTTGATCGCCACCTCGGCGAGGCGCTCGCCCAGCTCCTTGCGCAACTGCGCCGGCAGCCGGTGCGGGTTCTCCATGGCATCCAGCTTGATCATGCCCCTGGAGTCCTGCACGGCATAGGCGTGCATGCTCTGCACGTCCTGGCGGATGCGGGTGGCGATGATTTGATCGAGTCTGGCGCTCATGGATGGAAAACGGACTTCCGGACGCAAAAGTCGCGAAAGTACGCAAAGGTCGCAAAAGGGAGACCTTGATTATCAGGCCTTTCCCTTTTGCGTTCTTTTGCGGACCTTTGCGACTTTTGCGTCCGGTAGTCCGTCTTGGATTTCAGGGCTTCAGGGCTTCAGCCGCAACTCCGCCGCGCGGGCGTGGGCTTGCAGGCCTTCGCCGTAGGCCAGTTCGGCGGCGATCGCGCCCAGCTTCTGGGCGCCGGCTTCGCTCACCTCGATCAGGCTGCTGCGCTTCTGGAAGTCGTACACGCCCAGCGGGCTGGAGAAGCGCGCCGTGGTGCTGGTGGGCAGCACGTGGTTGGGGCCGGCGCAGTAGTCGCCCAGCGATTCGCTGGTGAAGGCGCCCAGGAAGATGGCGCCGGCATGGCGCAGCAGCGGTTCCCACTTCTGCGGGTCGCGGCTGGCGATTTCCAGGTGCTCCGGCGCGATGCGGTTGCTGATCTCGCAGGCCTCTTCCAGCGTGCGCGTGTGGATCAGCGCGCCGCGGCCGTTCAGCGACTTCGCGATGATCTCCGCGCGCGGCATCTCGTTAAGCATGCGATCGATCGCCACCTGCACCTGTTCGATGTAGGCGGCGTCGGGGCACAGCAGGATGCTTTGCGCCAGTTCGTCGTGCTCGGCCTGCGAGAACAGGTCCATCGCCACCCAGTCGGCCGGCGTGCTGCCGTCGGCCAACACCAGGATCTCGCTGGGGCCGGCGATCATGTCGATGCCGACCTGGCCGAACACGCGGCGCTTGGCGCTGGCGACATAGGCGTTGCCCGGGCCGGTGACCTTGTCCACGCGCGGCACGGTCTCGGTGCCATAGGCCAGCGCGCCGACGGCTTGCGCGCCGCCGATGGTGAACGCGCGGGTCACGCCGGCCACGTGGGCGGCGGCCAGCACCAGCGGGTTCTTTTCGCCACGGGGCGTCGGCACCACCATGATGATCTCGCCCACGCCGGCCACCTGGGCCGGGATGGCGTTCATCAGCACGGAAGACGGATAGGCCGCCTTGCCGCCCGGCACGTAGATGCCCACGCGGTCCAGCGGCGTGACCTTCTGCCCCAGCAAGGTGCCGTCGGCGTCGCGGTAGCTCCAGCTCTCGCCGGAGGCCTTCTTCTGCGCCTCGTGGTAGACGCGCACGCGGTCGGCGGCGGCCTGCAGCGCGTCGCGCTGCTTCGCGGGCAGCGACTCGAAGGCCGCCCTCAGTTCGGCCGGCTGGAGTTCCAGCTCCGCCAGCGACTTGGCCTGCGTGGCGTCGAAGCGGTTGGTGTATTCCAGCACCGCGGCGTCGCCACGCTGCTGCACGGCGCGCAGGATGTCCGCCACCGCCTGCTCGATGCCGGCGTCGGTGTCCGCCGACCAATGCAGGCGCGCCGCCAGCGCGGCGTCGAAGCCGCTGTCGGTGGTGGCGAGGCGCAGGGGTCGGGCGGAGAAGGTCATTTCGTTTTCTGGGCGACGGTCTTGGCGAACACGTCGATGAGGCGGCGGATGGGGTCCTGTTTCAGCTTCAGCGCGGCCTGGTTCACTACCAGCCGCGAGCTGATGTCCATGATGCGCTCGACTTCCACGAGGTTGTTGGCCTTGAGCGTGCCGCCGGTGGACACCAGGTCCACGATGGCGTCGGCCAGGCCCGTGAGGGGCGCGAGCTCCATGGAGCCATACAGCTTGATCAGGTCGACGTGCACGCCCTTGGCGGCGAAGAAGTCGCGCGCGATGCTGACGTACTTGGTGGCGACCTTCAGGCGCGAGCCCTGGCGCACGGCGGAGGCGTAGTCGAAGTCGGCGCGCACGGCGACGCTGACGCGGCACTTGGCGATCTGCAGGTCCAGCGGCTGGTACAGGCCAGCGCCGCTGGCGGCGCCTCCCGATTCCTTGCCGTGTTCGATCAGAGTGTCCAGGCCGGTCACGCCGAGGTCGGCGCCGCCGTACTGCACGTAGGTCGGCACGTCGGTCGCGCGCACCAGCACCACCCGCAGGCCCGGGTCGTTGGTGGCCAGGATCAGCTTGCGCGATTTTTCCGGGTCGTCGAGCACCTCGATGCCGGCGGCGGCGAGCAGCGGCAAGGTCTCGTCGAAGATGCGGCCCTTGGACAGGGCCAGCGTGATCTGGTTCATTTCACCCGCTCGATGTCGGCGCCCAGCGCGCGCAGCTTGGCTTCCATCTGCTCGTAGCCGCGGTCCAGGTGGTAGATGCGGTCGACCAGCGTGTCGCCTTCGGCCACGAGGCCGGCGATGACCAGGCTGGCGGAGGCACGCAGGTCGGTCGCCATGACGGTGGCGCCCGACAGGCGCTCCACGCCGTGGGTGACGGCCGTGCGGCCGTCGACGCTGATGTGCGCGCCCATGCGCATCAGCTCGCTGACGTGCATGAAGCGGTTCTCGAAGATGGTCTCGGAGACCTTGGCGTCACCCTCGGAGACGCAGTTGAGCGCCATGAACTGCGCCTGCATGTCGGTGGGGAAGCCGGGATATTCGGTGGTCTTGAAGCTCTGGGCGGCCAGCCGGCCCTGCGACTTGACGCGGATGCCGCCCTCCACCGCCTGGATCTCCGCGCCGGCGGCGCGCAGCAGGTCGATGACGACATCCAGGTGTTCGACCCGGCCGTCGCGCACGAACACGTCGCCGCCGGTGGCCGCCACCGCGCACAGGAAGGTGCCGCACTCGATGCGGTCGCTCACCACGCGGTGCGTCGCGCCATGCAGCTTTTCGACGCCCTGGATGCGGATGCGGTCGGTGCCGTGGCCTTCGACCTGGGCACCCATGGCAATCAGCATCTCGCCGAGGTCGGTGATCTCGGGTTCGCGCGCCGGGTTCTCGAGGATGGTCTCGCCTTCGGCCAGCGCCGCGGCCATCATGAAGTTCTCGGTGCCGGTCACCGTGATCATGTCGGTCCGGATGCTCGCGCCCTTCAGCCGCGTCCAGCCCTTGGGCAGGCGCGCGATCATGTAGCCGTGCTCGATGACGATCTCGGCGCCCATCTTCTGCAGGCCCTTGATGTGCTGGTCGACGGGCCGCGCGCCGATGGCGCAGCCGCCGGGCAGCGACACCGTGGCTTCGCCGAAGCGCGCCAGCAGCGGGCCCAGCGCCAGCACGGAGGCGCGCATGGTCTTCACCATCTCGTAGGGCGCTTCCGGGAAATGCAGCTCGTGCGACTTCAGCACCACGGTGCCGTCGTTGCTGAAGTCCGCCGTCGCGCCCATGTTGCGGATCAGCTTGAGCATGGTCGCGACGTCCTGCAGGCGCGGAATGTTCTGCAGGGTCACCGGTTCCGCGGTCAGCAGCGCGGCGCACAGTTCGGGCAGCGCCGCGTTCTTGGCGCCGGAAATGCGCACTTCGCCGGTTAGCGGCCGGCCGCCGCGGATCAAGAGCTTGTCCATCGCGTCAGTGAGATTGGGTGGCCCATTCGGCGGGCGTGAATGTCTTCATCGACAAGGCATGCACCTCGTCGGTGTGCATTCTCGCACCCAGGGTCTTGTACACGCGCTGGTGGCGCTGGACCGGACGCAAGCCGGCGAACTCCGCTGACACGATCAGCGCCTGCCAGTGGCGGCCGTCGCCTTCCACCTCGAGGTGGTCGCAGGCGAGGCTGGAGGCGATGATGGATTTCAGTTCTTCGGCGGTCATGAACGGATTTTGTAGCCGATGCGAAGCAGGTGCACGGCGATCGCGCCGACCACCAGCATGGCGCTGCCCACGATGCCCAGGCTCATCCACGGCGAGACGTCGCTGACGCCGAAGAAGCCGTAGCGGAAGCCGTCGATCATGTAGAAGAACGGGTTGAGGTGGCTGACGCGCTGCCACACCGGCGGCAGCGAGTGGATGGAATAGAACACGCCGGACAGGAAGGTCATCGGCATGATGATGAAGTTCTGGAAGGCCGCCATCTGGTCGAACTTCTCGGCCCACAGGCCCGCGATGAGCCCCAGCGCGCCCATGAGGCCGGCGCCCAGCAGCGCGAACACCAGGATCCACAGCGGCGCGGCGAAACTCAGGTGCGTGAACCACACGGTCACCAGCAGCACGCCGAAGCCCACGCACAGGCCGCGCGCGATCGACGAGCCGACGTAGGCGATGAACCAGCTCCAGTGCGACAGCGGCGTCAGCAGCACGAAGACCAGGTTGCCCATGATCTTGCTCTGGATCAGCGAGGAGGAGCTGTTGGCGAAGGCGTTCTGCAGCACGCTCATCATCACCAGGCCCGGCACCAGGAAGGCGGTGTAGTTGATGCTGTCGTAGACCTTCACGCGGTCGGACAGCACGTGGCCGAAGATCAGCAGGTACAGCAATGCCGTCAGCACCGGCGCGGCGACGGTCTGGAAACCGACCTTCCAGAAGCGCAGGCTTTCCTTGTACAGGAGGGTTTGCCAGCCGGTCATGCCACGGCCTCCTGGCCCTTCTCGGACATGACGTCGAGGAACACGTCTTCCAGGTCCGCCTTGCGGATCTCGACGTCCTCCACCCGCAGTCCGGCCTGGCGGATCACGGCCAGGTAGTTCTCGATCTCGTGGGCGTCATGCGCGGGCAGCTGCACGATGCGGCCGGTGACGCGCGCCTTGCCTTCGAAGGCAGGCGGCAGCGGGCCATCGACCTTGAAGCGCAACACGTTGCTGGAAGCCGCCTTCAGCAGGTCGCTGGTACGTTCCAGCGCCACGACGCGGCCGGTCTTGAGCATGGCGATGCGGCTGCACAGGGCTTCCGCCTCTTCGAGGTAGTGCGTGGTGAGCAGCACCGCGTGGCCTTCCTTGTTGAGGCGGGCGATGAACTGCCACAGGGTCTGGCGCAGCTCCACGTCCACGCCGGCGGTAGGCTCGTCCAGCACGATCACGGGCGGACGATGCACCAGCGCCTGCGCGACCAGCACGCGGCGCTTCATGCCGCCGGACAGCTGGCGCATGTTGCTGTTGGCCTTGTCGGCGAGGCCGAGGCTCGTGAGCAGTTCGTCGATCCAGGCGTCGTTGTTCTTCACGCCGAAATAGCCGGACTGGATGCGCAGTGCTTCCCGCACGGTGAAGAAGGGGTCGAACACCAGTTCCTGCGGCACGACCCCGAGCTGGCGGCGCGCCTGCGCGTAGTCGGCCTGCACGTCGTGGCCGCGCACCAGCACCTTGCCTGCACTGGCGCGCACCAGGCCGGCGAGGATGCTGATCAGGGTGGTCTTGCCTGCGCCGTTGGGCCCCAGCAAGCCGAAGAACTCGCCTTCCTCGATATCGAAGGAGACGCCGTCCAGGGCCTGGAAACTGCCGCGGGAGGTACTGTAGGTCTTGGAGACGCTCTGGAAGGAGATGGCGGGCATGGGGAACCCGGCATTTTACCGGGCGCCTCGATTCCCCGCCGGGCGCACGTTATGGCGCGGCTGGCAGCAGTTCGCCGACGCCGTACAACGAGGCCAGTTCGCGCAGCTTGGGCGCCAGGCCGCTGACAGCGAAGCCCTTGCCCAGCGCCAGCGCGTCGCGCCGGCAATCGAGCAGCACGGCCAGCGCGGAAGAATCGAAGTGCTGCAGCGCGGAGGCGTCGGCCACCGCGGTGGGGCCCGGCTGCGAGCGCAGCGCCTGCGACAGCATGCGGGCGCAGGCGGCCGCCTGCGCGTGCGTCAGTTCAGCCGGGAGGACCAGCACGCTGGCTCAGCCCTTCTTGGCGACGCCGGCGGCGTTGGCCTTGTTGCGCTGTTCCAGCGAAGCGATCAGGCCGTCGATGCCGCGGGCATTGACTTCCTGCGCGAACTGGCTGCGGTAGGTTTCCACCAGCCACACGCCCAGCACGTTCAGGTTGTAGATCTTCCAGCCGCCGTCGGTCTTCTCCAGCCGGTAATCGAGCTGGATCGGGTCGCCGCGGCCACGCACTTCGGTGCGCACCACGACGTCGGTGTCCGTGGGCTGGGCGCGCAGCGGCTTGACGTTGATGGTCTCGTCCGCCACCTGCGTCAGCGCGCCGGCGTAGGTGCGCAGCAGCAGCGTCTTGAACTCCGCCTGCAGGCGGGCCTGCTGGTCCGGCGTGGCCTGGCGCCAGGCCGGGCCGACGGCGGAGGCCGTCATGCGCTGGAAGTTCACGTGCGGCATGATCTTCGCGTCCACGATGGCGGACACGGCCTGGATGTTGCCGGACTGCACCGCCTTGTCGTTCTTCAACTGGCCCAGCACGTCGTCCGACAGGCGCTTGATCAGCACGTCGGGGCCTTCGTCGGCGGCGCGCGCCAGCGGCAGCACGCCCAGCGACAGGGCCAGGAAGGCGGCCGCGAGGCGGCCCAGGGTACGTCGGTTCATTTCTTTCCTTTCGAACCTGTTGGAATGTCCAGACACTGCCGGGTTTCCCGGCGCTTGTGTCGGCACTGCAACAGCATGCAAGCTTTCAACGCGCCGGCTGGGCTGGCGGTTGTCCTTCGGGGTTGGGCACGGTCGTCGCCGGCGACTTGCTCTCGTCCGGCAGCGGCGGCGGGACTTCCCGGCGCGGATCGTCCGGCTCGTAGATCTGGGCGCGGCGGCGCTGCAGGAAGGCGTCACGGGTGAAGCTGTACTTGTCCAGCGCCGCTTCATCCAGCACGCTGCTGGCCCGCAGCAGCGTGGCGCGCGTGTTCACCGCACGCACGCCATACGTGATGTTACGCGCGGAAATGGGACGGATCATGTAGGTGAGGTCCCCCTTCCAGTCCACCGGCAGCGCCACCGTGTCGCGCAGGGTGGACGGGCCAAGGATAGGCAGCACCAGGTACGGGCCGGAACCCACGCCCCATCTGCCCAGGGTCTGGCCGAAGTCCTCGCGATGGCGCTCGATGTTGGCGTCGCTCGCCACGTCGAAGATGCCGAACACGCCCCACACGGTATTCAGCTGAACCCGTGCAAAGTTGTCAGCGGCGTCGCGCATCTTGAACTGCAGGGCGCTGTTCACGAAGGACCAGGCGTCGCCGATGTTGCCGAAGAAGTTGGAGACGCCGGTGCGCACCGGCGCCGGAATGAATTTCTGGTACGCCGTGGCTGCGGGTTTCAGCACGACCGCGTCCACGCCCTCGTTGAACTGGGTGGTGGCGCGGTTCATCCCCTCCCACGGATCTTCGGGGCTGGGGGTACGGACGGTGGCGCAGCCGCCCAGGGCAAGCAGGGCAGCGGCGAGGGCGAGCGCGCGGACTGTGGTTCTCATTTCTTGGCGGGCCCCTCCGCCGCCTTGTTGTAGAGGAACTGGCCGATCAGGTTTTCCAGGACCACGGCGGATTGGGTTGTCGTAATGGTATCGCCTGCGGCGAGGGCCTTTTCGTCAGCGCCCGCCTCGATTCCCACATATTGCTCACCCAGGAGGCCGCTGGTCAGGATCTTCAGCGAGCTGTCCCTGGGGAACTGGTAGCGCTTGTCCATGGCCATGTCGACCCGGGCCTGGAAGCTCTTGTCGTCGAAGCTGATCTGCTCCACCCGGCCCACGACCACGCCGGCGCTCTTGACCGCGGCCTTGGGCTTGAGCCCGCCGATGTTGTCGAAACGGGCGCTCACCTTGTAGGTCGGCGAGAAGTTCAGCGACAGAAGGTTCGCCGCTTGCAGCGCGAGGAAGATGAGCGCCGCGGCGCCAATGAGGACGAAGAGGCCCACCCAGGCATCGTTCTTGTTGCGTTCCATGGTGTCTACTCTCCTAAATGCTGAACATCAGGGCCGTGAGCATGAAGTCCAGGCCCAGCACCGCGAGCGAGGACATCACGACCGTGCGCGTCGTCGCGCGCGCCACGCCTTCGGGTGTGGCCAATGCTTCGTAACCTTGCAGCACCGCGATGAAGGTCACCGCGACGCCGAACACGAGGCTCTTGATGACGCCGTTGCCGACGTCCTTGAACACGTCCACCCCGCCTTGCATCTGGCTCCAGAAGGCGCCGGGGTCCACGCCGATCAGCACCACGCCGACCAGCCAGCCGCCGATGATGCCGACCGCGCTGAAGACCGCGGCCAGCAAGGGCATAGTGATCACGCCGCCCCAGAAGCGCGGCGCCAGGATGCGCTGCACCGGGTCGACCGCCATCATCTCCATGGCGGAAAGCTGTTCGCCCGCTTTCATGAGGCCGATCTCCGCCGTCAGCGAAGTGCCCGCGCGTCCTGCAAAGAGCAGCGCCGTCACCACCGGACCCAGTTCGCGCACCAGGCTCAAGGCGACCAGCAATCCCAGCGCTTCGGCCGAGCCATAGCGCTGCAGCGTGTAGTAGCCCTGCAGCGCCAGCACGAAGCCGACGAACAGGCCCGACACGCCGATGATGGCGAGCGAATAGTTGCCGAGGAAATGGACCTGGTCGCGCACCAGCCGGCCACGGGCCAGCGTGCGGCCGCCCAGCGCCAGCAGGCGCCCGAGCAGGCGGGCGCTGTAGCCGTAGTCGTGCAGCTTGCCGCGCACCGCGAAGCCGACGTCGGCGGGCTTGTACCAGCTCATTGGAGCCCCCCACTGAAGTCAGTCGCCACGTCCGGGCCAGGGTAATGGAAATGCACCGGGCCTTCGGGCAGCGCATTGACGAACTGGTGCACCAGCGGGTCGTTGCTCGCGCGCACTTCGGCCGGCGTGCCCTGCGCGGCGATGCGGCCATTGGCCAGCACGATCACCTGGTCGGCGATGTGGAAGGTCTCTTCCAGGTCGTGCGAAACGATGATGCTGGTGATGCCCAGCGTGTCGTTCAGGCGGCGAATCAACTGCGCCGCCGTTCCCAGCGAAATCGGGTCGAGGCCGGCGAAGGGTTCGTCGTACATCACGAGCTCGGGATCCAGCGCGATCGCGCGCGCCAGCGCCACGCGGCGCGCCATGCCGCCGGAGATCTCGCTGGGCATCAGGTCGCGGGCGCCGCGCAGGCCCACCGCATTGAGCTTCATCAGCACGATGTCGCGGATCAGGTTTTCCGGCAGGCCCGAGTGCTCACGCAGCGGGAAGGCGACGTTGTCGTAGACGGAGAGGTCGGTGAACAGCGCGCCGAACTGGAACAGCATGCCCATGCGCCGGCGGATCTTGAACAAACCGTCGCGATCCATCGCGCCGACGTCCTGGCCGTCGAACAGCAGTTCGCCGCGTTGCGGGCGGACCTGGCCGCCGATCAGGCGCAGCACCGTGGTCTTGCCGCCGCCGGACGCACCCATGAGGGCCGTCACCTTGCCGCGCGGTACGGTGAAACTCACGTCTTCCAGGATGCGCCGCTCCCCGTAGCCGAAGCTCAGGTGGCGGCAGTCGACCAGCGTGCTGGTGTCGGGAGGGGTCATCCGGGGGGTGTGGCGGCCGGGCGAGCCGGCCTGAATCTGGAAACCCCGGATGATAGGGCCTGGGGCAGTCCTCAGCCTTAGGACAGGCTGAGGAGTGTGGCGTCAGCGCGGCAAGTCACTGAATCCCATGAGGAATTCGTCCACGGAACGTGCCGCCTGTCGGCCTTCGCGGATCGCCCATACCACCAGCGATTGACCGCGGCGGATGTCGCCGGCGGCGAACACCTTGGGAACGTTCGTGGCATAGCCGCCGGTGAAATCGGTCGTCGCCTTGGCGTTGCCGCGGGCGTCCTTGTCGACGCCGAAGCCCTCCAGGATGGTGGCGACCGGGCTCACGAAGCCCATGGCCAGCAGCACGAGGTCCGCCTTGTACTCTTTTTCAGTACCTGCGACTTCGACGAACTTGCCGTCCTTGAACTCGACCTGCACGGTCTTCAGGCCCGTGACCTTGCCCTTTTCGCCGATGAACTCCTTGGTGGCGATGGCGAACTCGCGGTCGCAGCCCTCTTCGTGCGAAGAGGAGGTGCGCAGCTTGTACGGCCAGTAGGGCCAGGTCAGTTCCTTGTTCTCCTGCTCAGGCGGCATGGCCATCAGCTCGAACTGGGTGACGCTGGCGGCGCCGTGGCGGTTGCTGGTGCCCACGCAGTCGCTGCCGGTGTCGCCGCCGCCGATGACGATGACGTGCTTGCCGTCGGCGCGCAGCTGGCCCTTGACCTTGTCGCCGGCGTTCACCTTGTTCTGCTGCGGCAGGAACTCCATGGCGAAGTGGATGCCGTCCAGGTCACGGCCGGGAACCGGCAGGTCGCGCGACTGCTCCGCGCCACCCGTCAGCACCACGGCGTCAAAGTCCTGCTGCAGTTGCTTGGCTGAAATGGTTTCCTTGGCCCAGTTGGTGACCTTGGAGCCCTTGGGCAGCTCGCCGACCATCACGCCGGTGCGCATGGTCACGCCTTCGGCTTCCATCTGCTTGACGCGGCGGTCGATGTGCGACTTCTCCATCTTGAAGTCGGGGATGCCGTAGCGCAGCAGGCCGCCGATGCGGTCGTTCTTCTCGAACAGCGTCACGTCGTGGCCGACGCGGGCCAGCTGCTGCGCCGCCGCCATGCCGGCCGGGCCGGAGCCCACCACGGCGACCTTCTTGCCGGTCTTGATGCGGGCGGGACGCGCCGCCACCCAGCCGTGCTCCCAGGCGCGGTCGATGATGGCGTGTTCCAGCGACTTGATGCCCACCGCTTCGTCGTTGACGTTCAGCGTGCAGGCGGCCTCGCACGGGGCGGGGCAGATGCGGCCGGTGAACTCGGGGAAGTTGTTGGTGGAATCCAGCACCGCCCAGGCGTTCTGCCAGTCCTGGCGGTACACGAGGTCGTTGAAGTCCGGGATGACGTTGTTGACCGGGCAGCCGCTGTTGCAGAAGGGCGTGCCGCAATCCATGCAGCGCGCGCCCTGCACCTTGGCCTGCTCGTTCGTCAGGCCGACGACGAATTCCTTGTAGTGCTTCACGCGCTCGGGGACGGGCTTGTAGCCCTCCTCGACGCGCTCGAATTCCATGAAGCCGGTGACCTTACCCATGTTGCTTCCTCTTCCTCTTACTTGGCCGGGGCCGGCTCATGCTTCATGGCGACGTGGGCGTTGTTGCCCGTGGACGCCAGTTCGACTTCACGTTCGTACATCTCGGCGAGCGCGCGCTTGTACTCGTTCGGGAACACCTTGATGAACTTCTGGCGCGCGTTGGCCCAGTCGTCCAGCAGTTCGCGGGCGCGGCGGCTGCCGGTCCAGCGGTTGTGGTCCTCGAGCAGCTTGCGGATCAGCGCCTCGTCGGTCTGGTCACGGTGCAGGCGGGTGCGGCCGGCGCCGGCCTGCTGCTCCGCGGTGCTGCCCACGCGTTCCAGCGACACCATGGCGGTGTTGGCGCGGCTGGCGAACTGGCCGTCCTCGTCGTACACGTAAGCGATGCCGCCGGACATGCCCGCCGCGAAGTTGCGGCCGGTCTTGCCCAGCACCAGCACGGTGCCGCCGGTCATGTATTCGCAGCCGTGGTCGCCGGTGCCTTCCACCACCGCGGTGGCGCCGGAGAGGCGCACCGCGAAGCGCTCGCCGGCCACGCCGGAGAAGAAGGCTTCACCAGTGGTCGCGCCGTACAGCGCGGTGTTGCCGATGATGATGTTCTTCGTGGCTTCGCCGCGGAAGTCGATCGAAGGACGCACGATCACGCGGCCGCCGGACAGGCCCTTGCCGGTGTAGTCGTTGGCGTCGCCGATCAGGTACAGCGTGATGCCGCGGGCCAGGAAGGCGCCGAAGCTCTGGCCGCCCGTGCCTTCCAGCTGGATGCGCAGCGTGTCGTCCGGCAGGCCGTCCGGATGGTGCCTGGTCAGTTCGCCGGAGAGCATGGCGCCCACCGAGCGGTTGACGTTGCGGGCCACTTCGATGAACTGCACGCGCTCGCCGCGCTCGATGGCGGCGCGCGACTTCTCGATCAGCACCTTGTCGAGCGCCTTCTCCAGCTTGTGGTCCTGCGCGTCGACATGGAAGCGGGCGACGTCGGCCGGCACCTTCGGTTGCGCGAACAGGCGGCTGAAGTCCAGGCCCCTGGCTTTCCAGTGGGCGATGCCCTTTTTCATGTCCAGCAGGTCGGCGCGGCCGATCAGCTCGTCGAACTTGCGCAGGCCCAGCTGCGCCATGATCTGGCGCACTTCCTCGGCGACGAAGAAGAAGTAGTTGACGACGTGCTCGGGCTTGCCGGAGAACTTCTTGCGCAGCACCGGGTCCTGCGTGGCCACGCCCACCGGGCAGGTGTTCAGGTGGCACTTGCGCATCATGATGCAGCCCTCGACCACCAGCGGCGCGGTGGCGAAGCCGAATTCGTCGGCGCCCAGCAGCGCGCCGATGATGACGTCGCGGCCGGTCTTCATCTGGCCGTCGGCCTGCACGCGGATCCGGCCGCGCAGGCGGTTCAGCACCAGGGTCTGCTGGGTCTCGGCCAGGCCGATTTCCCAGGGCGAGCCGGCGTGCTTGATCGACGACCAGGGCGAGGCGCCCGTGCCGCCGTCATGGCCGGCGATGACCACGTGGTCGGACTTGCATTTGGCCACGCCCGCGGCGATGGTGCCCACGCCCACTTCGGACACGAGCTTCACCGAGATCGACGAATGCGGCGCGACGTTCTTCAGGTCGTGAATGAGCTGCGCCAGGTCCTCGATCGAGTAGATGTCGTGGTGCGGCGGGGGCGAGATGAGTCCCACGCCCGGCACGCTGTGGCGCAGCTTGCCGATGTACTTGGACACCTTGCCGCCAGGCAGCTGGCCGCCTTCGCCGGGCTTGGCGCCCTGCGCCATCTTGATCTGGATCTGGTCGGCGGACACCAGGTATTCCGCCGTCACGCCGAACCGGCCAGAAGCGACCTGCTTGATCTTCGAGCGCAGCGAGTCGCCATCCTGCAGCGGGATGTCCACTTCCACCACGTCCTTGCCGATGATGTCGGACATGGACTGGCCGGTCTTGATCGGGATGCCCTTCAGCTCCTGGCGGTAGCGGTTCTGGTCCTCGCCGCCTTCGCCGGTGTTGCTCTTGCCGCCGATGCGGTTCATGGCCAGGGCCAGCGTGGCGTGGGCTTCCGTGGAGATGGAGCCCAGCGACATGGCGCCGGTGGCGAAGCGCTTGACGATGTCCTTCGCCGACTCGACCTCGTCGATGGAGATCGCCTTGGACGGGTCGAACTTGAACTCGAACAGGCCGCGCAGCGTCATGTGGCGGCGGCTCTGGTCGTTGATGATCTGGGCGTACTCCTTGTACGTGTTCCAGTTGTTGGCGCGCGCGCTGTGCTGCAGCTTGGCGATGGCGTCGGGCGTCCACATGTGCTCTTCGCCGCGGGTGCGCCAGGCGTATTCGCCGCCAGCGTCCAGCATGCCGGCCAGCACGGGGTCGTCACCGAAGGCCGCGCGGTGGCAGCGGATCGCCTCTTCGGCGATCTCGAACACGCCGATGCCTTCCACGCGGCTGGCGGTGCCGGTGAAATACTTCTCGATCGTGTCGCTGTTCAGGCCGATGGCTTCGAACAGCTGCGCGCCGCAGTAGGACATGTACGTCGACACGCCCATCTTGGACATGATCTTCGACAGGCCCTTGCCGATCGCCTTGATGTAGTTGTAGATGGCCTTGTCGGGGTTCAGGTCGCCCGGCAGGTCCTGGTGGATCGAGACCAGCGTCTCCATCGCCAGGTAGGGGTGCACGGCTTCGGCGCCGTAGCCGGCCAGCACGCCGAAGTGGTGCACTTCGCGGGCGGAGCCAGTCTCGACCACCAGGCCAGCGGTCGTGCGCAGGCCTTCACGCACCAGGTGCTGGTGGATGGACGACAGCGCCAGCAGCGCCGGAATGGCGATCTGCTCCGCGCTGACGGCGCGGTCGCTGATGATCAGGATGTTGTGGCCGCTCTTGATGGCATCCACGGCTTCGGCGTTCAGCGAAGCCAGCTTCGCTTCGACGCCTTCCTTGCCCCAGGCGAGCGGGTAGGTGATGTCCAGCGTGTAGCTGCGGAACTTGCCGTGCGTGTGCTTCTCCACTTCGCGCAGCTTCTGCATGTCGGCGAAGTCGAGGATGGGCTGGCTCACTTCCAGCCGCATCGGCGGGTTGACCTGGTTGATATCCAGCAGGTTCGGCTTCGGGCCGATGAAGGACACCAGCGACATCACGATCGCTTCGCGGATCGGGTCGATCGGAGGATTCGTGACCTGGGCGAACAGCTGCTTGAAGTAGTTGAACAGCGGCTTGTTCTTGTCGGACAGCACGGCCAGCGGGCTGTCGTTGCCCATGGAGCCGATGCCCTCTTCGCCGGCCTGCGCCATGGGCGACATCAGGAACTTGATGTCTTCCTGCGTGTAGCCGAAGGCCTGCTGGCGGTCCAGCAGTTCGACGCTGCTGGTCGGGGCGTTGCCCGAGGTTTCCGACAGGTCATCCAGCTTGATGCGCAGGTTCTCGATCCACTGCTTGTAGGGCTTGGCGTTGGCGAGCGAGGCCTTGACCTCCTCGTCGTCGATCATGCGGCCCTGCTCCAGGTCGATCAGGAACATCTTGCCGGGCTGCAGGCGCCACTTGCGCACGATGCGGTTCTCGGGCACCGGCAGCACGCCGGATTCGGAACCCATGATGACCAGGTCGTCGTCGGTCACGCAGTAGCGCGAGGGACGCAGGCCGTTGCGGTCCAGCGTGGCGCCGATCTGGCGGCCGTCGGTGAACACGATGGAGGCCGGGCCGTCCCAGGGCTCCATCATGGAGGCGTGGTACTCGTAGAAGGCCTTGCGGCGCTCGTCCATCAGCGTGTGCTGTTCCCAGGGCTCCGGGATCATCATCATCACGGCCTGGGCCAGCGGGTAGCCCGCCATCGTCAGCAGCTCGAGGCAGTTGTCGAAGGTGGCGGTGTCGGACTGGTCCGCGAAGCTGATGGGGTACAGCTTCTTCAGGTCGGCGGACAGCACCGGCGAGGACATCACGCCTTCGCGGGCGCGCATCCAGTTGTAGTTGCCCTTGACCGTGTTGATCTCGCCGTTGTGGGCGACGTAGCGGTACGGGTGGGCCAGCGGCCACTCGGGGAAGGTGTTGGTGGAGAAACGCTGGTGCACCAGGCCCAGGGCGGACACGCAGCGCGGGTCCTGCAGGTCCTTGTAGTACACGCCCACCTGGTCGGCCAGCAGCAGGCCCTTGTAGATGACGGTGCGGCTGGAGAACGAAGGAACGTAGTATTCCTTGGAGTGCTTCAGCTTCAGGTTCTGGATGGCGGCGCTGGCCGTCTTGCGGATCACGTACAGCTTGCGCTCCAGCGCGTCCTGCACGATGACGTCGGTGCCGCGGCCCACGAAGACCTGCTTCAGGATCGGCTCCTTGGCGCGCACGGCGGGCGACATGGGCATGTCGCGGTCCACCGGCACTTCGCGCCATCCCAGCAGCACCTGGCCTTCGGCCTTGATGGCGCGCTCCATCTCCTGCTCGCAAGCCAGGCGGGAAGCGTGTTCCTTGGGCAGGAAGATCATGCCGACGCCGTACTCGCCCACCGGCGGCAGTTCCACGCCCTGCTTGGCCATCTCCTCGCGGTACAGCGCGTCGGGGATCTGCAGCAGGATGCCTGCGCCGTCGCCCATGAGCTTGTCCGCGCCCACCGCGCCCCGGTGGTCCAGGTTCTCCAGGATCTTCAGCGCCTGGGTGACGATGTTGTGGCTCTTCTCGCCCTTGATATGGGCCACGAAGCCGACGCCGCAGGCGTCATGTTCATTGGCCCCAGCGTAGAGACCTTGTTCTTGCAAATGGGCGATTTCTGCAGCCGTCGTCATGGCGCACCTCAGGAGTACGGGGAAAACCCGAGGGTACTGCACTGCAGCACTTCGTTGCAAGCAAAATAATTGGGGTCAGATTCCAATTATCTGGCCCGCTGAACTGCCCTTTACTAAATTAGGGACAGATCAAGCACTCTTTCGGGTCACCGGCCTCCCCGCCTGGGCGCGCGTAACGCGCCTTTCGGTGCGCCGCTGGAGGTCGGCCACATAGTCCGGTTCGCCCAGCGCCCAGCCGCGCAGCGCCGAATCCGTCAGCGCCTGCTGCTGTTCCTGCGCTATCCCGGCGCGCACCATATCGGCGTAGGCTTGGTCGCGGGCAAAGGGCGTGTTGCCCAGGTCCCAGTACAGGGGGTGCGGCGTGACCAGCTTGTCCGCCTTCAGCCCGATGTAGTGCTGATGGCTGGACCAGGGGTACTGCGCCGGGTCGCTCACCATCCCGGCCCGCACCGGGTTCAGGTCGATATACGCCATGCAGGCCAGCAGGTAGCGATCGGCCTGGATCAAGGTGGAGCGATAGCGCCCTTCCCAGAGCGTGCCCGTGCGCTGGTGCCGGTTGTTGTAAGTGCGCACGTACCGGCGCCCGACGGCCTGCATCATCTGCGGAATGCCTTCCGCCGTCTCCGGCGTCGCCAGCAGGTGGAAATGGTTGGACATCAGCACGTACGCATGGAGCGCGACGTGCTGCTTGCGGGCGTTCTCGTCCAGCAGTTCCAGCAGCAGCTCGTAGTCGGCCCGCGTTTCGAAGATGGCCTGGCGGTTGTTACCGCGCTGGATGATGTGGTGGGGCTGGCCGGGGACGGTCAGCCGGGGTAGGCGCGCCATGCGTACGGCATGAAATTGGAATCCGACCCCGATTATGGATGCGCCGGCAGGCCGGGGAAGCGGCGCTCTTCCAGCGCCTGGATCCCGAATTCGGCCAGGATCGCCCGCAGCCGCTCCGCGGCGGCGCGCTTGCGCTGCCCGGTGCGGCGCGCCAGGATCAGCTCGTTCTTCATGCTGTGCTCCCAGCCCACCAGTTCGGTGACGGTGACCTGGTAGCCCATGGCCTCCAGGTACAGGCAGCGCAGCACGTTGGTGATCTGCGAGCCCAGCTCGCGCGTGTGGATCGGATGCCGCCACAGCTCCGACAGCGGCGTGCGCGCCAGCGCCAGCGCCTTGGTCTCGCGCAGCACGCTGGCCACTTCCGCCTGGCAACAAGGCACCAGCACGAGGAAGCGCGCCTGCTTCTGCAGCGCGAAGGCGATCGCGTCGTCGGTGGCCGTGTCGCAGGCATGCAGCGCCGTGACCACGTCGACCTGCTCCGGCATTTCCGCGGCCTGCGCTGCGTCCGCCGCCGCGATGTTCAGGAAGGACATGCGGGCGAAGCCGAGCCGCCGCGCCAGCGCGCGCGAACGCTCCACCAGTTCCTGCCGCGTCTCGATGCCGTAGATGTGACCCCGGCCCAGCGGCCGGAAGAACAGGTCGTAGAGGATGAAGCCCAGGTAGGACTTGCCGGCCCCATGGTCGGCCAGCGTGGGATGGCCCTCTTCCGCCGGCACCTCCTGCAGCAGCTTCTCGATGAACTGCACCAGGTGGTGCACCTGCTTCAGCTTGCGCCGCGAATCCTGGTTGATGCGCCCTTCGCGCGTCAGGATGTGCAGTTCCTTCAGAAGTTCCAGCGACTGCCCGGGCTGCAGGCCCAGTTCTTCTTCCGGTGGCCGCTTCACGGCTTGGCTCCCACGTCGAGCGCTTCCCAGCCTTCGGGGCCCAGGCGCCGCATCGTTTCCATGTTGGTTTCGTAGATCGAGGCGGCGTCGGGGAAGGCCGCCACCGCGCGGTCCATGCTCTCCTCGCGCAGCAGGTGCAGGGTCGGCCAGGGCGCGCGGTTGGTGTGGTTGGTGATGTCGTCTTCCTCGACGCCGGCAAAGGTGAAGCGCGGATGGAAGCTCGCCACCTGCACCACGCCTTCCAGCTTGCGCTTGCGCACCACGCGCTCGGCGCGCGCGACCAGGCCGATGAAGTCGTAGAAGTCCTCGCAACCTTGCGGGAGCACAAGCAAGGTCGTGTCGCGCTCTTGCGCTGTCAAGGCCAGCAAGGCGTCCAGCTCGCGCTCGAAATCTTCCAGCGGGTCCTCGGCGGCGGCGGCGGCGAAATGCACCTGCTCCTTCACCAGCACGGCCTTCGCGAACGGGCACAGGTTCAGCCCGATGACGGCCCGCTCCAGCCAGCGCCGGGTGTCGGCGATGGCGTTTTCGCTGTGGTCCATGGCGTTCAGGTGAAGCGGCTCGGCTGGCCGACGATGCGCTTGGCCAGTTCGTCCAGCATTTCCTGGTTGATGCGCGCGGCCGGCCACGGCGCGTTGAGCACTTCGAAGCCGTCGGTGTTGAGCAGGCGGAAGTGCACCTGGCCGGTCTCGTGGTCCGCTGTCGCAGTGACGGAGCCGCGTGTTTCGGTGAAGTAGGTATAGCGCACTTCCAGCAGCACGCTCTTCTCCGGATGCCGCACCTCGTGGCGCTCGTGCTTCACGGGCCCCATCATCAGGCGCGACTCCACGCGCTGCATCTCGATCGGGAAGTTGACGCTGACCGTGTCCTGCCCCGGCTTGCCGTGCTGCGGCACGACGCGCCAGCCCATGCCGACGTAGTCGATGACTTCCTGGTCCTTCACGCGCTTGCGGCGCGCATCGACGCGGAAATCCACCAGCTTCATCGCCGGCCACGGCGTCTTGCCGTCGAGGCTGAAGGCGGGCGACGGCGGCTCGATCACGCTCAACTGCCGCGCCAGGTCCTGGAAGTACGGCAGGATGGTGCGGCAGGCCTTCTCGGTCGCGTTGACGCGCTCCTCGAACACCGAGTCCTCTTCGGTGCGCTGCGTCTGCAGCGCCTTCGCCTGGGTCTTCAGCTGGTTGAGGAAGCTCATCACGTCGCGTTCTGTTACCGGAGCATTCTACGGGGCCGCCGTGCGCAGATGGCCCCGCTGCCGCAAGCTCCCGCCGATCACCGAAGCCAGCAGCATGCCGACGCCGGCGAAGGCAACCGTCACCCACCAGGTACGCTCCCAGCCACCGGTTTGCGCGGCCACCCAGGCTGCGATCGGCGGTCCGCAGAACTGGCCGATCGAGGACCACTGCAGCATCCAGCCGACCGTGCTGGACACCGTGCTTTCATCAGGCGCCAGCCGCACGCCCACCGAGAACAGCGTGCCCGGGACCAGCCCGCCGACCGCCGAGAACATGAGCACCCCGGCGTAACGCACCAGCAGCGCGTCGAGCGCAGTCGAATGCGTCCAGGGCGCGAAGGCCAGGATGGCGCCGATCGCCATCGCGCCCAGGCCGCAATACAGCAGCACCGGCGCGGGCACGCCGCGCTGCAGCAGGCGGCCCGACGCGATGTTGCCCGCCATGTTGATGGTGGCCGCGAGCGCCGTTGCCACCGCCGCATACGCGCCGGGCAGGCCGGCTTGCGCATAGATCGTGGGCAGGAAGCCGATCACGGCCAGCCATTGCGCCGAATAGGCGGCGAAGGTCGCCGCGGCGAGCCAGGGCCCGCGCGCGGTCAGCGTGCGCACGATGCGGTTGCCGCCGCGCGCCGCCGTCGCCGCAGCCATGCGCTCGTCGCACGATGCGGGCAGCGCCAGCCAAAGCCAGAGCGCCATGCCCAGCGAAGCCGCGCCACACAGCCACCACCACGCAGGCCAGCCGGCCAGCGCCATCACCGCCGGTCCCAGCAGCAAGGCCAGCCCGGTGCCGAAAGGCATGTAGGTGCCCCACATGCCCAGCATGCCGGCCAGCCGCTGCGGCTCCACCAGCCGGCGGATGAGGCTGGGGCCCGGCAAGCTGGCCAGCAGGAAACCGACGCCCTCGCACGCGCGCAGCGCGAGCAGCGCTGCCGGCGTCGTGGCCGTGCCGCCGAGGGCGCTCGCAGCCGACAGGATCACGAGGCCCAGCACCATGGTGCGACGCGGCCCCAGTGCGTCGGCGGCGGCCCCCATCGCCAGGCCCAGCGTCATGCCAGCCAGCTGCACCAGCGACAGCAGGAAGCCGGCCTGCACCAGCGTGATGTGCAACGAGTCGCGCAGCACCGGCACCGCCGGTGGCAGCTTGCCCACGTGCAGGGCCGCGCCGATGCCGGCCAGCACCACGACGCTGGCGGGATGCAACCTCCCCATCGTCAGGCCGCCAGCAGGCGCCGGCCCGTGAGCCGCTCGTGCTCGCGCAGCGCGTAGCGGTCCGTCATGCCGGCGATGTAGTCGGCCACGGCGCGCGGCGTGTCGCCCCGCGCGGCGAAGCCGGCCTGCATCTCCGCGGGCGCCTCCAAGTAGCGCTCGAACAGCTCGCGCACCACTTGCTGGGCCTGAGAGGTGGTCTCCACCACGCGCGGGTGGCGGTACAGGTCGCGAAACAGGAACTTCTTCAGCGCTCCGGAGGCTTCGCGCATCGCGGCGCTGAAAGCCACCAGCGGCGGCCCGTGGCGCGCGGCCTCGGCGCTGGCCGGCTGCGCGGTTTGCAAGGCGGCGCGGGTGCAGTCGATCACGTCGTAGACCATCGCGCTCAGCATGCGGCGGATGCCTTCGTACAGCAGGCGCCGGCCTTGCAGTTGCGGGTACTCGGCGAGCGCCTCGCCGCAGTAGCGGTCGAACAGCGGCACTACTCGCACCTGCTCCAGCGTGATCAGGCCCGAGCGCACGCCGTCGTCGATGTCGTGCGCGTTGTAGGCGATCTCGTCGGCCAGGTTGCACAGCTGCGCCTCCAGGCTGGGCTGCGTGCGGTCGATGAAGCGGCGCGCCACGCCGCCCGGCTCGGCCTGCTCCAGCTTTTCGGCGTTGGCGCGCGAGCAGTGCTTCAGCACGCCTTCGCGCGTCTCGAAGCAGAGGTTGAGGCCGTCGAAGGCGGGATAGCGTTCTTCCAGAGCGTCGACCACGCGCAGGCTCTGCAGGTTGTGCTCGAAGCCGCCCTGCCCCTGCATGCATTCGTTCAGCGCGTCCTGGCCGGCATGGCCGAAGGGCGTGTGGCCCAGGTCGTGCGCCAGCGCGATCGCTTCCACCAGGTCCTCGTTCAGCCCCAGCGGCCGCGCGATGGAGCGCGCAAGCTGCGCCACCTCGATCGAGTGCGTCAGCCGGGTGCGGAACAGGTCGCCCTCGTGATTGAGGAAGACCTGCGTCTTGTAGACGAGCCGCCGGAAGGCCGTGGAGTGGACGATGCGGTCGCGGTCGCGCTGGTACTCGGTGCGGGTGGGCGCGGACGGCTCCCAGTGCCGCCGCCCGCGCGTGCGCGCGGGATCGCAGGCGTAGGCGGCCAGGCTCATGGCGGCGGGTTCAGCGCGTGCAGTCGGCCAGCACCTGGCGCACGACCGCGTCGGGCGCGGGACGCACGGCGGCACGCCCGGGGCCGTCGATCACGACGAAGCGGATCTCGCCGCCTTCCGCTTTCTTGTCGACGCGCATCAGTTCGAGGTAGCGCTCGGCGCCCAGCGCGGGGCCGGCGGTGGGCAACTTGGCCCTGGCAATGAGCGCCGTCACGCGCTGCGCGAAGGCTTCGTCCACCAGGCCCAGGCGCAGCGACAGCTGCAGCGCCATCACCATGCCGCAGCCGACGGCCTCGCCGTGCAGCCATTCGCCGTAGCCCAGGCCCGCTTCGATGGCGTGGCCGAAGGTGTGGCCGAAATTCAGGATGGCGCGCAGGCCCGATTCGCGTTCGTCCTGGCCCACGACTTCGGCCTTGATCTCGCAGCTGCGCTTGACCACGTGCGCCAGCGCCGCCGGCTCGCGTGCCAGCAGCGCGTCGATGTTCGCCTCGATCCAGTCCAGGAATGCCAGGTCGTGGATCGGCCCGTACTTGATCACCTCCGCCAGCCCCGCGCTCAGCTCGCGCGGCGGCAGCGTCTTCAAGGTGTCCAGGTCGCACAGCACCCGCGCCGGCTGGTAGAAGGCGCCGATCATGTTCTTGCCCTGCGGGTGGTTGATGGCGGTCTTGCCGCCCACCGAGGAATCGACCTGCGCCAGCAAGGTGGTCGGCACCTGCACGAAAGGCACGCCGCGCATGTAGCTGGCAGCGGCAAAGCCGGTCATGTCGCCCACCACGCCGCCGCCCAGCGCGAACAGCACGGTCTTGCGGTCGCAGCCCTTGGCGAGCAGCTGGTCGAAGATGAGGTTGAGCGTCGGCCAGTCCTTGTGCTCCTCGCCATCGGGGAGCACCACTTCATGGACCTGCTTGTAGTGCGGCGCCAGCGCGGCACGCAGCCTTGCCGCATAGAGCGGCGCCACGGTGGTGTTGCTGACGACAAGCGCGGCGCTCGCCGCGGGCAGCCCCCGCCAGCAGGCGGGGTCGGCCAGCAGGCCGCCGCCGATGGCGATGTCGTAGCTGCGCTCGCCGAGGGAGATGCGGACGGTCTGGGGGGCGGGCATGCCCCGAGTTTAAGCCGGTGGCGGAAGCGTCCCGGCCAGCTCGAGCTGCATGACGATCATGTTCACCAGCGTCGGCACCGAAGGCCGCCCGGTCTCCACGCTGAAATGCGCGGTCTCGCGGTACAGCGGGTCGCGCTCGGCGAACAGCGAACGCAGCTTGCCCAGGGGGTCGTCCACCTGCAGCAGCGGCCGCTGCAGGTCGTGGCGGACGCGCCGGAAAAGATCCTCGGGCGTGGAGCGCAGGTAGATGACCTGGCCGCCCGCGCGCAACGCGAGGCGATTGGCCTCGCGCAGCACCGAGCCGCCGCCGGTGGCCAGCACGCAGGCCGGTCCCTGCGCCAGGTCGGCCAGCACCTGCTGCTCCATGTCGCGGAAGGCGGCTTCGCCCTCGCGCTCGAAGTAGTCGCGGATGCTGCAGCCCAGGCGCTCCTCGAGCACGTGGTCGGAATCAAAAAAAGGCAGCCGGAGCCGCCTTGCGAGTTGCCGCCCGACAGTGGACTTGCCACTGCCGGGCATGCCGATCAGAACAACATTCAAGGAAGGACGAAATCAGGGAAGGACGTGGTGAGTCCACTGGGCGATTTCACGTCCACCTGCACCTTGTTGCCAGAGACGCAACCGCTCAGGGACACCGTCACCAGCGTTGAGAGGTCCCCGTTCGGGTCGGTGCCAGGAGGAACATTCGCGACCGGCGTGCCCTTCGGGGCACCCACCGCGCAGGCACCACCCGAGGCAGCTGCCGTCACGCTCGTGCCCGCGGGCATCGGCAGGTTCTGGTTGTAATCGCTCGTCAGCCTGAAGCTCAGGCTGCTCTTGTCAGCCGCGACGACGATGTTCTTGTAAGACGCGGAAGTGGAGGAGTTCAGGATCACGACCTGCTGGCGGACGGTCGTCGCGAGCTGGCCGTCACAGGTGTTGGCCTGGGACGGGAAGGGTTCGCCCGTTCCCGCGCACGCCACGGCGCCGCCACGAGGGATGACGAATTCGCCGGCATTGAACGCCTTGTCCTCGTTGTCATCGCGATAGGCGTCGCCGATGTCGACCAGCGTGTCCACGCCCGCGTCATATCGGTTGTTGCCATTCACGTCGACGTAGTCCTTCGTGCCGTTGGTATAGGCAAGGACCGAGACGCGTCCATTGGCCGGACGGGGATTCTGGCTGATGTAATTGACCGAGCAGGACGAGATGCCTGCCACTTGCGTGGTCGCGCAGCTGGACGCCACCTGTCCGCCCTCGGCGGTGAAGTTGATCACCGTACCATTCTCCACCGGGTTGCCTTGCCTATCCGCGATCCGCGCCGTGATCGTCGTCGAGGTGCCGTCGATGTTCTGGCCTTCGATGTTGAAGGTCCCGACCGAGACGCTCATGAAGCGCTGCGACGGCGGGCCGGAAGAAACAGTCAGGTTCTGCGTTTCGGCAAACACGGTCGGATCCGAGACCAGCGTGGCCCGCACTTTCACCGGCCCGGGAATGGTGCCGGAGAACACCGATACGCTGACCAGGCCGCTAGCGTCAGTCGTGCCCTGAACGTTTGCGGTGGAGCCCGCGGAGTTCAGGCCGACGCCACCGGGGTTGACGGTAAGGCTGAAAGTGACTGTCTGGTTCGCGAGGGGAGCCGTGCCGGACAGCACTTTGAACTTGGCCACCGACTGCTCCAGCGCGCCCGAACCGGAAACGAAGATCTGTTGCGGGACAGCAGACACGAACGTGATCGCATTGGCGGCAGCCGCAGCCACCGTGATGGTCGTGAATTGGGAACTTGCACCAGCGGCGGCCGCCGTGAGGGTCACGGAACCGCTGCAAAGACTGCCATCATCCTGCACGGCCGTATAGGTGACCGAGGCCGAACCACTGCCGTTGGTGGTGACGCTGACGCTTCCGCTCTGGGAATTGATGCGCCCGCAGGAGGCAGTGAACGTCACGTTCACCGGCGTGGTGGCAGGCTGGCCATTCACCATGGCCGTGACCTGGGCGGACGTATTGCCGCCGGACGGCAGGCTGGTCTGCCCCACGGCCAGCGCGCTCAGGGTGAGGTTGGACGCCGAGACGCCGAAATCGGCCGAAGCCGTCAGGTTGGCGGTTCCGACAGTGGCGCTGGCGCTCAGGGACGCGGCGCCGATCGACGAGATGGAAGTCGGAGCGATCGCAACCTGTGCGACGCCCGACGAGTTGGTCAGCGCCGTAGACGGGCTGATCGTGGCAATGGACGAATCGGTGAGAGCGAAGGTCACGAGCTTGTTCGCAACTGCCGCACCCGAGGAATCCTTGACGGTTGCGCGGGCGACGTAGCCACCGGCACTGTCGATCGCGCTGACTTGCGCACTGGCCGCACTGAAGATGGCAACGCTGATCGAACCGTTGTCCGTCGTGGTGGTGCCGCCGCCCGTACTTCCGCCGGTGCTTCCGCCCGTACTACCGCCCGTGCCGGTGCTCCCCGCACTCCCGCCCCCGCCGCCGCAGGCGGCCAGGGTGGCAGCCAGCAGCACGCCTCCCAACAATTTGATGAACCGATTCATTTCGAACTATCCCTCCAGAACTGCACTTTGATTAACGCCCGATCGCCGACCGGTCAGCCACCATCTTCGGCGTGATGAACACCAGCATTTCCTGCTTGCTCGTGTTCCGGGTCTTGGTCTTGAACGCGTTGCCGAGCACCGGCAGGTCGCCCAGGAACGGCACGCGGGACTCGCTATCGCTCTCCGTCAGTTCGAAGATGCCGCCGATGACGACCGTGCCGCCATTTTCCACCAGCACCTGGGTCTTGATGTGCTTGGTGTCGATGGCAATGCCGGCCGCCGTCGTCTCGCCGCGGCTGTCCTTGTTGATGTCCAGGTCCAGGATGATGTTGCCCTCAGGCGTGATCTGCGGCGTCACTTCCAGCTTCAGCGTGGCGCGGCGGAAGGCCACCGAGGTCGCGCCGCTGGACGTGGCCTGCTGGTACGGGAATTCCGTGCCCTGCTCGATCAGCGCCTTGGTCTTGTCGGCGGTGATCACGCGCGGGCTGGACACCAGCTTGCCCTTGCCGTCGGCTTCCATCGCGGTCAGCTCCAGGTTCAGGAAGCGGTTGGCCGCGGAGTTGAAGATCGACACCGCGAAGCTCGCCGGGTTGTAGCCGCCCTGGCCGAGGGCCGGCAGGTTGACGAACGTGGTGTTGGTGGTCGTCAGCTGCGTGGACGACTCGCCGGTGGTGCCGGACACGGCGTCATAGGTGCCGCCCAGCGCGACGCGGTTGCCGCCGTTCAGCGAATAGCCGGCGTCGCCGCCGCGCACGCCGCGCAGGTCGGAGCCACCCAGGCGCACGCCCAGCGAGCGGCCGAAGGTGTCGGAGGCTTCGACGATGCGCGCCTCGATCAGCACCTGCGGCACCGCGATGTCGACGCGGGTGATCAGGGCCTGCACCTGCTCCAGCTTGCTCGGCACGTCGGTCACGAACAGCTGGTTGGTGCGCGGCTCGGCGATCGTGCTGCCGCGGCTGCTCAGGATGCGCGCGGCGCCGCTGCCGGTCAGCTGCGCGGCCACGTCGGCGGCCTTCGTGTAATTCAGCTGGAAGGCCTGCGTGCGCAGCGGCTCCAGGGTCTGGATCGCGGCCTGCGACTCGAGCTCCAGCTTTTCCTTGGCGGCGATCTCGTCCTTCGGCGCGATCCACAGCACGTTGCCGGTGCGGCGCATGCCCAGGCCCTTGGCCTGCAGGATGATGTCCAGCGCCTGGTCCCAGGGCACGTCCTTCAGGCGCAGCGTCACGCCACCGGTCACGGAGTCGGACGTCACGATGTTGAAGTTCGTGAAGTCGGCGATCACCTGCAGCAGCGAGCGCACTTCGATGTTCTGGAAGTTCAGCGACAGCTTCTCGCCGCTGTAGCCGGGGCCCTGCGTCAGCTTGCCCGGGTCGACCTTCTGCTGGCGCACTTCCACCACGAACTGGTTGTCGGACTGGTAGGCGCTGTGTTCCCAGGCGCCGCGCGGCTCGATCACCATGCGCACGCGGTCGCCCGCCTGCACCGTGCTGACGGTCTGGATCGGCGTGCCGAAGTCGGTCACGTCCATCCGCCGGCGCAGGCCTTCAGGCAGCGTCGACTTCAGGAATTCGACGACCAGTTGCTGGCCCTGCTGGCGGATGTCCACGCCCACCTGGCTGCTGGGCAGGTCGACGATCACGCGGCCGGAGCCGTCGGGACCGCGGCGGAAATCCAGGTCCTTGATCGGCTGGGTCTCGCGGTTGCGGCTTTCTGCGAAGGCCTGCGCTCCCGGCCCCGGCGTCGCGGCGGCGGTTGCCGCCACCGCGTCCAGCAGCACGTACAGCGTCTTGCCATCCAGCTGGGTGCGGTAGTTGGTCGGCGACTTGAGGTTCAGCACCAGGCGCGCACGGTCGTTGGCCTGCACCACGTTCACCGAGCGCAGGTTGCCGACGTTCACTTCCACGGAATTGCGGCCCATGGCGTTGGTCGCGCCCGGCACGTCCAGCGCGATGCGCGCCGGCGCCTGGATGGCGAAGCCCGTGGGCGCGGCGGCCAGTGGCTCGCTGAAATCGATGCGAACCACCTCGGCGCCGTTCTGGATCGTCCCCGAGATGTTCTCCACCGCTGGTGCGGCAAAGACCGGGTTGGCCCAGCTCCCTGCAAAAACCGCGGCGGCGGCGGCGAGACCGCGCCAGCTCCATTGTTTTGTGATCATCATTTTGCCTTCTCCTGCAGTTGCAGCGACGCGGTCCTTTCCACCCATTCGCCAGCGGCGTCCTGCACGAGTTCGCGCAACAGGACCTCCGTTTCGGTCACCTTCGTGATGCGACCGTAGTTCTGCCCCAGGTAGTTGCCCGGGTGCACTTGGTACAGCAGGTTGTCGACCTTCACCAGCGCCACCGGCTGGCCCTGTTTCACCAGGCTGCCGACCATGGCCATCGTGTCCAGCGGGAAGCTTTCCAGCGGTTCCTTGCGCCGGTTCAGCTCCGGCGCGACGAGCGCGGCGCTGGCCGAGTTGCTCTGCTGCGAATCCTTCTTCAGCGCCTGCGTGAGCTTCACGTTGCTGAAGGGATCGGTGCCGCTTTCCTGCGTGTAGTCCTGCGGCACGAATTTCTTCGGCTCGGGAATGGGCTGCACGCTGGGCTTGGTGGCGGCGCGCTGTTCGCGCATCCACTGCTGGATCTCGTCCTGGTCGCTCGACCCGCAGGCGCTCAGGGCGGCGGCGGCGGCCAGGGACAACAAGAGGACGCGGCTCATTTCTTGCCCTTCGGCGAGGACTTGCGCTGCGCCGAGACCTCGTCCTGGTCGAGGTAGCGGAAGGTCTTGGCCGTCGCTTCCAGCGACAGCTTGCCTTCGGCGGCGGGGGCGATCTGCAGGTTGTTCAGCGTCACGATGCGCGAGAGGTGGGCGATGTCGGACGCGAAGGAGCCGATGTCGTGGTAGCGCCCGGTCACCTTCACGGCGATGGGCAGTTCCGCGTAGTACTCGCGCACGCTCACGCTGCCGGGACGGAACAGGTCGAAGTTCAGGCTGCGGCCGAGGCCCGCCTGGTTGATGTCGGACAACAGGGCGTCCATTTCGGCCTTGCTCGGGAGCTGCTTTTCCAGCTGCGTCACGTATTGCTGGACCTGTTCACGCTGCTTGCGCAGGGCGTCGAGGTTGACCGCCTGCGTGAGCTTCTTCTTGTAGTCCTCGCGCAGGCCGATCTCCTTCGCCTCCTCGGCCTGCAGTTCCTCGGCGGAGGTGGTGAGCCAGAGGAACCAGAGCGCCACGACGATGGCGATGGTCACGGCCAGGCAGAGCAGCGTCTTGGGGACGATGGGCCAGACGGAGGGATCGTTCGGGTTCAGTCCGCGGAACTGGGAGGTGAGCTTCTCCTGCAGCGCGGCCATGTCGAACTTGCGGGCGGCAGTTGCCATGGGTCAGTCCTTCATCACTTCTTGGCCGAGGCAGGAGCCGCGGTTGCGACCGCTCCGCTGGCGGGCACGGCCGCCGCGGGCGCCAGGGTGGCGGGAGCCGTGCCGGCGGCGGAAGCCGCTGCGGCGGCGGCCGCGGACGCGGCCTTCGCGGCCTCGCTCGCCTTCAGCAGCTTCACGCGCATGCTGAAGTTGGACACGCGGCGCGAGTCCTTCGGGCTGAGCTGCACGTTGGTGGCCACGATCTCGATCAGCTCCGGCTTGGTGATGTAGGGGCTGGCGGAACCGAGGTTGCGCAGCAGCTCCGACACCCGCTCGTTCGACTGGGCGATCCCGGTCAGCGCCACGACGTCGTTGGTCTGCTTCATGCTGGTGAGGTAGACGCCGTCGGGCAGCTGCCGCACCAGTTCATTGAGCAGGTAGACCGGCACGTTGCGATCGGCCTGCAGGTCTTCCACCGCCTGCTGGCGCGCGCGCAGGGCGGCGATTTCTTCCTGCAGGCTGGCGATGTCCTTGATCTGGGATTCGAGCTTCTTGATCTCGGACGCCAGCAGCTGGTTGCGCTCCTGCTGGTTGCTGATCTGGGCGGCGAACCAGAGGAAGATGGCGCCGGCGATCAGGCCGCCGGCGAACGCCGCGCCGCCGAGGGCCGCGTAGAAGCCCTCGCGCCGTTTCTTGCGGGCCGCCTCTCGGTGCGGCAGAAGGTTGATGAGGATCACTGCATGAACCTCCGCATGGCCAGGCCACAGGACGTCAGGTACGAGGGCGCCTCGCGGCGCACCTTCTTCTCCCGCACGCCGTCACCGATCTGCATGCCCGAGAACGGGTCGGCCAGGTCGCAGGCGAAGGAAGTCTGGGCGGTGATGGCTTCGCCGAGGCCCGGCAGCGCGGCGGAGCCGCCGGCCACCATGATGTGGTCGACGCGGTTGTGCGGCGTGCTGGTGAAGAAGAACTGCAGCGCGCGGGCGACTTCCTGCGCCATGCTGTCCACGAAGGGCTTCAGCACGCCCATCTCGTAGTCTTCCGGCAGTTCGCCGCTGCGCTTCTTGGTCTCGGCTTCTTCCGGCGAGAAGCCGTACTGGCGCACGATCAGCTGCGTGAGCTGGGCGCCGCCGAAAGCCTGGTCGCGGTCGTACAGGACCTCGTCGTTGCGGATCACCTGCATGCTGGTGGTGGACGCACCCACCTCGAACAGCGCCACCATCTGGTCCAGCCCGCCATTGGGCAGGCCCTGGATCAGGCGGCCGGCGGCCAGCCGGGAGGCATAGGATTCGACGTCGATGATCACCGGCTTCAGGCCGGCGGCCTCGGCCAGGCCCTGGCGGTCCTGCACCTTTTCCTTGCGCGAGGCGGCGATCAGCACCTCCACGTCGCCTTGCGACGTGGGGCTGGGCCCGACCACGCAGAAGTCCAGGCTCACTTCGTCCAGCGAGAACGGAATGTACTGGTTGGCTTCCGTCTCGACCTGCACTTCGAGCTCTTCGTCGCGCAGGCCCCCGGGCAGGATGATCTTCTTGGTGATGACGGCCGACGCCGGCAGGGCCATGGCCACGTTGCGGGTGCGGGTCCCGCTTTTCTTGACCACGCGGCGCATGGCTTCGGCCACTTCGTCGAACTTTTCCACGTTGCCGTCATTGATCCAGCCGCGTTCCAAGGGCTCGATAGCGCAGCGTTCCAGCACATAGGTGCCGTCCCTGGCGCGCCCGAGCTCGACCAGCTTCACGCTGGAGGAACTGATGTCCAGGCCGATCAGCGGGGCGGCCTGCCGGCTGAACATTGAGCCGAGTGAGGTCAAACTCTTCTCCCGAAACGCCCGTATTTCAAGGCGTAACAAACTTAAGATTCCACTTGAATGCTAGCAGTAACATCCTTGTCCGATAAAGGAAATTCCGGCTTCAGCCCCCTGCGCACGTTGTCAGGAAACGACGCGGAGGGATGGCCCCACTGCCCGGCTTAAGCCGGCGGCGCAAGGCGCCGGCAGCGGAACTGTCCAGCGTCCGCGGGGTCGGATGAGGGCGTTTTTATAATGGGCGACCCGGGACGCCCCCCGCTGGAGTTCTATGCCTTCCGATCCGTCTTCCGAAACTCCCAGCCCCGGCTCCTCCCCCCGCCGGCCCGGCTGGCAGCGTTTCATCCTCAAGTTCTTCGCCTGGGTCTTCGGCCTGGCTTTTGCCGTGGTCGCGTCCGCCGTCATCGTCGGCGCCGTGGCCCTGGCCGTGGCCTACCCCAACCTGCCGGACATCGGCGACCTGGCCGACTACCGGCCCAAGCTGCCCCTGCGCATCTTTTCCAGCGACAACGTGCTCCTGGGCGAGTTCGGCGAGGAAAGGCGCAACATGACGCCGATCGGCGAGATTCCCGCGGTCATGAAGCACGCGGTGCTCGCCATCGAGGACGCCCGCTTCTACGAGCACTCCGGCGTCGACTACAAGGGCATGGTGCGCGCCGCCATCGCCAATCTGGGGCGCGTGAAGGCCCAGGGTGCCTCCACCATCACCATGCAGGTGGCCCGCAACGTCTACCTGTCCACGGAGAAGACGTACACCCGCAAGCTGTACGAGGTGCTGCTCACCTTCAAGCTGGAACACCTGCTGACGAAGGACCAGATCCTCGAGATCTACATGAACCAGATCTTCCTGGGCAACCGCGCCTACGGGTTCGCGGCCGCCTGCGAGATCTACTTCGGCAAGCCGCTGAAGGACATCACCATCGCCGAAGCGGCCATGCTGGCCGGCCTGCCCAAGGCCCCTTCGGCCTACAACCCGGTGTCCAACCCGGCCCGCGCCCGCGCCCGCCAGCTGTACATCATCGAACGGATGGAAGAAAACGGTTTCATCACGGCCCAGCAGGCCGACGAAGCCAAGAAGCAGGAACTGCACGTGCGCACCGGCACGCAGACCACCGCCATCCGCGCCGAGTACGTTGCCGAAATGGTGCGCCAGCTGGTCTACGCCCAGTACGGCGACGAGACCTACACCCGCGGCCTGAACGTCTACACCACGGTCAAGGCCAGCGAGCAGGAAGCCGCGTACAAGTCCCTGCGCGCCGGGATCATGAACTACGAGAAGCGCCAGATCTACCGCGGTCCGGAGCGCTTCGTCGACCTGCCCAACGACCCCAAGGAGCTGGACGACGCGGTGGACGACGCCCTGTCCGACCACCCGGACAACGGCGATGTGCTGGCGGCCGTGGTGCTGGACGTCAACCCGAAGAAGATCACCGCGGTGCGCGCCAACGGCGACAAGGTGGAGATCGTCGGCGCCGGCCTGGAAGCCGCCCGCTCCGGCCTGTCGGACAAGGCCACGCCCAAGATCAAGATCCGCCGCGGCGCCGTCATCCGCGTGATGAAGACGCCCAAGGACGCCTGGGAAATCACCCAGCTGCCCGAGGTGGAAGGCGCCTTTGTCGCCCTCGACCCGCGCGACGGCGCCGTGCACGCGCTGGTGGGCGGCTTCGACTTCAACAAGAACAAGTTCAACCACGTCACCCAGGCGTGGCGCCAGCCCGGTTCCGGCTTCAAGCCCTTCATCTACTCCGCGGCGCTGGAAAAGGGCTTCACGCCTTCGACCATCATCAACGACGCGCCGCTGTTCTTCGACGCCGGCGTCACCGGCGGCCAGCCCTGGGAGCCGAAGAACTACGACGGCAAGTTCGAAGGCCCGATGCCGCTGCACACCGGCCTCGCCAAGTCGAAGAACATGATCTCGATCCGCATCCTGCAGGCCGTGGGCACGCAGAACGCGCAGGACTGGATCACGCGCTTCGGCTTCGACGCCGACAAGCACCCGCCCTACCTGACCATGGCGCTGGGCGCCGGCTCGGTCACGCCGATGCAGCAGGCGCTGGCCTACTCGGTGTTCGCCAACGGCGGCTACCGCGTCAATCCCTGGCTGATCACCCGCGTGACGGACGCCAAGGGCAAGGTGCTGGTGGAAAGCCAGCCGCCGCTGCCCAACGAGGCGATGCGCGCCATCGACGCCCGCAACGCCTTCATCATGGACCGCCTGCTGCAGGAAGTGGCCCGCATCGGCACCGCCGCCCGCACGCAGAAGGAACTGGGGCGCCCGGACCTGTACGGCAAGACCGGCACCACCAACGACTCCATCGACAGCTGGTTCAACGGCTTCCAGCCCACGCTGACCGCGATCGTGTGGGTCGGCTACGACAACCCCCGCTCGCTGGGCGACCGCGAAACGGGCGGCAGCCTGAGCGTGCCGATCTGGATCGACTTCATGCGCACGGCGCTCAAGGGGGTGCCGGTCATGGAGCCATCCGCGCCCGAAGGCGTCATCAACGTCGGCGGCGAGTGGTACTACGACGAGTACGCACCCGGCAAGGGCGTCTCCAGCCTGGGCCTGACTGGCGGCGACCCCGGTGGCGGCAATGGCGCGCCGGCGCCCCAGGCGCCGGCCGGCCCCTCGGGCGAGGCCTCGCCCGGCTCGCCGTCCACGGACCGCAGCATGGCCAATTCCGACGGCCAGCCGCCGGCGCCGCGTCAGCCGGCGCCGGACGAGAAGCGCAGTATCCTGGACCTGTTCAGGAACTGAAGGCCAGCGGCTCGCCGGCCTGCTGGCTGGCGTAGCGCGCCAGGTCGGACCAGAATTCGCCGGTCCCCTTGCTGTCGCGCCACTCCTGGCCGTTGAACTTGTAGTGGAAGCCGCCCGCCCTGGCGGCCATCCAGACCTCCTGCAGCGGTTTCTGCAGGTTGATGATGATCTGGGTGCGGTCGGCGAAGGTCAGCGTGACCATCCCGCCGACGCGCTGGTTGTCGACGTCGGCGTCGGTTTTTTCGTTGATGGAGTCACAGCAGGCCTCGACGCGGGCAAGAAGGGCTTCGGCGTGGTCGAGGTACTCGAGGTCGGTCATTACAATTTCCAGATGCCAGGGTTTCGTCTTTTCCAAATTCTAGTCAGCGCCCCCGCGCGCCGCCTTGTCCTCGCCGCGGCCGGGGTCGCGTTGCTGGGCGCCTGCGGCCAGAAGGGCCCACTCTACCTGCCCCAGGGCGAAGCGGCCGCCGGCCGCACCACGCTGGGCGAGATCATCACGCCGGCGCCGTCCACGGCGGTCACCACGCCCCGGCCGGCCGCTTCGGCCGTGCCGGAGTCGGGCAAGGCCGTGCCGGGGGTGCAGCCATGAGCGCGACGGTCCTTCCCGGCCAGCCACAGGTCCATTACCGTGGCGACGAACTCTACGTGGAAGACGTGCGCCTGGCCGACCTCGCGCGCGAGCACGGCACGCCGCTGTTCGTCTATTCCAAGGCTTCCATGCTGGCGGCGCTCGCGGCCTACCAGCGCGGCTTCGCCGGCCGCAAGGCGAAGGTCTGCTACGCGATGAAGGCGAACTCCTCGCTGGCCATCCTGCAGCTGTTCGCGCGCGCCGGCTGCGGCTTCGACATCGTGTCGGGCGGCGAGCTGGAGCGCGTGCTGGCCGCCGGCGTCCCGGCGGGCGAGATCATCTTCTCCGGCGTCGGCAAGACCCGGCGCGAGATGCGGCGCGCCCTGGAAGTCGGCATCCGCTGCTTCAACGTGGAAAGCGAAGCCGAACTCGAGGTGCTGAGCGCCGTGGCCGTCGAAATGGGCAAGCGCGCGCCGGTCAGCCTGCGCGTGAACCCCGATGTCGACCCCAAGACGCACCCGTACATCTCCACGGGCCTCAAGGGCAACAAGTTCGGCATCGCGCACAAGGATGCCCTGCTCGCCTACCAGCGCGCGGCGCAGCTGCCCGGGCTGCAGGTGGTGGGCATCGACTGCCACATCGGCTCGCAGATCACCTTCATGTCGCCCTACCTCGATGCGATGGACCGCATCCTGGACCTGGTGGACAGCGTCGAGCGCGCCGGCATCCGCCTGCACCACATCGACTTCGGCGGCGGCCTGGGCATCAACTACACCGGCGAACAGCCGCCCGCAGCCGACGCGCTGTGGCAGCAGCTGCTGGCCAAGCTCGACGCCCGCGGCTACGGCGACCGCGAACTGATGATCGAACCGGGGCGTTCGCTGGTGGGCAACGCCGGCCTGTGCGTCACCGAAGTGCTGTACCTGAAGCCGGGCGAGCAGAAGAACTTCTGCATCGTCGACGCGGCGATGAACGACCTGCCGCGGCCCGCCATGTACGAGGCCTTCCATGCCATCGTGCCGCTGGCGCGCAATGAAGTGAAGCCGGCGACTTTCGACGTGGTCGGGCCGGTGTGCGAGAGCGGCGACTGGATCGGCCGCGACCGCAAGCTGTCGGTCGAGCCGGGCGAGTTCCTGGCCGTGCTGTCTGCCGGCGCCTATTGCATGAGCATGGCCAGCAACTACAACGCGCGCGGCCGGCCGGCAGAATTGCTGGTCGATGGCAGCCAGGTGCACATGATCCGCGAGCGGGAGGACGTCGCGGACCAGATGCGCAAGGAAAAGCTGCTGCCGTAGTGCCTGGTGCGCAGCGAAGCTGGCGCACCTTACGAGCGGGAGCGGACGGGCGTAGGGTGCGCAGCTCCGCCGCGCACCACGCGCTTGGTTGACCGAAGCCAGTTCACCACCCGCCAGCCAAGCAGCACCGCCAGGATCGCTGCATACACCGCCACCTCGGCGAAGTTGTGCTTGCCCGCCCGCATCCAGAAGAAGTGCAGGATGCCCAGGCCCGCGATCACGTAGACCAGCCGGTGCAGCGCCTGCCAGCGCTTCGCGCCCAGCGCCTTGATCGCGCGGTTGAACGAGGTCGCCGCCAGCGGCGTCAGCAGCACGAAGGCGGCGAAGCCGACCAGGATGAAGGGCCGCTTGGCGATGTCCTTCGCGATCTCGCCGAAGTCGAACGCCTGGTCGAAGCCGCTGTAGCTGAGGAAATGCAGCACCACGTAGAAGTACGTGAACAGCCCCAGCATGCGCCGGAAGCGCAGCAGCGCCGGCAGCTTCGCCATGGTCCGCACCGGCGTGACCGCCAAGGTCAGGCACAGGAAGCGCAGCGTCCAGTCGCCCGTGGAGCGGATCAGGTGTTCCGCCGGGTTGGCGCCCAGCTGATTCGTGATCGCGCCATAGAGCAGCCAGCAGAAGGGCAGCAGCGACAGCACGAACACCAGGGGCTTGGCTGCCGGATGCAGCAGCGCGCGGGTGGCGGTTTGCACGGCTTCAGTAGTTCTTCTTCAGGTCCATCCCGGCATACAGCTGGCCCACCTGGGCCTCGTAGCCGTTGAACATCAGGGTCTTGCGCTTCTTCGCGAACAGGCCGTCCTCGCCGATGCGGCGCTCGGTGGCCTGCGACCAGCGCGGATGGTCCACGTTGGGGTTCACGTTCGAGTAGAAGCCGTACTCGTTGGAAGCGGCCTTGTTCCAGGCGGTTCCCGGCTGCTTCTCGACGAAGCGGATCTTCACGATGCTCTTGGCGCTCTTGAAGCCATATTTCCACGGCACCACCACGCGCACCGGCGCCCCGTTCTGGTTCGGCAGCACTTCGCCGTACATGCCGAAGGTGAGCAGCGTCAGTGGATGCATCGCCTCGTCCATGCGCAGGCCTTCCGCGTAGGGCCAGTCCAGCACGCGCGAGCCGACGAAGGGCATGGTCTTGGGGTCGGCGAGCGTGAGGAACTCGACGTACTTCGCGTTGCCCAGGGGCTCGACCTTGTTGATCAGGTTGGCCAGCGAATAGCCCACCCAGGGGATCACCATCGACCAGCCTTCGACGCAGCGCAGGCGGTAGATGCGCTCTTCCTGCGCGCTCAGCTTCACGAGGTCCTCGATGCCGTACTTGCCCGGCTTCTTCACCAGGCCGTCGACTTCCACCGTCCAAGGCGAGGTCTTGAGCGTGTGCGCGTTCTGCGCCGGGTCGGCCTTGTCGGTGCCGAACTCGTAGTAGTTGTTGTAGCTGGTGGCGTCCTTGTACTCGGTCACCTTCTCCATGGTGGCCGCGCCGGCCACCGTGGACTTCACCGCGTTCAGCGGCGCCAGCTTGCCGGGGCGCGGCGCCTGGGCGAGGGCCTGGCGCCCGGCCCAGGACGCCAGCGCGACGCCGGCGCCGCCCATGGCCAGCCATTGCAGCATGCGGCGGCGCTCTTCGTAGACCGCGCGCGAGGTGATCTCGCTGGCGATCGGGTGCTCGTAGCCGTCGCGGCCGGTTCGGATCAGCATGGAATCTCCTTCGAAATGCTTGCGTGTCCCACGTAGTACGAAGCCGGAGCGCTATCGGTTACAGCGAAATCACAGTTCCCCGTAACTATGCAGCCCGGACAGGAACATGTTCACGCCCAGGAAGGCGAATGTCGTCACGGCCAGCCCGACCAGCGCCCACCAGGCCGACACCGTGCCGCGCAGGCCCTTCATCAGGCGCATGTGCAGCCAGGCGGCGTAGTTGAGCCAGACGATCAGGGCCCAGGTCTCCTTCGGGTCCCAGCTCCAGTAGCCGCCCCAGGCTTCGGCGGCCCAGAGGGCGCCCAGCACGGTGGCGATGGTGAAGAAGGCGAAGCCGACGGCGATGGACTTGTACATCACGTCGTCCAGCACCTCCAGCGCCGGCAGCCGTTCGGCAATGCGCTTGCGGGTGGCCAGGATGCCAGCGACGATCAGCGCCGAGACGCCGAAGTAGGCCGTCCAGTACAGGCTGCTGCCCTGCACCGACTGGCGGAAGACCACGGGCAGCACGCACAGCAGCACGCCCAGCACCCACAGCGGCGCCAGCTTGTACAGGCGCGTCTCGGTGGCCTGCTGCTTGATCAGGTAGGCGAAGGCCACCATCGCCGACAGCGAGAAGGTGCCGTAGCCGATGAAGTTGGCCGGCACGTGCAGCTTCATCCACCAGCTCTTGAGGGCCGGCACCAGCGGCTGGATCTCGTGCGCCTCGCGCGCCACCGAGTACCACATGAGGAAGCCGACGGCGGCGGTCACCACCAGCATCACGAAGGCGCCCAGCACGCGCGTGCCGTACTGCTCTTCGAAGTACAGGTAGAAGGTGGTCGTGAGCCAGCAGAACAGGACGAACACCTCGTAGAGGTTGCTCACCGGGATGTGGCCGACGTCGGCGCCCACCAGGTAGCTCTCGTACCAGCGCACCATGGTGCCGATGAGCGCCATCGAGACGGCGGCCCAGGCCAGGCGCGAGCCTATGGCTTCCATGGCGGCCGACTGGGTGCGGGCGAACATGCCGATCCAGTAGAAGACCGTGCTCATGACGAACAGCACGCTCATCCAGAGGATGGCCGACTGGCTGGAGAGGAAGTACTTCAGCCAGAACACGCTGTCCGCGCGCCCCAGGTCGCCCTGGTAGGCGTTGATCCCCAGCAGCGCGAACACGGCCACCACGGCCATCAGCAGCCGCAGCGGCCGCCAGAACCAGCCCACCCAGATGGCGGCCGGCACCGCGCCGAACAGGATGCCTTTTTCGTACACGTCCATCGCCTGCCCGTAGCGGGAGAAGGCGAAGGCGCCGCCGGCCACGACGGCCAGCGCGAACAGCCAGTCGAACGGGCTGCGCCGCGAAAGAAAGCTCTCGTGCAGCGTGATGGTCTGGGTGGCTGTATTCATGGTTTGATCCCCAGGATGCGCTCCTTCAGCCGGTCGAACTCCCGATCGACTTCCAGCAGCTTGCGATTGCTCGATAGTGCCATGCGCGCCTGCGAACCGGTGCCCGATGGGGCCAGCCACACCCAGAGGCGGCGCTCCCGAACGTACAGCATCGCGAAAACGCCCAGGATCAGCAGGGCGAAGGCGGCATAGACGATGAGGTGGCCGGGCGAACGCGTCACCTGGAACACGCTGGCCTGCACCTGCTTGAAATCCTGCAGCTCGAAGGCGACCGGCGCCGGATAGGCGAACACGTCGCTCAGCGCCAGCACGGCCTGCGTCATGAAGGCCTGCGTCTTGTCGTCGCGTGACAACGGCGCCAGGCCGTCGCGGGCGCGAGCCTGCTGCTCCAGCTCGAACAGCGCGCCGTTCAGGATGCGCACCAGCACTTCGCCGGCGCGGGCGCGCTCGGTTTCGGCGACGTTGGATTCCAGGAACTCGGACACGGCCTGCAACCCGCCGGCGGCCCTGCCCGGGCCGGTTTCGGCGCCGGCAAACAGCGCCAGCGCGCGGCCGGTGGAGGCGGCCAGCTGCTCGCGCAGCTGCGCCTTCGCGGGATCGGTGGCCTGCTTGGCATAGGACTGCACCGCCGCCTCGCGCAGCTTGGCGTCGTTCAGCGCGCCGCGCAGGCGGAAGAAATCGTCCATCGTGCCCTGTCCGTCGGCCGGCACGCGCAGGTAGCGGAAGCCCGCGTCTGCGCTGTCACGCACGCCCAGCACGAACACCGGCACGCCGTCGCCCAGGTCCATGGGCAGCATGTAGTTGTGGTACTCGCGGGCCTGGCCGGAGGCGTCGCGCAGCTTGTAGTTGATGCTGGGGCCGACGTTGCGCAGGTTCTTCCTGGTCGCGGTCTTGTTGGCCGCGCCCAGGCGCGCGTCCAGCGAGGACTTCAGGTCCACCTTGCGCGGGTCCGTGCCTTCGCCCGGGCCCGACAAGTTCTCCACGTTGAAGACACGCAGGCCGGTGTACTCCAGCGTCATCTTCTCGGCGCCGACCTGCTGGCCCTTGGCCAGTTCGGTGCTGTTGCCGATGGTGCCTTGCACCGTGAAGGTCTTGCCGCTGCCGTCCAGGGGCACGGCCTTCAGGGTGACGGCGGAGCCACCGTCGTCGAAGCTCGATTGGAAGATGTCGACGCCGCGCCAGTGCGCGGGATGATTCACCTCCACCCGCGCCGGAATGGCTTCGCCCGTCTCGCGGTCGTGGATGACGATGTCGCTGGCGAACAGCTTGGGCATGCCCGTGGAGTAGAAATCCACGATGAACTTCTTCAGCTCGATGCTGAAGGGCAGTTCCTGCAGCACGATGCCGTCGCTCTGGTTCAGGATGGCGGTGGACGACTGCGTGCCTTCGGACACCAGCAGGTTGCCGCGGAAGGTGGGGTTGGTGCTGGGCAACCGGTGCTGCTCCGGCACGTCCGACACCATGCCGCCGCCCGTGTAGGGCGTCTTGCCGCGCAGGAGCATCTGCGCGCGCACCACCAAGTCGCCATCGAGCAGGCCGCCCAGGCAGGCCAGCACGATGGCGCTGTGCGCGCACAGGTAGCCGATCTTGTTGAAGCTGCCGGTCTTGGCCGCGACCATCCAGCCGGATTCGCCGCGCTGCTGCAGCCGCACCTTCCAGCCGGACTTGGCCAGCGCCGCGCCGATCTCGCGCGCGGCCTGCTCCGGGCCCTGCGGCAAGGCGCCTTCGGCGCGGTGGTGGAAGGCCAGCAGGCTCTGTTCGCGGATGCTTTCCTTGAGGGTGCGCAGGTCCTGAAAAATCTTGGGCGTGTTGCGCGCAATGCACAGCGAGGTGCTCACGACGAGGAAAGCCAGGATCAGCAGGAACCACCAGGAGCCATAGACCGCGTTGAGGCGGATCGCCAGGAACAGCTGGGCCCAGAAGGGACCGAACTGGTTGACGTAGTTGCCCACCGGCTCCTGCTGCTTCAGCACCGTGCCGATCACCATGGCGATGCAGATGACCGCCAGCAGCGTGATGGCGAACCGCATGGACGACAGCAGCTCCAGCAGCGCGCGCGCGCGCGGGCTGCCGCGCTCGTCGCTCTGGAGGGGAAGGGAAGCGTTCATGGGGTCCTGATGCAAAAAGGCGGGTGCTCCGGGGAGGCACCCGCCCTTCTTGGTCTCATTGGACGTGCTTTAGTTCAACAGGGGCTTGAGCTAGCGCAAGCCGGCGATGTAGTCCGCCACGGCCGCGATCTCGCGGTCGTTCATCCTGAAGGCGATGGCCTGCATCTGCGGGCTGTTGGCGCGCGTGCCGTCGCGGAAGGCCTTCAGCTGGGCGGCCACGTAGTCGGCGTGCTGGCCGGCCAGGCGCGGGTACTGGGCGGGGATGCCGGCGCCGTCGGGGCTGTGGCAGCCCGCACAGGCGGCGACCTGGCGGTTGGCGATGCCGCCGCGGAAGATCCGCTCGCCGGTCATCACGAGGTCCCTGTTCTTGGCGAAGCCGGGCTTGGCCTTCTGGCTCGTCACGTACGCCGCGATGTTCTTCATGTCGGCGTCGGTCAGCTGCGCCGCCATCGGCTGCATGATGGCGTTCACGCGCTTCCCGCTCTTGAACTCCTGCAACTGCTTGACGATGTATTCCGGGTGCTGCTGCGACAGCTTGGGGTTGGCCGGGATGCCCGAATTGCCGCCTGCGCCATGGCAGGCCACGCACGTGGCCGCAGTGAACTTCGCCTCGCCGGCGGCGGCGTCGACCTTGGTCGGCGCCTGCGGAGCCGCAGCGGACGCCGCTGCCGCTGCCGCTGCCGGCGCGGCGGCCGGGGCCGCAGCGGGCGCGGGCTGCGCGCTCGCGGCCTCAGCGGCGGGTTGCTGGGCCAGGGTACTGAGCGAGGACACAGCCAGCACGGCGGCCAGCAACAGGGAGACGGGCGTCTTGGTCACTTTGGATGGGCTCGTTATTGGCGCAAAACCCGAGGATTCTACAATGCTGCGCTGACCCCCCATTGCACCTGATGACCTCCCCCACGCGGCCCGACGCGCCCACCCCTGCCCCTGCCGCCCCCGCGGTGACCGCCGTCCAAGCCATGGGCTGGCTGCACACGGCCCGTTTCCTGACGACCGCGCCACGCCTGGAACACCTGCCACCCCACGAGGTGCCGGAGATCGCTTTCGTCGGCCGCTCCAATGCCGGCAAGTCCACCTGTATCAACAGGTTGACGCAGCAGAAGCGGCTGGCCTTTGCCTCCAAGACGCCCGGCCGCACGCAGGCCATCAACCTGTTCGCCCTGGGCAAGCAGGGCGAGACCGACGCCGTGCTGGCCGACCTGCCCGGGTACGGCTACGCCGCCGTGCCCAAGGCAGACAAGATCCGCTGGCAGCAGGTGATGGCCAACTACCTCGTCACCCGCGAAAACCTCGCAGGCGTCGTGATGCTGGTGGATCCGCGCCACGGCATCACCGAGCTGGACGACATCCTGCTGGAGGTGATCCGCCCGCGCCTGGAGGCGGGCCTGAAGCTGCTGGTGCTGCTCACCAAGGCTGACAAGCTGAATCGCGCAGAAGCCAACAAGGCGCTGTCCATCGCGCGACTGCAGACCGCCGGCGGCGAAGTCAAACTGTTCTCGGCCCTGAAGCGCCAGGGGCTGGAGGAGACTTCCCTCCTGCTCTGGCAGTGGACCCACCCCGAACCGGCATCCCCATGATCGAGACCTGGCTGCAGCCCCTCCCCCACGGCATCAACCTCAGTTGCCGCGCAGCGGGGGAGCGGGGGCAGCCAGTGCTCATGTTCCTGCACGGTTTTCCCGAGGCGGCCTTCGTCTGGGACGAACTGCTGCAGCACTTCGCCGCGCGCGGCTATCGCTGCGTGGCGCCGAACCTGCGCGGCTTCGAGCAGTCGTCGCGACCGGCGGACGCCAAGGATTACCGGGCGAAATTCCTGGTGCAGGACATCGCGGCGCTCATCGCCACCGAAGGCGGCGAGCTGGAATGCCTGGTGGCGCACGACTGGGGCGGCGCGGTGGCCTGGGGTGTCGCCAACCAGCTGCCGCAACTGGCGCGCCGCCTGGCGATCGTCAATTCACCCCACCCCGGCACCTTCCTGCGCGAGCTGCAACGCAACACCCGGCAGCAGCAGGCCAGCGCGTACATGAACTTCCTGGTCCGGCCGGACGCGGAGGCCTTGCTGCGCGAGGACGGCTATCGGCGCTTGCTGGGATTCTTCGAGCATCCTGCGTGGATGACGGAGGACCTGAGGCGCCGCTACATCGAGGTGTGGGACGCAAGCCTCGAAGGCGGCTGCAACTACTACCGCGCCTCGCCGCTGCGGCCTGGCAGCGCCGACGCCGTGACCTTGCCGCGCGAGATGCTGACGGTGGACATCCCGACGCTGGTGCTGTGGGCGATGGACGACATCGCCCTGGGGCCGGAGCTGGTCGAGGGCCTGGACGAATACGTCTCGCGCCTCACCCTGGAGAAGGTGCCGGGCGCGACGCACTGGATCATCCACGAGCGGCCGGCTTTCGTCGCCCAACGGCTCGAGGCATTCCTTGCGCGCTAATAAACGCCCGGCTCCCCCGGCGGCCGGCTCTTGAAACGCTTGTGCACCCAGTAGTACTGCGACGGCATCTCGTCGATGTAGTGCTCCAGCTGCTCGTTCATCCGCGCCGTATCGGCCTCGAGGTTCCCGCTGGGGAAGTTCGTCCAGGCGTCCAGCACCCGCACCTCGTAGCCTTCCGGCGTGAGCTGGGGCACCACCGGGACCACCTTGGCCCGGCCCAGGCGCGCAAAGCGCGAGAGCGAAGGCAAGGTCGCCGCCGGCACGCCGTAGAACGGCACCCAGATCGACTCCTCCGCCCCGAAGTTCATGTCCGGCAGCAGGATCATGATGTGCCCCGCGCGCATCGCCGCGATCAGGTCGCGCACGCCTTCGGAGCGGCTCATGCCGCGCGCATCGCCGAAGCGGTGCCGGCCCTTGAACACCCATTCATCGACGATCTTGTTGCTCTGCTGGGTGTAGATGCCCAGGAAACGGCGCTGCACCTGCTGCGTGAGCGCGGTCACGGCGGCGTCCAGCCCCACGAAGTGCGGCAGGAAGACGATGGTGGGCTCGTTGCCCGCCAGGTCGGCGACCGCGCCGGTCACCTTCAGCCGGCGCTGCACGACCTCGGGCTCGGAGTGCCAGAGCCAGCCGCGGTCCAGGAAGGACTGCACGACGTGGATGAACACCTCGCGGGTGGCGCGGCGGCGCTCCGCAGCGCTCCACTGCGGGAAGCACAGCCGGAAGTTGACGTCCACCACGCGCCGGCGCGGGAACACCAGCACGTACAGCAGCAGGCCCAGCGCGGTGCCGAGCGCGCGCACCCAGCGCAGCGGCAGCAGCGCCATCGTGCGTAGAAACAGGATGCCCAGGCGGCTCATCATGGCGCGAGCTCCTGGCGCGGCGTCTTGTAGCGCGCATAGCCCCACAGGTACTGCGTGGGCGCCTCGCGCACCAGCGTCTCCATCTGCTGGTTCACGGCGCCCGCGGCCTGGTCCGGTCCCTCGCCCAGCGCGCCCTGCCAGGGCAGCACGTGCACGCGGTAGCCACGGCCGCCCCGCAGGCGCTCGCCCCAGCTGAGAAGCAGGATGGCGCCGGTCTGCTGGACCAGCCGCGCCGGCAGGGTCATGGTGTAGGCCGGCTTGCCGAAGAACGGCGCCCAGACGCCCAGCCCGTTCGGAGGCACCTGGTCCGGCAGCAGGCCGACGGCGCGGCCGGACTTCAGCGCCCGCAGCATCTGGCGCACGCCGGCCAGGGTGGTGGGCGCGGTTTCCAGGTTGGGCCGGGCCCGGGAACGGTCGATCAGGTCGCGCAGCCAGGCCTTGCGGGCCGGCCGGTACAGCACCGTCATGGGCCCGAAGCGCTGCGCATAGGCCTGCGCCGTCACCTCGAAGCAGCCCAGGTGTGGCGTCAGGAACACGAGGCCGCGACCACTTGCACGGGCGGCCTCGATCAGTTCGTCGCCCTTCCATTGCACCGGCACCGGGGCGCCGAACCACAGCCGGGGCGCCTCGGCGACCAGCCGGCCGGCTTCGCCGACGGCGCGGCGGACCTGCCGGAAGGCGTAGCCCGCCTGCGCCGCGTTGGCCAGGAAGCGCCGCCGGTAGGTCGGCGAGCCCAGGAAAGCCACCCAGCCCAGGAAGGCTCCCAGGAGGTGCAGCAGGGGCAGCGGCCAGAGGGCCAGCAGGTGGAAGAGTCTTTTCACGCGAGTTAGAATCGGGACGTCGCCGAGTTATTGAACTACTTGCAGGGCGACGTTAAACAAAGCTGCTAAAGCGTTCGCCCCAAGCTCCGGCACAAGGCAACGCGCCTTCTGTAGCAACAACGGAGTTTATTCAAATGGCGAACGACTTCCTCTTCACGTCCGAATCCGTGTCCGAAGGCCACCCCGACAAGGTGGCGGACCAGATCTCCGACGCGATCCTGGACGCGATCTTCAAGCAGGATCCGCGCAGCCGCGTGGCCGCCGAGACGCTGACCAACACCGGCCTGGTCGTCCTGGCCGGCGAGATCACCACCAACGCCCACGTCGACTACATCCAGGTCGCGCGCGACACGATCAAGCGCATCGGCTACGACAACACCGATTACGGCATCGACTACAAGGGCTGCGCGGTGATGGTCTGCTACGACAAGCAGTCCAACGACATCGCCCAGGGCGTGGACCACGCGTCCGACGACCACCTGAACACCGGCGCCGGCGACCAGGGCCTGATGTTCGGCTACGCCTGCGACGAGACGCCGGTGCTGATGCCCGCGCCGATCTACTACGCCCACCGCCTGGTGGAGCGCCAGGCGCAGTTGCGCAAGGACGGCCGCCTGCCCTTCCTGCGCCCGGACGCCAAGTCCCAGGTGACGATGCGCTATGTCGACGGCAAGCCGCACAGCATCGACACGGTGGTGCTGTCCACGCAGCACGCGCCCGACCAGAGCGAGACGCCCACCAAGATGAAGGCCAGCTTCAACGAGGCCATCATCGAGGAAATCATCAAGCCGGTCCTGCCCAAGGAGTGGCTGAAGGAAACCCGCTACCTGATCAACCCGACCGGCCGCTTCGTCATCGGCGGCCCGCAGGGCGATTGCGGCCTGACCGGCCGCAAGATCATCGTCGACACCTACGGCGGCGCCTGCCCGCACGGTGGCGGCGCGTTCTCGGGCAAGGACCCGTCCAAGGTGGACCGCTCGGCTGCCTACGCCGCGCGCTACGTCGCCAAGAACGTGGTGGCCGCCGGCCTGGCGCGCCAGTGCCAGATCCAGGTGGCGTACGCCATTGGCGTGGCCAAGCCGATGAACGTGACCGTCTACACCGAAGGCACGGGCGTCATCCCCGACGACCAGATCGCCTCGCTGATCCACGACCACTTCGACCTGCGTCCGAAGGGCATCATCCAGATGCTGGACCTGCTGCGCCCCATCTACGAAAAGACCGCCGCCTACGGCCACTTCGGCCGCGAGGAGCCGGAGTTCTCGTGGGAGCGCACGGACAAGGCCGCCGCGCTGCGCGCGGCGGCGGGCCTGAAGTAACCCTCGTCACCCCCGCGCAGGCGGGGGCCCAGGGCATTCGGGAAAGCGGCCTGCGGGCCGCTTTTCTTTTGGCGCGGTGGAAACCCGTCATGCGCGGCCGATCGAACGCGTCATGAACACACTGTGCGGGTCTTCCTGGTAGTCGCCGAAAGGCGGGCAGTAGGTGAAGCCGAAGCTTTCGTACAGGCGCCGCGCCGGCTGGAACTCCACCTGCGATCCGGTCTCCAGGCTCAAGCGTCCATAGGAACGCGCACGCGCTTCCTGCATGACACGTTCCAGGATCGCGCGGGCCACGCCCTTGTTGCGATGGGCCATCGCGGTCCGCATGGACTTGACCTCGCCGTGCGTGGCGTCCAGCTCCTTCAGCGCGCCGCAACCCAGCAGGTCGGCGCCGGACCAGGCCGTCCAGAAGCTGATGCCCGGACGCCGCAGCGCGTCGAGGTCCAGCGCGTGCACGCTCTCGGGCGGCGAGATCTCGCGCATGTTGCGCAGGTGCTCTTCGAGCAGGGCGCGAATCTCGGGGCCGCGGAGGTCGTCGAGGCGGAGGTGCATGAAGCCGGACGATACACCGACAAGGAAAAAGCGGCCCGCAGGCCGCATTCCTGGACGCCCCGGGTCCCCGCCTCCGCGGGGATGACGAGTGTCCGCCGGGATGACGTCGCGTGCGCCGCCCGTGGCGGCGCCATGCAACGTCAGTTCAACGCCGCCGTCTGCTGCCGGTCGTACTCCGCCCGCTTCATCGTCACGTAGGTCCCGCGGTCCATCTCGTGCAGTTGCCGCGGGTAGCGTTCGGCGGCCGAGAACCACGCGTTGATGCGCTTGTCCACCCGCTGCGCCTCGGGCGCGCTCATGGTGTCCAGGTAGGAGTCGATGGCCAGGTAGTAGCGCATGGCATTGCGCTCGATCGCGCCTCGCACGCCGCCCGTGTACTGCCCGTTGCTCTGGCTGAAGCCCACCTTGTCGGCGCCGGCGGTGTTCAGGTACAGGCTCATCGCCATCTTGCTCGCGCCGCCGTAGCCGTAGGCATAGCTCATGTGCATGAAGGTCTTGCCGTTGTCCAGCGGCACGGCTTCCAGGTTGATGCGGTAGTCGCGCGTGCCCACCGGCCCGGAGGCCGCGTTCAGGCGGGTCTCCAGGTAATCGCTGCTCGCGGCCACCGGCTGGAAGCTGAAGTCGATGCGATAGGCCTGCTCCACCGGCTGGTTGTACTTGCGGCCGATGCGCACCGCCAGGTTGCTGCCGCTCGCATGGCAGTACTTGGTGTTGAAGGGCAGCAGCATGATGTCGCACCAGGCGTTCGGGTCCTGCAGCGCGCCCTTCACCTGGTCGAACGGGTGGTCCACCACGGCATAGACATCGCCCTGCAGCGCGTTCGAACCTTCCTTCGAATCGATGTACATCTGCCGGCCATAGGCGTTGTGGCTCAGCTCGTCGTGCAGTTCGCCATAGCGCGCCTTCAGGCTGCCGGCGTCGGCTTGGGCCTGCATCGCGGGCAAGGCGAGCAGGCAGGCGGCGCCCAGGGCGGCCAGCCAGCGGATGGGGGACTTGCGGGTCATGCGTGTTTCCTGTGGGGATCGGTTTCCTCGGCCTCGGGCACCGGGGCGTCGGCGGGAGCGGCGGTTTCCGACTCTTCTTCCAGGAAGGCCTGGACGTCCAGCTGGATGCCGCCCATGAACAGCGAATGCGGCGCCACTTCGTAGAGGTAGCGGCCGCGCGGGGCCAGGATCAGCCGCATGCGCATCCTCGGCTCCGCGATGCCCTCCCACGCGCGGATCAGCCGCGTGCGCACCAGGTTGTCCGGGCACTGCAGCGACTTGAGCTTGTGGTAGTCGGTCGAGAGCGCCACCGCGTCCAGGTACCACGGCGAGCTCTTGTTGCGCGCCAGCAGGTTGGCCGAGAGGTCGATCTCCAGGGTCAGGAGGTTCCCTTCGGCGTCCAGCACGAGATTGCGTCCGAGCAGGCTGCCGTTGGATTCCCCGTACTTGTACGCGAGGAGCAGATGGGAAGGAGTCTTGCGCAATGAATATTTCATAGGGGCTTCACCCGTTGGCCAGAGTGCCTGAAGCGGCTTCGGCCGGGGTGTAGGACGGTGCAGCGTGTCCGAGTCGGTGCGCTCAGCCATGCTGCCGCCCATAACCGGCGCGGCCCGCCGATTCCTACACGCGCTCGGGGTGCCCTTCCGACGAGTCGCGCGCGCCGTCGGCCCAACATGGGAGCAATCGCACACCCCACACCAGACAAAGGAGTACCTACATGGCTGCTGAAGAACGTGAAGACCGCGACCTGAACCAGGATCCCATCACCGGCGAACCGGGCGCGCACCCGATCGGCACGGGTCTCGGCGCCGCCGGCGGCGCCGTGGCCGGCGCGGCTGCGGGCGCCATCGGCGGCCCCGTCGGCGCCGCCGTGGGCGGCGTGGTCGGCGCCGTGGTCGGCGGCCTCGCCGGCAAGGCTGCGGGCGAAGCCGTGAACCCCACCGCGGAAGAAGCCTTCTGGCGCGACAACTACAGCAAGGAGCCCTACTACGAGGCCGGCCGCACCTATGACGACTACGGCCCGGCCTACCGCCTGGGCCTCTCGGGCCGCGAGCGCTACGAAGACCCGTGGACCAGCGTCGAGCCGCGCCTGGCCGACGAATGGGAAGCGAACCGCGACCAGTCCTCGCTGGACTGGCAGCGGGCCAGCCCCGCTTCGCAGGCCGCGTGGTCCCGCGCCGACGACCAGTACCGCAGCTACGAAGCGGGCCGCGGCACCGGCGCCGCCGCGTCCACCGGCGTGGCCGGCGCGGTCGGCGCGATGCAGACCGCCGGCAACGGCGACGGCGACCGCGGCGACGTCATCGACCTGCTGAAGGACCTGGTCGAATGCTGCAAGGACGGCGAGTACGGCTTCCGCGAATGCGCCGACCAGGCCAAGCGCCAGGACCTGAAGTCCACCTTCCTGCAGCGCGCGGACGACTGCCGCCGCGGCGCCCAGGAGCTGAACGACCTGATCCGCCAGAGCGGCGGCTCGCCCGAGGACGGCGGCAGCGCCATGGGCGCCATGCACCGCGGCTGGGTGTCCATCAAGTCCAAGCTGACCACCTACGACGACAAGGCGGTGCTGGAAGAGGCCGAGCGCGGCGAGGACAACGCCAAGTCGCGCTACATGAAGGCCCTGCAGAAGGACATGCCGGCCAACGTGCGCAGCGTGGTCGACCGCCAGTACCAGGGCGTGATGCGCAACCACGACCAGGTGAAGATGCTGCGCGACCAGTTCCGCGCGGCCAGCTGACCGTAGCAGAATGACGAGGCCGGGGCCCTCATGGCCCCGGCCCGTTCACTGATGGCAGACAAAAGCGCCCTTGCCCGCTATCGCCAGAAGCGCAACTTCGAAGCCACGCCGGAGCCGGCGGAGGGCGGCGAAGCGAACGAGGGCGCGCGCAGCTTCGTGATCCAGAAGCACTGGGCCACGCGGCTGCACTACGACTTCCGGCTGGAGCTGGAAGGCACGATGAAAAGCTGGGCCGTGCCCAAGGGCCCCAGCTACGACCCCAACGACAAGCGCATGGCGATGCCCACCGAGGACCATCCCATCGCGTACAACCGCTTCGAAGGCCAGATCCCCGCCGGCAACTACGGCGCCGGCAAGGTGATCATCTGGGACAAGGGCAGCTGGATCCCGCTGGAAGACCCGCACCAGGGTTACCGGGACGGCAAGCTCAAGTTCGAGATGCGCGGCCACAAGATGCATGGCCACTGGACGCTGGTGCGCATGAAGGGCCGCGGCAACGGCCGCGAGGACCCGTGGCTCCTGATCAAGGAGCGCGATCCCTTCGCCCGCCCCGCCAGCGAATTCAGCCTGGTCGACGAGATGCCCGATAGCGTGCAGGACCTGGCCGACCGGCCGCCCCCCGTCAACCTGCCCGGCCTGGCCGCGGCATCCGCGCCCGCGCCGCAAGCGCCGCGCGACGGCCCGCCAACGGGCGCGCGGAAAGCGGCCTTGCCCGCCAAGCTGCAACCCGAACTCGCCGTGCTGGTGGACCAGGCGCCACGGGACGCGGGCGACTGGATCTTCGAGGTCAAGTTCGACGGCTACCGCATGCTCGCGCGCGCGGAGGCCGGCGGCATCCAGCTGGTCACCCGCAACGGCAACGACTGGACCGCGCGCCTGCCCGCGCTGGTGAAGGCGCTGCAGGCCATGGAGTTGCCGGACGGCTGGTATGACGGCGAGATCATCATGCCGGGGCGCGACACGCCGTCGGATTTCCAGGCGCTGCAAAGCGCCTTCGACAGCACGCGCACCGAAAAGATCGCCTACTACCTGTTCGACCTGCCCTTCTGCGCCGGCCACGACCTGCGCGACGTGCCGCTGGTGCAGCGGCGCGAGGTGCTGCAGCGCATCGTCGAACGCAAGCCGCACGCCAACGTGCGCTTCAGCGCGGTGTTCGACGTGCCGGCGAAGGAACTACTCGATTCCGCCTGCCGCCTCGGGCTGGAAGGCGTCATCGGCAAGCGCCGCGACTCGGCCTACGTGGGCCGGCGCTCCAGCGACTGGATCAAGCTCAAGTGCTCGCGGCGGCAGGAGTTCGTCATCGGCGGCTGGACCGACCCGCAGGGCGCGCGCACCGGCATCGGTTCGCTGCTGCTCGGCGTGCACGAGCAGGACGGCACGCTGCGCTACGCGGGCAACGTCGGCACGGGCTTCAACGAGAAGACGCTGCGCGAGCTGCGCCAGAAACTCGATGGACGGGCGGCGGGGAAATCCCCGTTCGATGCCGGTGCCGGCCTGCCGCGCGGGGCGCACTGGGTGCGCCCCGAACTGGTCTGCGAAGTGTCGTTCGGCGAGTGGACGCGCGACGGCAAGGTGCGGCACTCCGTGTTTCACGGCCTGCGGACCGACAAGCCCGCGGACGACGTGGGCGAGGAGCCGGTGCTGCACGAAGCGCCTCCTGACAAGCCGGCAAAAGCGCCCCGCAAGGCCCCGGCGCAGAAGACGGCCGCCCAGGAAACCGCCAGCGTCACCCTGCCCGCCAACCTGCGCATCAGCAACCCGGATCGGATCGTCGACCCGCAGACCGGCACCACCAAGATCGCGCTGGTGCGCTACTACGCACTGGTGGCGCCGCTGATGATGCCGCACCTGAAGGACCGCCCCATGGCCATGGTGCGCGCGCCCGACGGCATCGAGGGCCAGCTGTTCTTCCAGAAGCACCTGGACCGCTACAAGATGGCCGGCGTGGTACAGCTCGATCCCGCCATCTTCCCGGGCCATCCGCCGATGGTGAAGATGCAGGCCGCCGAAGGCCTGCTGTCCGCCGCGCAGATGAACGTGGTGGAAGTCCACACCTGGAACGGCACGGTGCCTGCCATCGCCAGGCCCGATCGCATGACCTTCGACATCGACCCCGGCGAAGGCGTCAGCTGGGCGCAGATCCAGGAAGCCGCCATGCTGGTCCGCACGCTGTTGCAGGAACTGGCGCTGCCCGTGTTCCTCAAGACCAGCGGCGGCAAGGGACTGCACCTGGTCGTGCCGCTGAAGAAGCAGTTCGACTGGGACACGGTGAAGGACTTTTCCAAGGCGGTGGTGGACCACCTCGCGCGCACGCTGCCGGACCGCTTCGTCGCCAAGAGCGGCGCCAGCAACCGCGTCGGCCGCATCTTCATCGACTATCTCCGCAACGGCTACGGCGCGACCACGGTGTGCGCCTGGTCGGCGCGCGCCCGCCCGGGGCTGGGCATTTCGGTGCCGGCGCGCTGGGACGAACTGAAGTCGCTCAAGGGCGGCGCGCACTGGACGGTCCTGACCGTGCACGAGCGGCTGGCCGACGGCAACGCGCCCTGGGCCGACTACGAGAAGAGCCGCACGGCGCTCGCGGCCGCGATGAAGAAGCTGGGCTTCACTCCGCCCAAGGCAAGCGGAAGGTGAGGACCTCGCCTTCCTTCCGCACCACCGCGCCCTCTGCCGCCGCCAGCGCCTGCAGGTCGCCCCACGTGAGCGGGCGGTAGTTCGGTTCGCCGGCGAAGCCCTTGTCGCCTTCGCTCGGTCGCGTCGACACCTTCAGCAAGACGCCGCCGTCCTCCTCCTGCCCCGCCAGCACCATCTGCATGGGCGGCTTCAGGTGGTCGGAGGCATGGACCAGCGAGCCGGTCAGCAGCACGCGCAGCGAAGAGCGCCGCACCTTGCGCGCCACCGCGCCGACCTCGTTGCGCAGCGCGAAGCCGCGGAAGCTGAGGCTGGTGGCCAGCAGGCTGGCGCATTCGCGCGCGCATTCGTCCACCGCCACGCTGGCGGTGTCGTCGGGCGCGAGCCAGCCCACCACGTCGATGCAGGAAGCCAGCGCCGCGCGGGCGAAGCTGTTGATCTTGGCGGCGCTTTCCTGCACGTGGCCCAGGTCCGGCTGCGCCGCGCGCAGCCGGCGATCCATGACTTCGTAGATCATGCCAATGGGCTGGAGGTTGACGACGAGGTGGTGGCGCATCGAAGGCGCCAGCCGCCGCAGCAGCGCGTAGCGCGCGGCCTCGGCCTCGCGGGAAGGCAGCGCCGCCTCGAGCCGGTCCGGTTCGGAAGCAAGCATGCGTCGAGGGTAACAGCGCCAGCGTCGCTGTCAACGGCGCTCGCTGCTAGTAGCCCTGCGTCGGGTTCGTCACTGTCATCGGCAGCGGCGCTGGCGCTGGAGTGGGCGCCGGCGTGCTCGCCGGTGCCGGCGCTGGCGTCGCGGCATTGCCGGGAGCCGGCGCAGGCGCCTGGTTGCTGGCGTTGTTGCAGGGCAGGCATTCGCCCGGATCACCGCCACCGCCGCCGCAGGCAGCCAGGGCCGCCTGGAACAGCACGGCCAACGTGAGATGAGGCCTCATGGGCACCTCCACACGGCAGCGCCCTCCCTCTCCGCGGGGCTGCCTGGGCCGTTGGATGCAAATGGCCGGGCCAACGTTCCGGCTCGGCGCAGGAAAGCGCTTGCGCGCGGGCGCGAGCCGTCCTACGCGGGCGCGTCGCAGGCTCTTCGATACTTTCGGCCTGTCTACCCGGGAGTCATTCCATGCAGAAAACCTTCATCGCGCTCGCCCTGTTCACCGCCACCGGCCTGGCCTTCGCCGCCGTCGACAAGGCCGACCAGAAATTCATGGAGAAGGCCGCCGGCGGCAACATGGCCGAAGTGGAGGTCGGCAAGATGGTCGAAGGCAAGGCGCAGGACGCCAGCGTCAAGGCTTTCGGCTCGACGCTCGTCAAGGACCACTCGGCGGCCAACGACGAACTGAAGGCCCTGGCCTCCAGCAAGGGCGTGACGCTGCCAAGCTCCCTGCCCAGGGACGAACAGAAGAAGGTCGACAAGCTGAACAAGTCGAAGCACTTCGAGAAGGACTTCGTGAAGGACAGCGTGAAGGACCACAAGAAGGACATCAAGGAGTTCGAGAAGGCGAGCAAGGACGCCAAGGACCCCGACGTGAAGGCCTGGGCCACGAAGACATTGCCTACGCTGCAGGCCCACCTGCAGACCGCGGAAGGCCTGGAAAAGGACGTCAAGGGCAAGTAAGTCCCTGCTTGCGGGAACGCGCTCTGGACAAGGGGCGGGACGACTCGGTACCATGTCGCGCCATGCCGGGGCGCATCGTCTACCTCGACCCCGAAGTGAAACCGCCGGAATACCGCGTTCCCCGAGGCCGCAGCGGTGTCGGTGCGCAGTCCGCGCTGGAAACGCTGCTGCAGGACCTCGAGCGCATCCGCCGCGCCAGGGAAGCCTACGGCGAGGTTCCGCGCGGGTCGGACGAGCTGCAGTTCCGGTTCTAGTTACGTCCTCGACACCGCGCGGGTGTCGACCAGCTTCACCAGCGCATCGATATCGACCGGCTTGACCAGGTGGTGGTCGAAGCCCGCCTGGCGCGAACGCTCGATGTCGTGCGGCTGGCCCCAGCCGGTGATGGCCACCAGCATGGGCGCGCGGCCCGCCGGCAAGGCCCGGATGCGGCGGCAGGCTTCGAAGCCGTCCACCTTGGGCATGCCGATGTCCAGCAGGCCGATGTCGGGCGCGAACTCCGCCACGGCCTGCACCGCCGCCTCGCCGTCCTCCACGCGCCGCACCGTGTGGCCCATCAGGTCCAGCAGCGTGGCCAGCGACTCGGCGGCATCGACGTTGTCGTCGGCCACCAGGATGCGCAGGCCACCGCCCACCGTGGCGGCCGGCGGCTGCGCTTCGTAGCGATCGCCGGAATGAGGCAGCGTCTCGGCCAGGGGCAGCTGCACCACGAACTCGCTGCCCCGGCCCGCGCCTTCGCTGCGCGCGCGCACGCTGCCGCCGTGCATCTGCACCAGCTTGCGCGTGAGCGACAGGCCGATGCCCAGGCCGCCGCGCGACCGCGACAGCGCGGGCTCTTCCTGCGAGAACATCTCGAACACGCTCTCCAGCCGGTGGGGCTCGACGCCGATGCCGCTGTCGGCCACGGTGACGAGCACCTCGCCGCCTTCCTTCACCACGCGCAGCTCGATCTGGCCGCCCGGATCCGTGTACTTCGACGCGTTGGCCAGCAGGTTGATGAAGATCTGCGACAGGCGCGCGCGATCGCCGTCCACCAGCAGATGCGCGGGCGGCTGCACCACGGTGAGCTTGTGGCCGGCGCCATCCATCTGCGGCTGCACCGTTTCCAGCGCGTCGGCCAGCACTTCGTCCAGCGGCACCAGCGCGCGCTTCAGCTCGATGCGGCCCTGGTTGATGCGGCTCACGTCCATCAGGTCGCCGATCAGGCGGCCCATCAGGTGCACCTGGCGTTCGATCACGTCGGAAGCCCACTGCACTTCGGTGCCGCCGCTGCCCTTGAGCTTGAGGAAGTGCACCGCATTGCGCACCGGCGCCAGCGGGTTGCGCAGTTCGTGCGCGAGCGTCGCCAGGAATTCGTCCTTGCGCCGGTTCACCTCGAGCAGGCGCGACTCGCTCGCACGCAGTTCGGCCGTGCGCTCGGTGACGCGCTGGTCCAGCGAGTCGTTCAGTTCCTGCAGCCGGCCCTCGGCGCGGCGGCGCTCCGCCACCTCAGCCAGCAGCAGGCGGTTGGCCCGCTCCAGCTCCACGCCCTTGCGATGCAGTTCGGCGAACACGGCCACCTTGCTGCGCAGCACCGCTGCGTTCACCGGCTTGTGCATGTAGTCCACGGCGCCGGTGCCGTAGCCTTCCTGCACGTGCTGGTCGCTGTTGTAGTAGGCGGTGAGGAAGATGATCGGAACGCGCGCGGTCTTGCGGCGCTCCTTGATCAACTGCGCCAGCTCGAAGCCGCTCATGCGCGGCATCTGCACGTCCAGGATCAGCAGCGCGAACTCGTCGGTCACCAGCGACAGCAAGGCCTCGTCGCCGGAAGTCGCCCGCACCAGGCGGTAGCCCGGGTCGTCCAGGATCGACTCGAGCACCTGCAGGTTGCGGGGCTCGTCGTCGACGATCAGGATGTTGACCTTCTGGCTCATGGGCACGCTCTTCAGCGGAACAGCCAGACCCGCATCAGCGACAGCAGCTGGTCGGTGTTGACGGGCTTGGAGATGTAGTCGCTGGCTCCCGCTTCCAGGCATTTCTCGCGGTCGCCCTTCATGGCCTTGGCCGTGAGCGCCAGGATCGGCAGGGTGCGGAAGGCGGTGTCCTTGCGGATCTCGCGCATGGTCTCGTAGCCGTCCATCTCCGGCATCATGATGTCCATCAGCACCATGTCGATGCCGGAGGTTTCCTTCAGCATCTCGATGGCCTGGCGGCCGTTGGTGGCGCTGATCACCTGGACCTCGTGGTTCTCCAGCAGCGAGGTCAGCGCGAAGATGTTGCGGGCGTCGTCGTCCACCACCAGCACCTTGCGGCCCTGCAGCACCTCCGAGGAGTTGTGCAGCTTGTCCAGCATTTCCTGCTTGTGCGGCGGCAGGTGCGTGACGACGCGGTGCAGGAACAGCGCGGTTTCGTCCAGCAGGCGCTCGGGCGACTGCACGTCCTTCAGCACGATGCTCTTGGCCATGGTGTGCAGCTGGCCGTGCTCCTCGTCGCTCAGGTCCTTGCCGGTGAACACCACCACCGGCACTGCAGCCAGCTGCGGCTCGGTGCGCATGGTCTCCAGCAGCTCGAAGCCGGTCATGTCGGGCAGGCGCAGGTCCAGCACCACGCAGTCGAAGGACTGCTTGCGCATGGCTGCCAGCGCGGCGTCGCCGCTGCCGGCGGTGGCGATGTCGATGTCGTCGTAGCCCAGCAGCTCCACCACGGCTTCGCGTTCGACGTCGTTGTCCTCCACCACCAGCAGGCGCTTGGTGCGCGGCTGGGTGAATTCCTTCAGGCGGTCGAAGGCCGCTTCGAGGCCCTCGGTCGTCGGCCCCTTCAGCAGGTAGTTGAAGGCGCCGTGCGCCAGGCCGTGCTGCCGCTCTTCCTCCAGGGTCACGATCTGCACCGGGATGTGGCGCAGCGCCGGGTCGAGCTTCACCTGGTTCAGCACCGTCCAGCCCAGCATGTCGGGCAGGAAGATGTCCAGCGAAATGGCGGTCGGCAGGTACTGGCGCGCCAGCGACAGGCCGACGGCGCCCTTGTTCGCGACCAGGCCCTTGAAGCCCTTGTCGCGCGCCAGCCCCAGCAGGATGCGGGCGTAGTGCGGGTCGTCCTCGATCACCAGCAGCACGGGGTCGCCGGGCTGGATGGTCTCGCGGTCATCGGGCACGAGCTCCTCGCGCGCCACCGGCAGCGTGATCACGGTCGTCTCTTCCGACTTGGACTTGCGCACGCTCACGGTGGCCTGGTCGGAGCCGACATAGTGCAGCGGCAGGTACAGCGTGAAGGTGCTGCCCTGGCCCGGCACGGACGACAGCTTGATCTCGCCGCCCAGCAGGAAGGCCAGCTCGCGGGAAATTGCGAGGCCGAGGCCGGTGCCGCCGTACTTGCGCGAGGTGCCTGCGTCAGCCTGCTGGAAGGCTTCGAAGATCAGGCGCTGCTTCTCCACCGGCACGCCGATGCCGGTGTCCTCCACCGCGAAGGCCACCACGTGCTGGGTTTGCGACAGCACCGGGTGGTCGACGCTCCAGCCGGCTTGCGCCAGCTTCACGTGCACTTCCACGTGGCCCTGCCCGGTGAACTTCACCGCGTTGGACAGCAGGTTCTTCAGGATCTGCTGCAGGCGCTTCGGGTCGCTGTCCATCGTGCGCGGCAGGTCCTCGCTGAAGCGCAGGCGGAACGGCAGGTTTTTCTGCTCGGCGACGTGGCGGAAGTTGCGGTCCAGGCTTTCGCGCAGGCCGGAGAAGGTGATCTCCTCGATGTCCACCGTCACCGTGCCCGACTCGATCTTCGACAGGTCCAGGATGTCGTTGATCAGGTTCAGCAGGTCGGAGCCGCTGGAGTTGATGTTGCGCGAGAACTCCACCTGCTTGCCCGTCAGGTTGCCGGCGGCGTTCTCCGCCAGCTGCTGCGACAGGATCAGGATCGAGTTGAGCGGCGTGCGCAGCTCGTGCGACATGTTGGCCAGGAACTCCGACTTGTACTTGGAGGTGAGCGCCAGTTCGGACGCCTTTTCCTCCAGCGCGCGGCGCGCCTGTTCCACTTCGGAGTTCTTGCGCTCCACTTCGGCGTTCTGCTCGGCGAGCAGGCGGGCCTTGTTCTGCAGCTCCTCGTTGGTCTGCTGCAGCTCGGTCTGGCGGGCCTGCAGTTCCACCGTCAGCTGCTGCGACTGCTTCAGCAGGCCTTCGGTGCGCATCGTCGCCTCGATGGTGTTGAACACCGCGCCGATGCCCAGGGCCAGCTGGTCCAGGAAGTTCAGGTTCACCGTCGTGAAGGGCTGCAGCGAAGCCAGCTCGATCACCGCCTTGGTCTGGTTCTCGTACCGCACCGGCAGCACGACGACGGACAGCTTCGCCGACTCGCCCAGGCTGGAGGAGATCTTCACGTATTCCGCCGGCACGTCGGTCAGCAGGATGCGGCGGTTCTGCAGCGCGCATTCGCCAACCAGGCCTTCGCCCAGCTTGATCGTGCTGGACAAGGCCACGCTGCCGGTCTGGGCGTAGGTGGCGAGCATCATCAGCTCGCCGGCGTTCTCGGCGATGTTGCCGTGGTAGATGCTGCCCTGGTGCGCGTTGACCAGCGGCGCCAGCTCGGACAGCAGCGTCTTGCCCACCGCGTTCAGGTCGCGCTGGCCTTGCAGCATGCCGGTGAAGCGCGCCAGGTTGGTCTTCAGCCAGTCCTGCTCCCGGTTGCTTTCCGTGGTCTCCCGCAGGTTGGAGATCATGGTGTTGATGTTGTCCTTGAGCTCGGACACCTCGCCCTTGGCATCCACCTGGATCGAACGCGTCAGGTCGCCCTTGGTCACCGCGGTCGCCACTTCGGCGATCGCTCGCACCTGCGTCGTCAGGTTGGCCGCCAGCAGGTTCACGTTGCCCGTGAGGTCCTTCCAGGTGCCCGAGGCGCCCGGCACGTTGGCCTGGCCGCCCAGGCGCCCGTCCACGCCCACTTCGCGCGCCACGTTGGTCACTTGGTCGGCGAAGGTCGCCAGCGTGTCGGTCATGCCGTTGATGGTGTCGGCCAGCGCCGCCACCTCGCCCTTGGCCTGCACCGTCAGCCGCTGGGTCAGGTTGCCGTTGGCCACGGCGGTCACCACCTTCACGATGCCTCGCACCTGCTCGGTGAGGTTGGACGCCATGAAGTTCACGTTGTCGGTCAGGTCCTTCCAGGTGCCGCCGACGCCGCCCACCTGGGCCTGGCCGCCGAGCTTGCCTTCTGTCCCCACTTCACGCGCCACCCGGGTCACTTCGCCGGCGAAGGAGTTGAGCTGGTCGACCATCGTGTTGATGGTGTTCTTCAGCTCCAGGATCTCGCCCTTCACGTCCACCGTGATCTTGCGGTTCAGGTCGCCGCGCGCCACGGCCGTCGTCACCTCGGCGATGTTGCGCACCTGCGAGGTGAGGTTCGCGCCCATGGTGTTCACCGAGTCGGTCAGGTCCTTCCAGGTGCCGGCCACGCCCGGCACCACGGCCTGCACGCCCAGGCGCCCTTCGGTCCCCACTTCGCGCGCCACGCGCGTCACCTCGGAGGCGAAGCTTCGCAGCTGTTCCACCATCGTGTTGATGGTTTCCTTCAGCTGGAGGATTTCGCCGCGCACGTCCACGGTGATCTTCTTGGACAGGTCGCCGTTGGCCACGGCGATCGTCACTTCCGCGATGTTCCGCACCTGGTTCGTCAGGTTCGAAGCCATCGAGTTGACGTTGTCGGTCAGGTCCTTCCAGGTGCCGGCGACGCCAGGCACCGTGGCCTGGCCGCCCAGCTTGCCTTCGGAACCCACCTCGCGCGCGACCCGCGTCACTTCGGAAGCGAAGGCGGAGAGCTGGTCCACCATCGTGTTGATGGTTTCCTTCAGCTGGAGGATTTCGCCCTTCACGTCCACCGTGATCTTGCGGCCCAGGTCGCCCCGCGCGATGGCGGTGGCCACGTCCGCGATGTTCCGCACCTGGCCGGTGAGGTTGTTGGCCATGGAGTTCACGTTGTCCGTGAGGTCCTTCCACGTGCCGGCGACACCCGGCACCTGGGCCTGGCCGCCCAGCTTGCCTTCGGTCCCCACCTCGCGCGCCACCCGCGACACTTCGGCGGCAAACGCGTTCAGCTGGTCCACCATCGTGTTGATGGTTTCCTTCAGTTCGAGAATTTCACCGCGCACGTCCACCGTGATCTTCTTGGAGAGGTCGCCGTTGGCCACGGCGATCGTCACTTCCGCGATGTTCCGCACCTGGTTCGTCAGGTTGGACGCCATCGAGTTGACGTTGTCGGTCAGGTCCTTCCAGGTGCCCGCCACGCCTTCCACCGCGGCCTGGCCGCCCAGCTTGCCTTCGGTGCCCACTTCGCGCGCCACGCGCGACACCTCGCCGGCAAACGAGTTCAGCTGGTCCACCATGGTGTTGATGGTTTCCTTCAGTTGCAGGATCTCGCCGCGCACGTCCACCGTGATCTTCTTGGAAAGGTCGCCACGCGCGATGGCGGTGGCGACGTCGGCGATGTTCCGCACCTGGTCGGTGAGGTTGCTCGCCATGAAGTTCACGTTGTCGGTCAGGTCCTTCCAGGTGCCGGCGACACCGGGTACCTGGGCCTGGCCACCGAGCTTGCCTTCGGTCCCCACTTCACGGGCCACCCGGGTCACTTCGGAGGCGAAGCCGTTCAGCTGGTCCACCATCGTGTTGATGGTGTTCTTCAGCTCCAGGATTTCGCCCTTCACTTCCACGGTGATCTTCCGCGACAAATCCCCCCGCGCCACGGCCGTCGTCACTTCCGCGATGTTCCGCACCTGGCCGGTGAGGTTGTTCGCCATCGAGTTGACGTTGTCGGTCAGGTCCTTCCAGGTGCCTGCCACCCCGCGCACGACCGCCTGGCCGCCCAGCTTGCCCTCGGTACCCACTTCGCGCGCCACGCGGGTCACTTCGGAGGCGAAACCGTTCAACTGGTCCACCATGGTGTTGAGCGTGTTCTTCAGCTCGAGAATCTCGCCCTTCACGTCCACCGTGATCTTCTTCGACAGGTCGCCGTTGGCCACCGCCGTCGCCACGTCCGCGATGTTGCGGACCTGCGCCGTCAGGTTGTTGGCCATGGAGTTCACGTTGTCCGTGAGGTCCTTCCACGTCCCCGCCACGCCTGGCACCTGCGCCTGGCCACCCAGCTTGCCTTCGGTACCCACTTCCCGCGCCACCCGCGACACTTCGCCGGCGAAGCCGTTCAGCTGGTCCACCATCGTGTTGATGGTGTTCTTCAGTTCGAGGATTTCGCCGCGGACGTCCACGGTGATCTTCTTCGAGAGGTCACCCCGCGCCACGGCGGTCGTCACTTCCGCGATGTTCCGCACCTGGTTCGTCAGGTTGGACGCCATCGAGTTGACGTTGTCGGTCAGGTCCTTCCAGGTGCCGGCGACACCTGGCACCTGCGCCTGGCCACCCAGCTTGCCTTCGGTACCCACTTCGCGCGCCACCCGCGACACCTCGGAGGCGAAGGCGTTCAGCTGGTCCACCATCGTGTTGATGGTGTTCTTCAACTCCAGCACCTCGCCGCGCACGTCCACCGTGATCTTCTTGGAGAGGTCGCCGTTGGCCACGGCCGTCGTCACTTCGGCGATGTTCCGCACCTGGCCGGTGAGGTTGGACGCCATGAAGTTCACGTTGTCGGTCAGGTCCTTCCAGGTGCCCGCCACGCCTGGCACCTGCGCCTGGCCACCGAGCTTGCCTTCGGTGCCCACTTCGCGCGCCACCCGCGTCACTTCGGACGCGAAGCCGTTCAACTGGTCCACCATCGTGTTGATGGTTTCCTTCAGGGCCAGGATCTCGCCCTTCACTTCCACCGTGATCTTGCGCGAGAGGTCGCCCTTGGCGATGGCGGTCGCGACGCCGGCGATGTTCCGCACCTGGCCGGTGAGGTTGGACGCCATCGAGTTCACGGAGTCCGTCAGGTCCTTCCAGGTGCCGGCAATGCCGGGCACCTGCGCCTGCCCACCGAGCTTGCCTTCGGTACCCACTTCGCGCGCCACACGGGTCACTTCGGACGCGAAGCCGTTCAACTGGTCCACCATCGTGTTGATGGTTTCCTTCAGCTCCAGGATCTCGCCCTTCACGTCCACGGTGATCTTCCGCGACAAATCACCCCGCGCCACGGCCGTCGTCACCGTGGCGATGTTCCGCACCTGCGAGGTGAGGTTGTTGGCCATGGAGTTGACCGAGTCGGTCAGGTCCTTCCAGGTGCCGGCCACGCCTGGCACCACGGCCTGGCCGCCGAGGCGGCCGTCGGTGCCCACCTCGCGCGCCACGCGGGTCACTTCAGAAGCGAAGGAGCGCAGCTGGTCCACCATGGTGTTGGTGGCTTCCTTCAGCTGCAGGATTTCGCCGCGCACGTCCACGGTGATCTTCTTCGACAGGTCGCCGTTGGCCACCGCGATGGTCACTTCGGCGATGTTCCGCACCTGCGCGGTGAGGTTGCCGGCCATCTGGTTCACCGAGTCGGTCAGGTCCTTCCAGACGCCCGACACGCCCTTCACCTTGGCCTGGCCACCCAGCTTGCCTTCGGTGCCCACTTCGCGCGCCACCCGGGTTACTTCGGAAGTAAACACCGAGAGCTGGTCGATCATGGTGTTGACCAGCTTGGCGGAGCGCAGGAACTCGCCCTTCAGCGGCCGGCCATCCACCTGCAGCTCCATCGGCTGCGCGAGGTCGCCCTTGGCGACGGCGCCGATGGTGCGGGCGATGTCGGTCGTCGGCCGCACCAGGTCGTCGATCAAGGTGTTGAGCGAATCGACCTGCGCCGCCCAGCTGCCGATGGCGCCCGGCGCGGAGATCCGTTCCGCCAGCCGCCCTTCGCGGCCCACGGTGCTGCTGACGCGCGCCGCTTCATGCGTGATGCGGTCGGCGTTGGCGATGCTGCGGTTGAAGGCTTCGGCGACGCGCGCGTCCACGCCGGCCCAGTCGGTCGGCAGGCGCGCGCTGAAGTCGCCGCTGGCGAAGGAAGTGAGGGCGGCAAGCAGCTGGCGCGAGCGGGCGTCGAGGGCCTCGTTGCCCAGGGTCTGGATCGGTGGAATGGTGGCGGCAGCGGCCGGCTGGCGCGCTGCCCCCCGGGCCGGGGATTTCGCGGATTTCTTCTTGCCGGCGGGCGCGATGACCTGGTCCATGGAACGTCTCCGAAGAGGAGGACTTCACTGCGGCTGCCGCCGTGGCGCGAGCGAGGGCCGCGTGAAGCGAATGTTTGAAACTGCTACTACGGTCGCGTAGTGTCCGCGTGAATTTCTGAAGTGCGGGTAGGACAGCGCCGACACGCGTGCCAGCGCAGAGCTACAGCTGGTAATTAGTCGCGTTGCCGGACGGGCGATGTGGATTCGTCCACACTCAGGCATTGCCAAGGTCCTCACATGGAAGAACTGGTCGCCCTCCTCACCCGCCACGGGCTGGCCGTGGTGTTCGGCGTGACCCTGGCCGCGCGCATCGGCGCGCCGGTGCCGGCTGCGCCCCTGCTGGTGGTGGCCGGCGCCCTGGCCCGGATGGACCAGCTCTCGGCCTGGGCCTGCATCGCCGTGTCGCTGGCCGCCAACCTGGCCGGCGACGCCGTCTGGTTCTGGAGCGGCCGGCGCTGGGGCCACCGGGTGCTGCGCGTCTTGTGCCGCATCTCGATGTCGCCCGACTCCTGCGTGAGCCAGAGCGAGTCGCTGATCCTCAAATGGGGCGGCCATTCGCTGGTGGCCGCCAAGTTCGTGCCGGGCGTCTCGGTGGTAGCCGCGCCGATGGCCGGCGCACTGGCGATGCCCTGGTCACGCTTCCTGCTGTTCGGCCTGTTCGCCGGCGCGGTGTGGACTTTGGCATTCCTGGGCCTGGGCATGCTGTTCAGCGCACAGGTGGGCCAGGTGCTGGCCCTGCTCGCCGAGGGCGGCGTGATCGCAGGTGCGGCGGTGGTGCTGGTGGTGGTGGCCTTGCTGGCGCGGCGCTGGTGGCGCCGGCGCCGTTTCCGGCGCGAAGTGGCGATACCGCGCATCACGGTGCAGGAGCTGCGCAGCCTGATGCAGGACGGGCGCGCGCCGGTGGTGATCGACGTGCGCGCCCGCGGCAGCACGCAGGCCGACCCGCGGCGGATCCCGGGCGCGCGGGCCGTCGAACTGAACGCGATCGAGGCCCTGGCCCCGGAACTGCCCCAGGATCGCGAGATCGTGCTCTATTGCAACTGTCCCAACGAGGCTTCGGCCGCGCGCGCTGCAGTGCTGCTGGCGGGCAAGGGCGTGCAGCGGGCCCGGCCGCTGGCCGGGGGGCTGGAGGCCTGGTGGGCGGCGGAGCCGGCCCTGTCGCTTGCGTGATTGGCGCTGGCCCGCATTCAAGTTCCAATCCCCGCAGCCCCACCAGGAGAGCCCATGTTTGCCGACCCGTCCCCGCGCGCCCAGGACCTGCTGCAGCGCCTGCGCCAGTTCTTCGACCAGCACATCTACCCGAACGAGGAGCGCTACCACCGCGAGATGGCGGAGTTCCGCCGCCAGGGCGACCCCTGGCAGATCGTGCCCCTCATCGAGGAGCTGAAGCCCAAGGCGCGCGCGGCCGGCCTGTGGAACATGTTCCTGCCGCACCCGTACAAGGGCCAGGGCGGGCTGTCCAACCTGGACTACGCGCCGCTGTGCGAGGTGATGGGCCGCGTCGTGTGGTCCGGCGAGGTGTTCAACTGCTCGGCGCCCGACACCGGCAACATGGAGACCATCGAGCGCTACGGCACCGAGGCCCACAAGGAGCAATGGCTGCAGCCGCTGCTGGCCGGCGAGATCCGCTCCGCCTTCCTGATGACCGAGCCGCAGGTGGCCTCTTCCGACGCCACCAACATCCAGTGCTCGATCCGCCGCGACGGTGACGAATACGTCATCAACGGCCGCAAGTGGTTCTCGTCCGGCGCCGGCAGCCCGCACTGCCAGATCTTCATCGTGATGGGCAAGACCGACCCGGAAGGTCCGCGCCATGCGCAGCAGTCGATGGTGCTGGTGCCGCGCGACACGAAGGGCGTCACCGTGCTGCGCCACCTGTCGGTGTTCGGCTACGACGACGCGCCGCACGGCCACATGGAAGTGCTGCTGGAGGACGTGCGCGTGCCGGTCTCCAACATCCTGCTGGGCGAAGGCCGCGGCTTCGAGATCGCGCAAGGCCGCCTGGGCCCGGGCCGCATCCACCACTGCATGCGTTCCATCGGCGCGGCGGAGCGCGCGCTGGAGATGATGTGCGACCGCCTGCAGTCCCGCATCGCCTTCGGCAAGCCGCTGGCGGAGCAGTCCGTCTGGCACGAGCGCATCGCCGAGTCGCGCTGCATGATCGACCAGGCGCGCCTGCTGACGCTGAACGCGGCCTGGAAGATGGACACCGTGGGCAACAAGCAGGCGCGCGCCGAGATCGCGATGATCAAGGTGGTCGCGCCCAACATGTCCTGCAAGGTGGTCGACTGGGCCATCCAGGCCCACGGCGGCGGCGGCGTCAGCCAGGACTTCTGGCTGGCCGAAGCCTATGCGCACCAGCGCACGGTGCGCCTGGTGGACGGCCCTGACGAAGTGCACCGCAACGCGATCGCGAAGCTGGAACTGGGGAAGCGGGCGGCCGCTCGCCGGTAGGTTTGTGGCGGGGCGTTGAATCTCTCAGCGTTCCACGCCCCCCGCCATCGTCCGCTTGGCGATGTTCACCAAATGGATCTGGCTCGTGCCTTCGTACAGGCGGAACAGCCGCACATCGCGGTAGAAGCGTTCCGCCACGTTGCCAGCCAGGTAGCCGCTGCCCCCGAAGACCTGCACCGCGCGGTCGGCGACGCGGCCGCACATTTCCGAGGCGAACAGCTTGCACATCGACGCTTCCATCGTCACGTCGATGCCGTCGTCGCGCTTGCGCGCCGTCTCCAGCACCAGCGCGCGCGCCGCATGCACTTCGGTGTTGCTCTCGGCGATCAATTGCTGCACCAGCTGGAAGTCGCCAATGGGCTGCCCGAACTGCTTGCGGTTGCGGGCGTGCTTGACCATCTCTTCCACCAGCCGCACCGCCGGGCCGACGCACAGCGCCGCCAGGTTGATGCGCTGCTTGTTCAGCGTCTTCATGGCCGTGCGGAAGCCCTGGCCCTCGACGCCGCCGACGATCGCTGAAGCCGGCACCCGCACGTTCTCCAGGATCACCTCGCCCACCGGCGAGCCGGCCTGGCCCATCTTGCGATAAGGCGCCGACGTCGACAGGCCGGGCGCGCCGCGCTCCACCAGGAAGGCCGTGATGCCGCTGCCGCCCTTGGCTTGCGGATCGGTCCGGGCGAACACGGTGAACAGGTCGGCGATCGGTGCATTCGTGATGAAGCACTTCTTGCCGTTCAGGACGTAGGCGGCGCCATCGCGCACCGCAGTCGTCTTCTGCGCCGTTGCATCGGAGCCGGCCTCGGGCTCGGTCAGCGCGAAGCAGCCGGTGACGGCGCCGCTCGCCAGCCGCGGCAGGTAGTTCTCCTTCTGCGCCGGCAGGCCGTCGACCACCAGCGACTCCGACGCGATGCCGGTGTTGCCGCCGAAGCGCGCGCGGAAGGTGGTAGCCACCTGCGACACCTCGATGTTGACGAGCGCCAGTTCCTCGGTTGTCAGGCCCGCGCCGCCGTATTCGGCGGGGATGCTGTGGCCGAACAGGCCCAGCTCGCGCATGCGCTGCACCACCGCTTCGGGAATGAGGTCCTCGCGGTCCACCTGCTCCTCGATGGGCAGGCATTTGCCACGGACGAACTGGCGCACTTCGGCCAGCAGGGCCTGGAACTGGGCAGGGTTACGGATCATGGCCGCAGTGTGGCGGCCCACGCGCGCGGGCGGCGCATCCGCCCATGCAAAGCATCTTTTCGCAAATGCATGGCCTGCCGCATGCGGCCGCTCCTACAGTCGGCCGGCAACAAGGAGACGACCGTGCAACGCCGACAACTGCTGCTCGCCACCGGACTGGCCCTGCCCTGGCGGGCCTTCGCCCAGGCCGATTGGCCCAACCGGCCGGTGAAGATCGTCGTCAACGGCGGCCCCGGCGCGCCGGGCGACTACACCGCCCGCGTGCTGGCGGAAGGCTTCGCCAAGGCCTTCGGCCAGCCCTTCATCGTGGAGAACCGCCCCGGCGCCAACGGCATCCTCGGCACCGAGTACGCGGTGCGCCAACCGGCCGACGGCTACACGCTGCTGCTGACCTTCACGGCGGCACAGGTCGTGAACCCGGCCATCTACGACAACCTCAAGTACGACGGCGTCCGCGACTTCACGCCCATCGCGCAGATCGGCTCCGGCGGCAACATCCTGGTCGTGCCGACGCGCGTCCCCGCGCGCGACCTGGGCGAGTTCGTCGCCTACCTCCAGGCGCACAAGGACCAGCCGCTCAGCTACGGCTCCTGGGGCGTGGGCTCCGGCGGCCACCTGAGCATGGAAGCGCTGCTGCAAAAGACCGGTCAGCACATGACGCACGTGCCCTATCGCACGATGGGCAATGCCGTGACCGACCTCGGCGCGGGCCGGCTGGACTGCGCCTTCCTGCAGCCCGCCACGGCCAAGCCGCTGATCGAGAAAGGCGTGGTGCACCCCATCGCCATCAGCGGGCCGACGCGGCACCGCGACTTCCCCGAAGTGAAGACGATGACCGAGCAGGGCGTGCCCTTCGAACTCGCGTCCTGGTACGGCCTGTTCGCGCCGGGCAAGCTGGCGCCGGCGATCGTGCAGAAGCTCAACACCGAAGTGCGGCGCGAGCTCGCCCTGCCGGAGCTGCAGGACAAGTGGCCGCGCATGGGCTTCACGGATTTCCCGCAGAAGAGCGCCGAGGAATTCGGCGAGATGGTGAAGCGCGATGCCCGCAGCTGGGCCGAAGTGGCCCGCCGCGGGAACATCAAGGTGAAGTCAGAGTAGCCCGCGCCGAAGGCCGTAGATGGCGTCGTCGGGCGCCACCTTCCCCGTCGGCTGCCGCACGCCGAACAATGTCGAATTGTCCTGCGCCAGCTCCGGCCGCTCGCGCTCTTCGATCCAGTCGTAGACCACGGTACGCGCGGCAACGCGCCACTCGCCCTGGCGCTTCTCGAAGCGGTCGACGTAGCGGCCGCACAGCAGCGTCGCCTTGGTCGGCGCCGCAGCCGTGGACTGGAAGGCGAGGAAGCAGCTCTCCACCGCCGCCACGTCGCCGTGCAGCTCGATCAGGATGTTGCTCACCTGGTGCACGCGGCGGCCACCCGTGCGCAGCTTCGCCAGCGCCTGCTCGATGAAGCCCGCGGCGCTGCCCGTGTAGGCGCCGTGGCAATCGCTCGCGTCTTCCCAGTAGGCCGAGCGCAGCGCCGCCTCGTCCGCGCGGTCGATGCCGCGGCAGTAGCGGTACATGCAGTCGCGGATCGCCTCGCGATCGAGCAGCTCGTCGACCGTCATGCCGCGCGCTTGAACAGCTGGACGATGTTGCCCTCGGGGTCGCGCAAGGACAGCACCGCGCCATGCGAACCCATGTCGCGCTCGGCCAGCACCGCACCGCCGGCGGCGGTGATGCGCTCCTTTGCGCTGTCGAACTCGTCGACCTCGAAGACCAATACCGCGCCGGAAGTAGCAGGCGCCGCCTCTTCCGGGCAGGCCAGCGCCATGCCGGCGCCGTACTGGATCCAGCGATCGCCGTCGCGGAACTTCAGCTTCAGGCCCAGCGCCGACTCGTAGAAAGCGTTCAACTCGCCTGGGCGCTGCGCCACCAGGTAGACGTTCTGCAGCCGCTTGACTTCCATGGCTTCAGTTGTTCAGTTGCGTCTGCGAGGCGCCGCCATCGAGGTGCAGCACGTCGGCGTTGAGGAAGCGCGCGCCATCGCCGGCCAGGAAGCAGATCGCGTCGGCGATGTCTTCCACCGTGCCCAGGCGGCCCAGCGGCGTGCGGGCGACGCGCCTGGCGTCGAGGTCCGCGTTGCGATGCTTCATCGTGCCTTCGGTCGGCACCGCGCCGGGAGCCACCGCGTTCACGCGGATGTTGCGCGCGCCCAGGTCGGCGGCGGCGGCGCGGGTCATGCCGACCACGCCGGCCTTGATGCCGCTGTAGACCACCGAGCGCTGCGGTGACCTGATCGCCGCGATCGAGGCCACGTTGATGATGGAACCACCGCGCTCCGGGTCCATCGCTTCGGCCGCGGCCTGCATGCCCCAGATCACCGACTTGAAGCCGATCTCCACCATGCGGTCCACCACTTCGGGCGTCACTTCCGCCAGCGGCTGGTAGCGCACCCAGGCGGCGTTGTTGACCATGATGTCCAATCGGCCGGCATCGCGCGCCAGGCGCAGCACGGCCTCGCGCATGCCTTCACGCGTCGAGACGTCCTGCGGCAACGGGATGGCCTTGCCACCTGCGGCCTGCACTGCCGCGACAGCCTCGTCGACGAACTCCTGCTTCAGGTCGTTGATGCCGACGATGGCGCCGAGCTTCGCCATCGCGAGCGCAGTGGCCTTGCCGATGCCGTGGCCGGCGCCGCTGATGAAGGCAACGCGGCCTTCGAGGGACGGATTCATTGCAAACCTTTCTGTTCGGGAACCAGCAGGGCGTCGAGCGCGAAAGCGCCCTGGCCTGCGTCCAGCACGACGAGCGGGTTGACGTCGATCTCGGCGACGTCTTCGGCATGCCGGGCGGCGAAGCGCGAGAGCGCGGCGACCGCCTTGGCGGCGGCGGCGACGTCGGCCTTGGGCCGGCCGCGCGCGCCATCCAGCAGCGGGAAGGATTTCAGCGAACGCAGCATGTCCAGCGCCTGCGCCTCGGACACCGGCGCCACTTGCAGCGCGACGTCGCGGAAGACCTCGGCGAAGATGCCGCCCAGGCCCACCATGATGACCGGGCCGAACACCGGGTCCTTCTTGCTGCCCAGGATCAGCTCGGTGCCGCCTTGCGCCATCTGCGCGACCAGCACGCCGCTGATGCGCGCCTTGGGCGCCTTCTGCTGCACGCGGGACAGCAGCGCGTCGTATTCCTCGCGCAGCTGCGCTTCGGAGCGCACGCCGACGACCACGCCGCCGACTTCGGTCTTGTGGGCGATGTCGGGGGAGACGATCTTCAGGACCAGCGGGAAGCCGATGTCGCGGGCGGCGGCGAGGGCGGCGTCGCGGGAGGTGGCAATGGTTTCCTTGAGAATGGGGAGGCCGGCGGCGGCGAGGGCGGCCTTGGCGCTCGCCTCCGTCGCAAACGCATCGTGCGAAAGGGCTTCGCGCTCGTGCCCCCTCCCCAGCCCTCCCCCAGTGGGGGAGGGAGCGGAGCGGGAACCGAAACGGACCAGCGCCGCCAGCGTTGAGCAAGCAGCATCGATGCCTTCGACGGTCGGATAACCCATCGCATTGAGCCTGGCGCGCACGTCGTCCGGCGCGCGGCAGCAGAGAATGATCAGGCGGTTCGGATGGTCCTTGCGTACCTGCTCCAGCGCGGCCAGGAACACGTCGCGCAGCCGCGGCAGATGGAAGGCGTTGGCCGATTGCAGGATCAGCGCTGCGCAGGTGCTGTCTTCGGCGACGGCGTTCAGCACCTTGGCGAGAACTTCCGGGCGGCTCGACACCTGCGCGGTCATGTCGACCGGGTTCGAAGGCGAGGCGAAGGGCACGACCGCGGTGACGCGATCCTGCGTCTCCTGCTTCAGCTTGGGCAGCGCCAGGCCTTGCGCGCTGGCGGCGTCCGCCAGCAGCACACCGAAACCACCGGATGCGGTCAGCACGGCGACCGTGTTGGCCTTGGGCATGCGCGCGGGACCGACCACGGATAGCGCGTGGCCCACTTCCAGCAACTGCTCGATGCTGGGCACGCGGATCGCGCCGCCATTGCGCAGCACGGTGTCGAACACCGCATCGGAGCCCGCCAGTGCGCCGGTGTGCGACGCGGCCGCGGCACTGCCCGCTTCGGACACGCCCACCTTCAGTACCACCAGCGGCTTGCCGGCTTCGCGCGCCAGCTCCATCGCCTGCTGCAGCTTCGCCGCGTTGCGACAGGTCTCCATGCAGCACAGGATGACGGAGGTGCCCGCATCCAGCGCCAGCGAGGCGATGGCATCGGAGATGTCCACGTCGCATTCGTTGCCGGTGGTCAGCAGCCGGCTGATGCCGATGCCGCGCTCCGACGCCAGCCGCATCGTGTAGCTGCCCAGGTTGCCGCTCTGCGAGACGATGCCCACGTGGCCGGCGGCGGGCAGGCCCGACTCCAGCGCCACCGAGAAGGTCGCGATGGCCTTGTCCGGCACGCCGACAGCGCCCAGGCAGTTGGGGCCGACGATGCGCATGCCGGTGGACCTGGCCACTGCGCCGATCTCGGCCTGCAGCGCACTGCCCTTCTCGCCCATCTCGGAGAAGCCGGCAGTCAGGATGACGGCGGCGCGCACGCCGCGGCCCGCGCATTCCTTCACCGCGTCGAGCACGCTGTCCGGCGGCACGGCCACCACGGCCAGCTCCGGCGCTTCCGGCAGTTCGGTGACGCTCGCGAACGCAGGCAGCGATTGCACCGTGCCGGCCTTGCGGTTGATCGGGTAGATCTTGCCGGCATAGCCGAACTTCTGCAGGAACTGCAGCGGCCGCCCGCCGATCTTGGTGACGTCCTCGGACGCGCCGACGATCGCGATCGAACGCGGCTTGAACAGGGCTTCGAGGCCCCGGCCCACTTCCACCTGCGTCATTCCTAGCGCCCCTGGTAGACCGGCTTGCGCTTTTCCAGGAAGGCCTTGCGCGCTTCCTGCGCGTCCTCGGTCTTCGCCAGCGCCATGGTGAAGTTCTGCTCGAAGCGGTAGCCGTCACGCTGCGGCATCAGGTCCATCATGTTGGCGGCCTGCTTGGCGTACGACACGGCCAGCGGCGCCTTGGACGCGATTTCCTTCGCGATCTCCATCGCGGCGGGCAGCAGTTGATCTGCCGGCACCACTTCGTCCAGCACGCCGCGGCGATACAGTTCCGCCGCCGACACCTTCATGCCGGTGAAGAACATCCGGCGCGTGAAGGAGCGGCCGAAGAAAGTGCGCAGCATCGACACGCCGCCGGCGAGGCCGACGTTGATCTCGGGCATGGCGAAAGTCGCGTCCTCCGCAGCCAGGAAGATGTCGCAGGCGGCCATCAAGCCGAAGCCCGCGCCCAGCGCCGGGCCGTTGACGGCGGCGATGACGGGCTTGGAGCACTCCTTGATCGCGTTGCCGGTCTCGCGGGTCCAGCGGTTGTGCGCGAGGAAGTCGCCCGCCTTCTCGGGATTCGGGCGATCCTTCAGGTCGGCGCCGGAGCAGAAATACTTGCCGGTGCCGGTGAGGACGGCAACGCGGATGTCGCTGCGCTCGGACACTTCGTCGAACACCTCGATCAGGCGCATCCTCGTGGCGCGGTCCAGCGCGTTGACGGGCGGCTTGTCCAGGCGGACGACGGCGACGTAATCGGAAACTTCGAGGCTGACGCTCATCGTGCACTCCCGGTGAGGTTGGAAACATTGCGGCCTTCGGCGGCCGTGGCTTGCGGCGCCAGCAGCCGCGCGACATGCGCCAGGCGGTCGCCGTAGCGGAATTCGGAACCGAGCAGGCGCTGCGCCAGGCGGGTGGCCAGCACCTCTTCGCTCATGCCCATGCCGCCGTGCGACTGGATCGCGGCTTCGGCGCAGAAGCGGGCCGCCTCGGCCAGCGAGACCTTGGCCAGGCGAAGGGTGCGGCGCAGGTCGGCCGCGCCCGCCTCGTGTTCGTGGAAGCAGTGGATCACCAGGCCCTTGGCGCCCATGTACTTCAGGTACATCTCGGCGCAGCGGTGGCGCAGCACCTGGAAGGTGGACAGCTGCACGCCGAACTGCTTGCGCTCCTTCAGGAAGGCGAGCGTGTGCTGGATCAGCGCGGACAAGGCCGCCACGGTGTCGGCGCCATTCAGCAGCAGCGCGACGTTGTCGGCGGCCACGAGCGAGTCGCGGGCAGCGGCACCGCGGGCGATGCAGGCGCCTTCGGGCACGCTGAGCTTCGCCAGCTTCAAGTCAGCGCCGCGGGCGCCTTCCATGGTGCGGTAGCTCGCGGCCGGCGCACCGATGCGCTCGGCGTCGACCAGGAACAGCGCCAGGTCGCCCTCCAGCTGCGCCGGCACCAGGTAGTGCGAGGCGGGCAGCGAAGCGTCGGCGCCCAGCACCTCGCCATCGAGCTCGAAGCCGATGTCCAGGTGCTTCGCTTGCACGGTGGCCTCGTCCAGCGAGGCGGACAGCGCGGTGAGCGGCGCGATCTGCGCGCTGCCTTCGGCCACGGCTTCCAGCCAGCGCTTGGCGACGTCGGGCGCGGCGGCCTGCAGCAGCACGGGCACGACGCCGCAGGCCTCCACCACCGGCAGGTGCAGGCCGTAGCTGGCCACGCCTTCGACGATGGAAGCGAGATCGGCCAGCGAAGCGCCGACGCCGCCGGCTTCTTCCGGCACGATGGTGGCGGTCCAGCCCAGTTCGCGGACCGGATCGCCGGTCACTTCGGTGGACACGTGGTCCTGGGCAAAACGGCTCGCGGAGTCGAGCAGCATGCCGGGAAAGAGGGAATCGAAAGTGGCCATGGCTCAGGCTCCGAACAGTTCGTTGGCGACCACGTTGCGCTGCACTTCGGCCGTGCCGCCCGCGATGGTGCGGGACCGCGTGAACATGTAGTTCTGGATCCAGGTGGCTTCGGCGACGTCCTCGCCGGCATCGGCCAGGAAGCGCTGCGCGGCCTGCGGGCCCACCGCGTCCAGCGCGATGGTGGTCAGGCGCTGCGCGCATTCGCCGCAGATCATCTTGATCACGGAAGGCTGCACGCCCAGCGGGCGCTGGTGGATCATGTCGTCAGTGGCGTTGGCCATCAGCACGCGCGCGCCCTTCACGTCGGCTTCGCACAGCAGCAACTTGTGGCGCAGGGTGCTGAAGTCGCGGCGGGCGCCGGCGGCGGCCGCGGCTTCGTCCACCAGGCGCGTCACCTGGCGGCGCACCAGCTCCAGGCGGGCGACGTTGGCCGGCGGCAGGCGCTCGCGTTCCAGCAGGTACTTGGCGCAGGTCCAGCCCTTGCCTTCCTCGCCCAGCAGGTTGTCGGCGCGCACGCGCACCTCGTCGAAGAACACTTCGTTCAGGTGGTGCCAGCCGTCGATGCTCTTGATCGGGCGCACCGTGATGCCCTGGGTGTCCATCGGCACGACCAGCAGCGAGATGCCGTCCTGCTTCTTCGGCTCCTTGGACGTGCGCACCAGCATGTAGATCATGTTGGCTTCATGCGCGTGCGAGGTCCAGATCTTCTGGCCGTTGATGACGTACTCGTCGCCTTCGCGGCGGGCGCTGGTCTGCAGCGAAGCCAGGTCGGAACCCGAGCCCGGCTCGGAGTAGCCCTGGCAATACCAGTCGCTGCCGTCCAGGATGCGGGGCAACAGGCGCGCCTTCTGCTCAGTCGTGCCGAAGCGGATGATGACCGGGCCGATGTGGCCCAGTCCATGGTGGTACAGCGGCGGGCAATCGCTTTCGGCCATCACTTCTTCGAAGATCAGGCGCTGCTTGATGTCCCAGCCCGTGCCGCCCGCTTCCTTGGGCCAGCTCGGAGCGCCCCAGCCTTTGGCATTGCAGATCTTCTGCCAGGCCTGGTATTCGCGCTTGGTCACCTTCTGGCCCGCGGCCACGACAGCGCGGATCTCGGGCGGGCAGGCCTTGCGCGCGAACTCTTCCAGTTCACGGCGGAAGGCGGCGTAGTCGATCGACATCTTGTCTCCTGTGGATCCCGGGTCAGGCCCGGGATGACGAATCCATTGTTCTCAGCTGGGTGATCAGCGCGTCGAGTGCGGCAGCGGCGCCTTCGGCATCGCGCTGGCGCAGCGAGGCAACGATCTTGCGGCGCAGCGGGAACAGGTCCGGCCGCGGGCGCACCGACAGCACGTGCGTCATGCGCTCGCGCAGCACGGTGGTCATGGTCTGGGCCATCAGCTGCAGGGCCGCGTTGTGGCCGGCGACAGCGATGGCGCCGAAGAAGCCGCTGGCGGAAGCGATGCGCTCGGCCAGCGGCGCTTCGTCGGGATGCTGTTCGATGGCAGCTACGGAGGTTTCCACCGCGTCCAGCTCTGCTTCGGTGGCGCGCGAACAGGCCAGGCGCAGCAAGGTGCCGTACAGGTTGCGGTAGGCCTCGTCGATGTCGGCGTCGCCCAGCTTGCCCTGCACCACCAGCTTGCGCAGCGACTCGGCCAGCATCATGTAGGCGCCCTTGTAGAACACCAGGGCGTGGTCGCTGCCGCCGCCGTCCATGTGCTTCACTTCGCCGATGAAGACGTAGTGGTCGCCGGCCTCGTGGCAGGCGAAGGTGAGGCACTCGAAGCTGGCCAGGCACTCGTCGATCACCGGCAGCTGCAGCCCGCCGGAGCGCCAGGCCACGCCTTCGAACTTGTCCTCGATCCTGCTGGAGGCGAAACGGCCCGAAAGCGCGTCCTGCTTCTCCGACAGGATGTTGATGGCAAAGCCCTCGGCGGCGCGGAAGGTCTCCAGCAGCTTGCTCGCCTTGCGCAGGCTGAACAGCACCAGCGGCGGCTCCAGCGACACCGAGCTGAAGGAGTTGCAGGTCAGGCCCGCGGGCTTGCCGGCGGCGTCGCGCGTCGTGATGACGGCCACGCCGGTGGGGAAGCAGCCCAGGAGCTGGCGGAACAGCGTGGGTTCGATCGCGGGGGACACCCGTTCGGCGACAGCGGTCATGGCTGCTCCTCGGCTCGCTTCCGGCCTCAGGCGGCGGCCAGCTCGCGCTGGGCTTCCGCGCGGTAGGGCGCGTCGTTGCGGATTTCCTGCTGCACCGTCGGGATGATGATCTTGGCCCAGGTCTCCAGCTGCTTCAGCATGGTCGGCTGGTCGAAGTCGCCCATCTGGGTCTGGAAGCAGTAGTGCACCGGGCGCAGCGTGCGGATCTCCTTGACCACGCGCTCGATCACGGTGTCGATGCTGCCCACCGGCAGCAGGGCGCGCGACTCCTCGATGCTGGGCTCGCCCTCGACGAGGCCCTCTTCCACCTGGTAGTCGTCGGCGATCTGCGCGGTGCGGCGCTTCAGGCTGACGGCGATGCGGCGCTGGTAGCGCGAGCAGTCCAGGTAGGCGTCCACTTCCGCCTTGTTGTTGCTGGCGTAGGCGGCGCGCAGCAGGCCCACCGGCACCTTGGCCGGGTCCTTGCCTTCGCCGAGCGCCACCTTGTCGATCAGGGCGCGGGTGGAAGCCAGCTTTTCCAGGCCGCCGTCGCCGCCGGAAACGAACACGTGGTGGTCGCCGCGCACCGCGCGGGCGATGAAGGTGGGGTCGATGCTGGTGACCCACATCGGGGGCATGGGCTGCTGCACGGCGCGCTGGCTGATGGCGCTGACCGGCTGCTGGTAATACTTGCCGTCGTAGCTGAACTTCTTTTCCTTCAGGCCCAGTTCCAGCATGTCGATGATTTCCAGCGTGCGGTCCTTGGCTTCGGCCAGGGAGACGCCGAAGCGCTCGAACTCGAACTGCTGGTAGCCGGAGCCGATGCCCAGGTTCAGGCGGCCGTCCGAAAGCTGGTCCACCATGGCGACGTCGGCGATCAGGCGGGCGGGGGTGTACAGCGGAGCGACGACAATGCCGGTTCCGAGCCGGATCTTCTTGGTGACGGCGGCGCAGTGGGCGATCATCGTCAGGGGCGACGAGCACATCCCGTAATTGGAGAAGTGGTGCTCGGCGTACCAGGCGGCACCGAAGCCCAGTTCGTCCGCCACGCGCGTCTGTTCGACCGCGTCCTTCAGGATCTGGTACGACGTCTTATGCTTGTTGCGCTGCTGCATCAGAATGAAGATTCCGAAATCCATGGCCTGGGCTCCTTGTGTGTTGGCACGTTTGCGTTGGGCGAATGGTAGGAACGGACACGCCTCCGTGAACGCCATCCCGCGCACAGCTTCTTTGCGTCTTTCGAAATGAAGGCGCTCGACAGCCTGCGCATCTTCGTCACGACCCAGCGCAAGGGCAGCCTGTCGGCCGCCGCCCGCAGCCTGAGCCTGTCGCCGGCGACCATCTCGCGCCGCATCAGCGCGCTGGAGGAGGAGCTGGGCGTGCAGCTGGTCGACCGGACCAGCCGCAACCTGAAGGTCACCGAGGCCGGCCAGGCCTTCCTGGAGCGGGCCGAGGCCGTGCTGGAAGCCATGGCCGAGGCCGAGCAGGCCGCCCGCAGCTCGCGCCAGCGGCCGGAAGGGCGGCTGCGCGTGCACTCGCGCACGCACCTGGGCCTGCGGGTGCTGGCGCCGTTACTGCCAAAGTTCCAGCAGCAGTACCCCGACATCCAGGTCGAGATCGAGCTGTCGGAACACCCGGTGAACCTGGTCGAGCACGACTTCGACGTCGACATCCGCACCGGCGAGTCCACCGATTCCGGCTTCGTCATCAAGCGCCTGCTGTCCAGCGACGAGGTGCTGGTGGCCAGCCCGGCCTTCATGAAGGCGCATCCGCGCATCAAGCACCCCAACGACCTGCCGCAGGTGCGCTGCCTCACCTACCGGCGTGAGCGGGAGGCGACCACCTGGAAGTACATCGACGAACAGGGCGAGCGGCAGGAACTGGCGATCCAGGGCGTGATGAGCGCCAACAACGGCGAACTGCTGCGCCTGGCCGCGATCGGCGGCATGGGCATCGCGCTGCTGTCGGAGCCCACGGTGCGCGGCGACCTCCGCGACGGCACCCTGGTGCGGCTGCTGCCGCAATATCGCTTTGCCGTGCGGCAGTTCTCCAACGGCATCTTCGCGGTGTTCCGGCAGAACCGGCAGCTGCCCCTGAAGGTGCGGGCCTTCGTCGATTTCGTCGCCGAGGCCTTGCGGGAGAACGGCGAAGGCGGCTGAGCCACGGCTGCAAAGCTCCTTTGCAGTTCCTGCCGCTCCGAGCCGGGGCGCGGCTCCTAGAGTGCGCCGCATGGAGACCAAGACCGCATTGCCGCCGCCCCTTGAGGGCATCCGCGTCGTCGAACTGGGCAACTACATCGCCGGTCCTGGCACTGCCATGGCGCTGGGCGACCTGGGCGCCGAGGTGCTGAAGATCGAATCGCTGGAAGGCGATGCGGGCCGCACCACCGGCCACTTCGGCCACGCCATGCTGCGCGCCTACAACCGCGACAAGAAGTCGATCGCGCTGGACCTGCGCAAGCCGCATGGCATCGCGGTGGCGCGCCGGCTGATCGCGCGCGCCGACGTGCTGGTGCAGAACCTGCGCCCGGGTGCCGTCGAGGCGCTGGGCCTGGGCGCGGACCAGTTGCGGGCCGAGCATCCGGGCCTGATCCACGTGTCGCTGGCCGGCTTCCCGGCGAGTTCGCCTTCGCGCGACCGGCCCGGCTACGACATCGCGGCGCAGGCCGAGAGCGGGCTGATGTCCGTCACCGGCGAGGCCGACGGCGAGCCGCAGCGCGTGGGCGCGACCATCGTCGACGTGGCCAGCACGCAGGTGGCGGCGCAGGCGATCCTGGCGGCGCTGTTCCGGCGCGTGCGCACCGGCGCCGGCGAGACGATCCGCGTGTCGCTGCTGGAAGTGGCGCTGCACCTGCAGCAGCCGAACTGGAGCGACTACCTGGTGCGCGGCGTGGAGCCCCAGCGCTCCGGCAACGGCCAGCCGATGTGCGCGCCGGCGGCGGACCTGTTCCGCACGCGCGACGGCACGGTGGTCGTCTCGGCTTACGTGCAGGCGCACTGGACGCGGCTGTGCGAGGCGATCGGCGCGCCGGAGCTGGCGAAGGATCCGCTGCTGGCCACCAACGAATTGCGCGTGGCCAACCGGCCTGCGATGAAGGCGGCCGTCGGCGCGAAGCTGTCGCTGCTCTCCACCGCCGAATGCGTGGACCTGCTCACGCGCAAGGGCATCGTGGTCGCCGTCGTGCGCAGCTACGCCGAGGCGCGGGCCAGCGAGGACTTCCGCGCCAGCGGCATGGTCGTGGACGTGGCGCCAGGCGAAGGCGGCACGCCGGGCCACGCGGGCTTCGGCCTGCCCTTCGAAATGGTCGACACGCCGCGCCGCCCGACCCGCGCCGCGCCGGCGCTGGGAGCGCATACCGAGGAAGTCTTGCGCGAGGCCGGCTATGGCGAAGACGAAATCGCGGCCCTGTGCGAGGCGGGCGTGGTGAAGGCGCTCGCGCCGGCGTGAGCTTAAACCCGCTCCACGGGCGGGAAGGCGTACTTGCCTTCCAGCAGGCGCCGCTGCGGGTGATACATCCGCAGGATCAGGTAGAACACGCCTTCCGGCGCCGGCAGCCAGTTCGACTCCGGCGCGTCCGCAGGCTTCACGTGCGCCACATGGAGAACCAGCGATCCATCCGCCTCCTTCACCATCCCGCTGCGGCTGCCCAGCGCATGGCGGCCATTCGGTGAAGGCGCGAGGAAGCGGTCCTCGCCATAGAGCGTGATCGACCAGAAGGCATCGGCCGGCAGGTCGCCGCCATCGTCAAAGCGGATGCGATACGACCTGCTTCCATCCAGCAGTTCACCCTGCTGGTCGTAGTCGGCCGGCGCATAGATCGCCTCATCGGCCGCCAGCGCGCCTATGCCCTTCATCGCCGTCGCGGCGCGCAGCATGTAGTCGCGGCCGAAGCGTCCCAGTCGCGTCGAGAAGCGCCACGGCGCCTTCGACGCCGCGTGCGTATGCCCTTCGATCAGCGCCAGCCCTTCGCGATGGGCGAGGCGCAACCCCTCCAGCGCGGAGCCGCGCATGCGGGAGAAATCGACCAGCTCGAAGGGCGCGCCCTGCCCCGCCAGCGGCGGGAAGTCGGCGAGGGCGCGGGACAGGTTGGCGTAGAAGTCCAACGCCGTGTCGCCCGTGTCCTGCCACTGCGCCAGCGACGCGAACGGCGCATGGCCAGCCGCGCCGGCCAACCGAAAGTTCTCCTGCACCTTGCGAGCCGCAGGGAGATCCGCCTCGCCATCGACGATGACCCGCCCCAGCAGCCACACCAGCGCCGTCGGACAACGCACTGGCAGCGTCCCGGCGGGCGCGGCCGCGTCGTCCATGCCCGGCGCCAGCAGCGCATAGCGCGCGCCTTCCGCCGGCACGTTGCGCGTGCCGAGGTTCAGGAAGTTGTGGGTCCACGCATCCAGCAGTTCGACCACGAAGAAGCGGCTGCGCGGCGGGATGTCCAGCAGCACCGGCCCGGCGCGCAGGTCGATCCAGGCATTGCTGTACAGGAGGTCCACCGTCGGCGTGTTGAAGTCCCGGTCCCGGTCCGTCCAGGTACGCGTGCTGTGCGCGATGTGGTTGAAGGGCGCGCGCCCGTGCCCCGGTTGCGCCGACATCGCCTGGCGGCGACAGGTCTGCAGGGCTTCCAGCAGCGGGTAGCCGGCGACCACGGCCGGCACCGCGGCCTGCAGGGCCCAGCGGGCCTGGACGGAGGAGGGTTGCGCTTCCATGCGGCGCATGGTGGAGGCGCGGGCGGGACGCGGCCGTGCAGGACGCGGAAAGCATCTTTGCAGTTGCTGCAGGCGCCCGCGCGCACGCGAGAACTAGACTGGCCGGGACGAGTCCGGACACGGACCGGCTAGCCAAGGAGACAAAGTGAATTACCGGAACATTCTCACGGGCCTGCTGATCGGGGCCTGCGCCATGGGTTCGGCGCTGGCCCAGCAGGTCACGCGCATCGTCGTGCCCTTCGCCGCCGGCGGCGGCACCGACCAGTACTGCCGCCTGCTCGCGCAGGAGCTGAACAAGCACGGCCTGAACGTCATCATCGAGAACAAGCCGGGCGCCAGCGGCATCATCGCCGCCGACTACGTGGCCCGCTCCAAACCCGATGGCCAGACCCTGCTGGTCTCCTCGCTGGGCACCCTGGCCAACAACAGCGTGCTGTACGAGAAGCTGCCCTACGACCCGCAGAAGGACTTCGCGCCGGTCACGCAGATCGCCTACCAGCCGGCCATCATCGTCGGCCGCCCCGACCTGCCGTACAAGAACATCAAGGAGATGGTGGAGTACGCGAAGAAGAACCCCGGCAAGATCAACCGCGGTTCACCCGGCGCCGCCATCCTGACCAACCTGGCGCCGATGGCCTTCGAAAAGAAGGAAGGCTTCAGCACCACCCACATCCCGTTCAACGGCGACTCGCCGGCGCTGCAGGCCCTGCTGTCCGGCAACATCGACATCGACGGCACCTCCATCACCGGCCCGCTGCCCTTCATCAAGGCCGGCAAGATGCGCGTGCTGGGCGTGATGGACGCGAAGCGCCTGCCGCAGGTGCCGGACGCGCCCACCTTCAAGGAGCTGGGCTTCGACATGGAAGCGACGCTTTGGTACTCCCTGTCGGTGCCGGCCGGCACGCCGAAGGCGGAGATCGACAAGTTGAACAAGGCCGTGAACCTGGTGATCGCCGATCCGGCCTTCGTCGAGAAGGCGCGCGGCATCGGCATGGAGCCGCGCGGCGGCACGCCCGAGGAACTGTCGAAGTTCATCAAGCAGGAAGCCGAGCGCTGGGTTCCGGTGCTCCAGAGCCTGAACCTGCCGAAGGTCGCGCACTGAAGCTTCAGCGGCGGGGTGCCAGCCCTTCACGGGCCGGCAACTTCGCTCGCTAGGGCCGCGGAATCTTGTAGACGTAGCCCCGCCGCAGGACGACCTGGGTGCCCGTGACCTTCGCCTGCGCCTGCGCGCCGCCGGTGGCGTCGCGCGCCCGGAACTCCTCCGCGAAGGCCAGCGGGTTCGCCGCAGCTGCTTTTGCGGCCACCGGCTGCTTCAGGGCGAGTTCGGGGCAGAACTGGGGGGTATCGCCCGCCACCATCGAGGCGCCGGGGCCGAAGCGCGCCGGGACCGTATCGCCGATCGCCTCGGTCAGGTCGACCGGCGTCTTCACGCTGCTGTACATCACCTTGTTGTCTGCGCCATAGACCGTGTAGCACGTCGTGGAATGGGCAGCACCGCAGAGGCCGGCCAGCAGGCCTGCCAGGGCAGCAAACTTCAACATCGATCCCTCCTCTGACAGCGGCTTGCTTCCGCCGTCCCTGTTTTTAGAACGCTTGCGCGCAAGACTGCAACCGATTCTGGGGGATTCCCGCCGTCCGGGCCTCACGCTTGTGGCGCGCCAGAGACAATGCAGTGCATGAAGCAGCAAAGCCAAGCGGTCCTCGTGTTGCAGGGCGGCGGCGCCCTGGGGGCCTACCAGGCCGGCGTGTACGAAGCGCTGGAGCACGCGGGCCAGGCGCCCTCATGGATCGCGGGCATCTCCATCGGCGCCATCAACGCGGCGCTGATCGCGGGCAACGCGCCGGAGCACCGCGTGGCGCGCTTGCGCGAGTTCTGGGAGCTGGTCACCTCCGGGCCCGGCTACACGCCGCCGCTCGCCAGCATCGAGCAGTTGAACGACTTCAGCGCCACGCAGGCCCTGGTGTTCGGCGTGCCCGGCTTCTTCACGCCGCGCGTGCCGCCGCCGTTGTTCGAGCTGCGCGGCACGCCGGCCGCCCTGAGCTTCTACGACACGGAGCCGCTGCGCGAGACGCTGCAGCGGCTGGTGGACTTCGACCGCCTGAATTCGGGCGAGGTGCGGCTCGCCGTGGGCGCGGTGAACGTGCGCAGCGGCAACTTCGCCTATTTCGACACCGCCTCGCAGCGGCTCGACGTGCGCCACATCCTCGCCAGCGGCGCGCTGCCGCCCGGCTTCCCGCCGGTGGAGATCGACGGCGAGTGCTACTGGGACGGCGGCCTGGTGTCCAACACGCCGCTGCAGTACGTGCTGGACCAGCCGGACGAGAGCGACCCGGTGGTGTTCCAGGTGGACCTGTTCCCCGCGCGCGGGACCTTGCCCGCCACCATTGCCGAAGTGGCCGGGCGCGACAAGGACATCCGCTACTCCAGCCGCACGCGCCAGGTGACGACGCAGGAGCTGCAGCTGCAGGCCATCGCCAAGGCGGCGCAACGCCTGCTGGCCAAGCTGCCGCCGCAGCTGCGCGACGACCCGGATGCGCAGGCGCTCGCAGGCTTGCGGCAGTGCGCCAGCCTGGACGTGGTGCACCTGATCTACCGCAGCAAGCACCCCGAGACGCAGGCCAAGGACTACGAGTTCTCGCGCCGCTCGATGGAGGAGCACTGGGCCAGCGGCCGCGCCGACATGCAGCACACGCTGCGCCACCCGCAGTGGCTGCAGCGGCCGCCCAACCCGGGTGGCGTGCGCGTGTTCGACCTGGTGGCCGACCCGGCGAACGGGCAGCACCGGCGGCGGGAGGTGCGGGACCTGCGCCTCGCGGCGCGCTGAACGCGTCTACACGACCCGATAGACGCGGATCGCCACCGCCTGCCGCGCCGGCCGCAGGCTGTCCAGCGTGCCGACGTACACATAGTCGTTGAGCCAGCCATAAGGGCCGTCCGGCGCGATGATCTCCAGCGTGGAGAAGGCATAGCGCGGCCGCGACGGGTCCTTCTGCGGCCGCGTCAGCACGCGGTTGCGCACCGAGATGATGGCGCCGTCGTGCGTCTGCAATTCGTACACGGCGTCGAGCGCCTTGGCGCCGTCGCGCCGCAGCAGCTGGCGGTCGGCGCCGCCGGGCAGCACGCGCCCGTGCAAGCCCGGGCCCTCGAAGCTGCCGCCGACGATGGGCACCATGAAGCGCTCGCCGAACGGCGACTGCCCCAGCTGCAGCGAAGGCTCGAGGTCGCAGATGGCCTCGTACACGAACTCGGTCCGTGGCAGCACCATCGGGATCGTGTTGGTGGTCGGCGTCTGCGGCAGCGCGGGCTGCGCGAAGGCGGCGGCGCCGGCACTGGCGGCAAGGCCGCCCAGCAGCAGCTTGCGGCGGGTGGGTTGGCTCATGGTCTCTCTCTCGCTCACGGGGCGCACTGGAAGCTGGCGGCGCTCTCGGCGTCGCCGGTGCCGCGGTAGCGCGCCACCTGCGGCCAGGGGCACAGCAGGCGCGTGCGGTTCGCCGACCAGCCGGCCGGCACTTCGGGGTTGGGAGCGTTGGAGCCGGGGCCGCGCACGCTGGCCACGACTTGTTGCGGCGTGACGCCCTGCTCCACCCAGGCGACGACGGCATCGACCAGGTCGAACTGGTCGGCCGCCGGGCCGCTGTTGGAATGGTTCATGCCCGGCACGACGAACAGGCGCGCGCTGTCCTGCGCCGCGCCGTGCTCGCGCACGAAGCCTTCGTACCACTTGATCGAATCGAGCACGGAGAACACCGGGTCGGCGGCGCCGTGTGCCACCAGGATCTTGCCGCCGCGCGCGACGAAGCTGTTCATCGAGGTCGGCGCCGGCGGCGTCATGAACTCCATCGCGCTTTGCGTGTAGGTGGCGTCCTTGGCGTAGACCTTGGGCGCGTCGCGCTCCAGGCTGAAGTTCAGCGCGAAGTCGGGCACGGTGCTGCCGGCGCCGCTCACGACCTGCGGCGACGATGGCGGCGTGACGAACACGAAGGCGAGCGCGATGGCGTCGCGCGGGCCGATGCTGTTGACGAACTTCCACTCGCGCCAGTTGCGCCCGCGCACGCCCGGGTCCCAGGGCATGCCGGCGTAGAGGCCGGGGCCGGCGAACACCTTGGCCAGCACCTGCTTGCGCGCCGGCGACAGGCAATGCTCGCCGCTGTCGCCGGCGCAGGAGGCGATGTCGCGCTGCGGATCGAAGGCGCGCTGGCAGGCGGCGAGGTCGCCCACCAGGCCGTCGCGCGCGCCGTCGAGCGCATCGCAGCGCTGCAGGATCGCATCGGACAGCACCTGCGATTCCGCAGGCGTGAAGCTGGTCTCGAGGTCGGGCACGCTGCCCTTCTTCGCGCGGGCGACGGTCGCGAACTGCTGCGCGTCCCAGGCCTGCGTGACCGCCGCCAGCGGCAGGTTGTAGCCCGGCGTGGTGACGGCGATGCCGTCGTAGCCGCCGGTGTCGCGCGCCGCCGCCACCATGCCGTGGCGGCCGCCGTTGGAGCTGCCCACCAGGTAGGCGCGGTCGGCCGGGCGGCCGTAGTAGTGCGCGATGAGCCCGCGCGCCATCGGCGTCAGCTGCGCCACCGCGTTGTAGCCGTAGTCCAGGCGGGCCTGCGGATCGACGCCGAAGGTGGCGGCGCCGATCACCGGGTTGCTGCGCTCGAAGGCGTGGCCGGCGTCGGAGCTGAGGACCGCGAAGCCCTTCTGCAGCCCGTTGGTGCGCGGGCCGCCGCCCAGGATGTTGCCGTAGGCCGGCGTGACGAAGCCGTCCAGCCCGCCGTTGGCCTGGTAGAAGAAGCGGCCGTTCCATTGCGTGGGCAGGCGCATCTCGAAGCCGATGGCGTAGTCCTTGCCGTCGACGGGGCCCTTGCGCTCGTTCAGGCGCGCGGTCACCACGCAGTGCTCGGGCATCGCTTCGGCGATGCCGGGCAGCTTGAGCGTGCCGGCGGCCACGCGCTGCGTGGACAGGATGTGCAGGCCGGGCCAGCTGAATTGCTGTGCCAGCGCCTCGCAGGAGGCCGTGGCCACGCCGGGTTGGGCAGGATGGGGAGCCGGCGCCACGGACGCGCAGCCGGCAAGCAACAAAAGGGCGGCCAGGGCCGGCGCCGCCGGTCCACGCAGGGATGTCATCGGGGAAAGTCCTTCGAAGCGCCAGCCTTGGCGCCCAATTAGTTAAGGTAATGAACTAAATGGGCGGTCACACTCGGGATATTCCCGAGGTGATGGGCTGCTGATTTGCTTCAGGAAGTAAAAAATACACACACCCCTCGTCGCCGGGGGCGGCGGCCGGGCTGCCAGATCGTTTCTAATACGGGGCGCGTAGCGGCCTGAGAACGGCCGGCGCCTGGCGCTCCGCCGCCCCCACCCCCTTCGGATCCATGGCTTGCACCCCCGGTGCAAAGGAAAGTCTTCTTGCGCAGCTCATTCGGCAGTTCCCCGCTGGTTCGCCTCTATGGCGGCTGGGCGCCCGCCGAACCGGAGGCGCCCGGGATGGACTTCGCCGAGCGGCTGGGCCTGTGGCTGAACGCCTTCGACGCGATCCGCCTGCAGCAGGCGCAGCAAGCCATCCGCGCCGCCACCGCCGCGCCCCGCGGGGCGCGCAAGCCGCCCAGGCTGGCCGACGACCTGGCGCAGGCCCGCGCCGTGCTGGCCCGCGCGATCGCCAGGGACCCGCTGCAAGATGCCGAGCCGGACGCAGGCTACGCGCCCTGGCGCGAGCGGCACGTGGATCTGCAGCGCCAGATGGACCTGCTGATCGGCCCGCTGCGCGAACACGCGCGCGAGGCCCTCGGCACCGCCTCGCTGCGCTTGCGCCAGCTGGCGGCGCTGGACGCGACGCTGCAGGAAGTGCTGGCCATGCGCACCCAGGCCCTGCTGCCCACACTGCCGGCGCTGCTGGAGCAGCGCCATCGCCAGCTGAAACAGGCGGGCGAACTGGATCGCTTCGCGGACGAGTGGCGCCAGGCGTTGCTGGCCGAACTGGAGCTGCGCCTCGCGCCCGTCGCGGGCCTGGTCGAGGCGCTCAAGAACGAATCGGAAACCGGAACATGAGCAAGTTTTCCTTTGTGGCGGCTTTCGCCATCGGCCTGGCGCTGGTGGCCTGGATCGCCCTCGGCTTCGTCGGCGGCAGCTGGATCCCGCTGCTGGTGACCGCGGTCATCGCCGGGGCCTACCTGCTCGGCGCGTACGAGCTGCAGCGCTTCCGCGCGACGACGCAATCACTGCGCAGCTCACTCGACAAGCTGGCCGCGGCGCCCGCCGACCTGGGCGAATGGCTGGCCCAGGTGCCGGCGAACCTGCGCAACGCCGTGCGCCTGCGCATCGAAGGCGAGCGCGCCGCCCTGCCCGGCCCCGCACTCACGCCTTATCTCGTCGGCTTGCTCGTCATGCTGGGCATGCTGGGCACCTTCCTGGGCATGGTGGTCACCTTCAAGGGCGCGGTGTTCGCGCTGGAAGGTTCTACCGACCTGCAGGCGATCCGCGCCGCGCTGGCCGAGCCGATCAAGGGCCTGGGCCTGTCCTTCGGCACCTCGGTGGCCGGCGTCGCGGCGTCCGCCATGCTGGGCCTGATGTCGACCATCGCCCGGCGCGAGCGCCTGGAGGTCGCGCGCCTGCTCGATGGCCACATCGCCGGCGTGCTGCGGCCATTCTCGCTGGTGCACCAGCGGCAGGAGAGCTTCCGCGCGCTGCAGGTGCTGCCGCAGCTGGTGGAAACGCTGGACGCGATGATGGCGCGCATGGAAAAGCGCGGCGAGCAACTCGACGCGCAGCTGCTGGAGCGCCACTCCGCGCTGCAGCGCGAGGTGACCGGCGCCTATGCGGGCCTGGCCGATCGCGTCGGCGCTTCGCTGCAGGACAACCTGGCGAGCAGCGCGAAGGCGGCGAGCGAAGCGATCGCGCCGGTGATGGAAAGCGCGATGGCGCAGGTGGTCGGCGAGTCGCGGCGGCTGCACGATGAACTTCGCGATGGGTCGCGCCAGTTGCACGAGCAGCTGCAGGATGCGGCCCGCCAGACTCAGGAACAGCTGGCGGCCGGCGCGCGCGAGACGAACGAGCAACTGCTCGCCGGCTCTCGTGCAACGAACGAGCAGTTGCAGCTGGCCTCCCGCGAATCGCAGGAACATCTGAAAACCGTCTCCAGGGAAACCCACCAGCGACTGCAAGACGCTGCGCGCGAGACTCTCGGTCAACAGGATTCCCTCGCGCGCGAGACGTTCGAACACCTGCAAGCCGCTGCGCGCGAGACGAGTGCCCGGATGCAGGCCGTCGCCGACGAAACCAACGCGCAGGTGCAAGCCTCGGCAAGCGAGACCCACGCCCAACTCCAGGCCGCCGCCAAGGAAACCCGCGAGCAAGTCCAGGCCGCCGCCCGCGACACGCAACAGCAGTTGCAGGACACCGCCCGCGCCACCCAGGAGCAGATGCTCACCGGCACGCGCGAGCTGCAGGACCGTCTCGGCGCCATCGCGCGCGAGCAGGTCGATGCCTTGTCGCAGCAGTTCGGCGCGAGCACCGAAGCCGCGTCCGGCCACTGGACCGCCGCGCTGCAACCCGTCACGGCCCGCCTCGAAGCCGTGCTGCAGGAAGCCGAAACCCTGGCCCGCACGCGCCGCGAAGGCGAAACCCGCTGGCTGGCCGAACATGGCGAGCGCATGGAGCAGGTCAGCGGCCAGCTGCGCGAGCAGCTCGCCGACCTGCGCGAGGACGAAGCCCGCCGCGGCGACGCCGCCGTCCAGCGCCTCGCCACCCTCGAAGCCGCCGTCGCACAGCACCTCGCCACCTTGGGCGCGGCGCTGGAAGCGCCGATCACCCGCCTGCTGCAGACCGCCTCCGAAGTGCCGGAGGCCGCGGCCGGCGTCATCACGCAGCTGCGCACCGAGATGCAGCGCCTGACGGAACGCGACAACGCCGCGCTGGACGAACGCACCGCGCTGCTGGAGCGCCTGGCCGGCCTGCTGCAAGTGGTGCAGGAAGCCACCGGCGAGCAGCGCCACGCCATCGACGCCCTGCTCGCCTCCGCATCCACGGTATTGGAGCAAGCCGGCGAACGCTTCGCCGCGACGCTGGATGCGCAGACCGGCCAGGCCGCCGAAGCCTCGACCCAGCTCGCCGCGGGCGCCGTCGAACTGGCCAGCCTGGGCGAAGCCTTCGGCGCCGGCGTGCAACAGTTCCAGGCCGGCAACGACAAGCTGGTCGAGACGCTGCAACGCATCGAAGCCTCGCTGCAACGCTCCACCGCCCGCAGCGACGAACAGCTCGCCTACTACGTGGCGCAGGCGCGCGAGGTCATCGACCTGAGCATCGCCTCGCAGCAGGGCCTGGTCGACAACCTGCGCCAGTTGCGCACGGCAGCGACCGTCGAGGGAGAGGCCTGATGCTGGCCGCCGAGGAAGGCGACGCCGACGTCGCGCCGGTCTGGGCCGTCTTCGGCGACCTGATGACCGGCCTGCTCGGCGCCTTCGTGCTGGTGCTGATGGGCGTGCTGCTGGTGCAGATGGACCTGGCCACGAGCCTGAAGGCCGAGGCCGAGAAGGCCCGCATCGAGGAGCAGCGGCGCATCGCGCTGGAGAAGGCGCTGGCCATCCCGCTCGCCTCGGGCCGCGTGACCGTCAGCAACGGCCGCATCGGCATCAGCGGCAACGTGCTGTTCCCGGTCAACTCCGACCAGTTGCGCCCCGAAGGCCGGCAGCTGTTGAAAAGCCTGGTGCATCCGCTGCGCGCCTACCTGGGCGAGCGCAATGAGATGCTGATGGTCAGCGGCTTCACCGACGACCGCCCGATCGGCGACAGCAACCGCCGCTTCAGCGACAACCTGGAGCTGTCCGCGCAGCGCGCGCTGACCGTGACGCGCGCGCTGATCGATGAAGGCGTGCCTTCGTCGCAGGTGTTCGCCGCGGCCTTCGGCGCCGAGCAGCCGGTGGCGTCCAACGCCAGCGAGGGCGGGCGCGCGCGCAACCGGCGCGTGGAAATGGCGCCGGTGCCGCGCTCCTCGCCCCAAGCCGAAGCCGCCAGGAGCAAATGAGCGACGCCGCGCCGCAGGAGCAGATCGAAGCCTGGCGCCGCAACGGCGGCTGGCGGGTCGATCCCGCGCGCTTCCGCTTCCTGGAGGCGCTGGCGGCGCGGGTGCCGGAGCAGCGCGAGGCCGTGCAGGCGGTGCTGCGCAGCCGGCTGGAAAACGCGCTGGCCGACTATGCGCAGCGTGTCGCGGCCGTGCCGCCGCCCGCGCCCGTCTCGCGTCGCAGGGCCGAACCGCCCCTGACGCCGCTCGCGCAGCTGAACGCGCACATCCGCGCTGCCGCGGTGGCGCGCCATGGCGAGGCGACGCCCTCGCCGGACGAACTGGCCAGCGTGCGGCGCTTCCGCCAGTCCTGGGACCGGCAGCACACCCTGGAGCGCTTGGAGGAAGCGGTCGCCCGCAAGCCGGCGAACGCCGGCCCGCTCAATTCACACGCGCTGGTGCTGAACACGCTGGCGCTGATGCGCGAGCTGTCGCCGGACTACCTGCGGCAGTTCGTGGCGCACGTGGAGGCGCTGCAGTTCATCGAGAAGGCGCGGGAAGCCTTGCCGCGCGAGAAGGCCAAGGCCAAGCCGGCGAAGAAGGCGCACGCGCGGCGGCGCTGACGCCGGGCGCGTTCACTGCGCCTCGATGTTCGCCGCCGCAAGCGGGTTTAAGCCGCGGGGCCGGCGCCGGCGTCGGTCGCCACCGGCGGCGCATCCTTCGCCCACAGCGTGAACTTCGCCTTGCCCGTGGCAGCCTTGGCCTGCGCCAGCTGCTCCTCGCTGAAGCCAGGCAGCCGCTGCCGCAGCTGCGCCAGCAGTTGGTGCTGGTCGGCCAGCGGCTCGGACACGGCCACGCCTTCCTCGTTGCTGCCGAACAGCAGGAACAGCATGTAGCGGCGGCGGGGGCCGGCCTCGTGGGCCAGGACGTCCACTTGCGTCAGGTCGGCCCAGCGCACCGACTCCTTCAGCGCCTGGTGGCGCCGGGAGCCGTGCTCGCGGGTCACGCCCTCGTCGGAGACGGTCAGCCGCTCGGTGAAGGGGTCCAGCAGCGAGGCGTAGCGGACGATCACCACGACCAGGGTCATCACGGCCCACAGCCACCAGGGCATGCCACCGGCATAGACGAGCCACAGGCCGCCGGCCAGGAATACGATCAGGAACAGGTTGCTCTTCAACATGGGGGGTGCTTTGCGCGGCATGATTATGCTTGCCGCGGCCGCGCAGGCCCCGAGAACAACGACGCCTTGAACCAAGAACACCTCCGCAAAGCGTTGCGCATGGGCCTCAGCTCGTGGATGGCCAACGGCATGGTCTCCGCGCTGGGCCTGCTGCTCATCTCCACGCTCATCCACCTGCTGCTGGGCCCGGCAGCCGGTGCGGCGGCTTCGGTGGGCGCCATCGTGGTCGCCCCGCCGGACCAGCCGGCGCCCCGCAAGGGCAAGTTCACCCACTTCCTGCCGGCCGTGCTGATCGGCACGCCGCTGTTCTTCGCCACCGGCATGCTGCGCCATTCGCAGCCCGAACTGGCCGTGCTGGTGGTCGGCGCGACCTTCCTGGCCTTCCTGGGCGCCGCCTGGGGCAAGCGCGGGCTGCCGATTTCTGTGTCGGTGATGTTCGCGATGATCTTCGCGCTGGCCGCCCCGCCCTGGACCAGCCTGCGCGAGGCGGAGCACCAGACCTTCGCCTTCTTCCTCGGCGCGGCCATCTATACGGTCTGGGGCACGCTGGCCAATTCGCTGCTGAACCAGCGTTACCGCGTGCTGTCGGTGGTCGACTCGCTGCACACGGTCGCGACGCTGATGCGCACGCAGGGGCTGCACTTCACGATGGCGGCCGAAACCCAGCAGCGCACCGCGCTGGTCGGCCGGCTGATGAAGCAGCAGGCCGCGCTGGCCGACCAGCTGCAGACCGCCCGCAACATCCTGCTGGAAGCGCCGACCACCCCGCGCCGGCTGCAGCTGGCCGGCATGCTGATCCAGCTGCTGGACATGCGCGACCACCTGGTCGCCTGCGCGCTCGACCTCGACGCGGTGCGGGCCGACCCCGGGCAGCAGGAACTGCTGCGGGTGCTGGGCGTGGAACTGCAGGCGCTGGCCGGCGACCTGGAGGAGCTGGGCGACGCCATGCTGCTGGGCCGCACGCCGACGGCCTTTTCGCATGCGCGGCCCTTGCTCGCGGCGGAGACCGCGCTCGCCCCCGGCCCCAGCGACGCCGACATGCACGCGCCGCCGGTGCAGGTGCTGGCGGGCGCCCTGTCGCGCCGGGTCGGCTACGTGCACGACGAGGTCCTGCGCCTGGTTGCCCTGGCGCGCGGCGAGCGCGAGCCGGACGTGGACGTGGTGCGCACCGCCTGGCAGCTGTTCGTGAGCCCCACCAAGTGGAGCTGGCGCCCCTTCCTGACCCTGTGGCGCTGGGACGCGCCGCCGCTGCGGCACGCCATCCGCGCCGCCCTGGCCATCGCCACCGGCCTCGTGGTCGGCATCCTGCTGCCCTGGGGTTCGCACGAGTACTGGATCCTGCTGACGATCGTGGTGGTGCTGCGCGGCAGCCTGGCGCAGACGCTGGAGCGGCGCAACAGCCGCGTCGCCGGCACCCTGCTCGGTTGCGTACTGGCCGGCGGCCTGCTTTATGCCCGCCTGCCGGCCGCCGCGCTGGTGGTGCTGGTGGCCGTCTTCCAGGGCATCGCCCACGCTTTTGCCTTGCAGCGCTACGTGGTGACGGCGGTGGCGGCCACGGTGCTGGCGCTGGTGCAGGCGCACCTGCTGAACCCCGGAGCCTCCGCTGTGTTCGAGGTGGCCGAGCGGGTGCTGGACACGCTGATCGGCGCCACCATCGCCTGGGTCTTCAGCTACGTGCTGCCGTCCTGGGAGCGCACGCAGGTGGGCGCGCTGGTGGCGCGCACGCTGGCGGCGCAGGCCAAGCACGCACAGCTGTCGCTGGCGCTCGCACAAGAGGAAGCGCCGGGCGCCGATTCGGAGCTGGCCTGGCGGCTCGCGCGGCGCGAAGCCTACGACAGCCTGTCGGCGCTGGTGCAGGCCATCCAGCGCTCGCTGTCCGAGCCGCGCGCTGTGCGCCCGCCGCTGCGGGCGCTGGAGCGCATGCTGGCCCACAGCTACCAGCTGCTCGCGCAGCTGACCGCCATCAAGACCATGCTGCTGCAGCGGCGCGACCGGCTGAACGTCGCGCAGCTGCAGGGGCCGCTGGACCAGGCCGCGCGGACGATCGCCGGCGCGCTGACGGGCGGCAACACGCCGCCGCCCGGGACCCTGCCCGCGCACCAGGACCCGCCGGCCATGCTGGACCTGCCGGATGCCTCGGAGCACGACCTGAGCCCTTTCCTGCTGCGGCGGCTGCGCCTGGCGGCGGACCTGGCGCGCGACCTGCAGGCCGACGCGGCGCGGACGCGTGCCCGCACCGTGACTGCGTAAATCCTGCACGGGGCGCTCGCTTGCAATGCGCCCGGCAGGCATCATGTGGATTGCGCAAGGTCCCGTGGGGGACCGCCGATGGGGACACCAGCCATGTGGAAACGCCTGGTCCTGCTCTGGACGCTGCTGCGCGGCGACGCCCGCCAGCTCTGGTTCGCGCTGCGCCACCCGGCGGCCCCGGGCTGGCTCAAGCTCGGCACGGCGCTGGTCGCGCTGTACGTGGTCTCGCCGATCGACCTGATCCCGGACTTCATCCCCTTCTTCGGCCAGCTCGATGACATCGTGCTGGTGCCGCTGGCGATCCGCTTCCTCCTGAAGCACCTGCCGCCCGAAATCGCGGCGGCGACGGCCGCCCAGCGCCGCTGATCCCCCAAGAAAAAACCGGCCGCACAAGGCGGCCGGTGGAAAGGCTCCCGAAGAAGGGGGCCGTGCAAGGAGATCGCGCAGTCCACCGCGTGAGTTGGGGCGATGCCTTCACCCATGTGGCTTATGTGCGCGAAGGCAGTGTCACTCCGAACCCCTGACCAGCCCCTGACCTGCACGGCAAGGTGGGTTTCCCCCAAGTAAATCCCTAGCGCGAGCCGCCGCGCAGGCGTTGCCACCAGCCGGCATCCTGGGCCGGCGCCTCGCCTTCGGCCGCCTCGTCGGCCGCAGCCGCCGGCGCCGGGCCCTCGACGCGGCGCACCAGGTTCTGCCCGAATTCCTCCCACAGCCGGTCGGCCTTGGTCTTCATCGCGCTCAGGCCGAAGTTGCCCAGGCGCCCCAGCACGTCCACCTTCACCTTCAGGCGCAACTCGCTGCCGCCGTCCGGCTGCGGGGCCAGGAAGATCTCGCTCTGCTGCTTGAGCGAGCTCGCCACCGAGCTGTCCTCGCCCGTGCCTTCGCAGCGCAGGTAGGAGGGCTCGCGCTGTTCCACGATCGTCGTCTTCAGCTTGAACCTGGCGCTGACGAAGGCGATCTTCACCGCCATCAGGGCCTTGTACTCGGTGGGGCTGATCACCTCGATCGACTGCATGCCCGGCACGCAGCCGCCCATCACGTCCGGGTCCAGCAGCAGCGCCCAAACCTGTTCCGGTGGCGCGGCCACCCGCAAAGTCTTCTCAATTTCCATGCATCTTCTCCGCGGCGTCCAGCACCGATTCCACGATCTGGCTGTAGCCCGTGCACCGGCACAGGTTGCCGTTCAATCCCGCCCGCACCTCGTGTTCGGTGGGACAGGGGTTCCTGGCCAGCAGCGCGCACGAGGCCATCAGAAAGCCGGGCGTGCAGTAGCCGCATTGCAGGCCGCCGCAGCGCATGAAACTTTCCTGCAACGGGTGCAGCTCGCCGCCATGCGCCAGGCCTTCGACCGTCGTCACCTGGCAGCCGTCGGCGTGCACCGCGAGCGCCAGGCAGGACTTGACGACCTCGCCGTCGACCAGCACCGAGCAGGCGCCGCAGGTGCCGGTCTCGCAACCGCGCTTGGTGCCGGTCAGGTGCAGGTCGTCGCGCAGGAAGTCGGCGAGCAGGCGCCGGGCCGGCACCTCCGCCTCTTGCCGCTCGCCGTTCACGACGAGCGCGATGGTGTGTTTGCTCATGCTGTTTCCTCCAGCCCGAACAGGTTGGCGATGGTGCGCCGGGCCACGACGCGCACCATGGCACGGCGATAGTCTTCGGTGCCGCGGGCATCCGAGATCGCTGCGATGTCTTCCGCCACGATGTCCGCCGCTGCGGCAGCGACGTCCAGCGTGATGGTCTTGCCGCGCAGGAATTCCTCCGCGCGCTCCAGGCGCCGCGGCACGACGACCGAGGCGCCGACCACCAGCCGCGCCTCGCGGCACAGGGCGCCATCACGCCGCGCCAGCAGCGCCACGCTCGCGAGCGGCCGATGTTCCGCCGCCGTGCGCAGGTGGCGCGTGTAGGCGCCGCTGGCGTCGCTCGCCGGCGGCGGCACGCGCACTTCGACGACCAGTTCGTCGGGCTCGAGCGCCGTGGTGTAGTAGTCGACCAGGAATTCCTCCAACGGCAACACCCGCTCTCCGCGCGCGCTGCCCAGCACCACGCAAGCCCCGTGCGCCAGCAGGCAGCCGGGCGGGTCCGTCGCCGGGTCGGCGTAGCAAAGGTTGCCGCCCAGGGTGCCCTGGTTGCGCACCTGCGGGTTGGCGACCTGCGCCGCCATCGCGGCCAGCACCGGATAGTGCTGCTGCACGAGCGGCGAGCGCGCCAGTTCCGCGTGCTTCACCAGCGCGCCGATGCGCAGGCCGTCCTTCGCGTCGAAGGCGATGCCGCGCAGGGCTTCGATCTTCGCGACCGAGATGACGTGCGAAGGCGCCACCATGCGCTGGCGCAGCGCCAGCAGCAAGGCCGTGCCGCCGGCCATCACCCGGGCTTCGTCGCCCAGGCCGGCCAGCATGCGGCTGGCTTCCGCCACGCTGGCGGGCTGCAGGAAGTCGAAATCACGCATGGTGCTTCTCCCGCAACGCGGCCAACACCTTCTCGGGCGTGATCGGCAGGTCGGTGATGCGCACGCCCACGGCGTCGAACACCGCGTTGGCGATGGCCGCGGGACCGGGCAGGATGGCCGTCTCGCTCGCGCCCTTGGCACCGTAAGGGCCGTTGGGGTCGTTCGATTCGACGATGCCGCTGCGCAGCATGGGCAACGCGTCCGGCGTGGGCATGGTGTAGTCGGCGAAGTTGCCGTTGGCGATGCGGCCGTCTTCCAGCTGCAAGTGCTCGTAGAGCGTCCAGCCGATGGCCTGGGCGGCCGCGCCGTTGCTCTGGCCGTGCACGGCTTGCGGGTTCAGGGCCTTGCCGCAGTCATCGGAAACGAAGCTGTCCACCAGCGTCACCTGGCCGGTCTCGGTGTCCACTTCCACTTCGACGGCCTGCGCCGCGAAGGAATAGGCAGGCGCGATGTTGCCCATCAGGTTCTGCTTGTCGAACATCGTCGTCTTCGCGTCCCAGGTGCCGCTGACCTGGATGGCTTCGCCGCCATGGCGCCAGATGTGGGTGCGGGCCAGTTCGGCGATGCCGCGCTTGCGCTTCGGTTCGGCGCGCACGCGCACCGCGCCGTCGGCGAGTTCGAGCTCCGATTCGGCGACTTCCAGCAGCCGCGCGGCCTGCGCCACCAGCTTGTCGCGCGCAGCCCGCGCCGCCACGAGGGCGGCATTGCCGGCCACGATGGTCACGCGCGAAGCCAGCGAGCCGATGGCGAAAGGCGCGCTGTCGGTATCCGGCTGCACCACGTGCACGTGCTCCAGCGGCAGCGTGAGTTCGTGCGCCACCAGCTGCGCCAGCATGGTCATCGCGCCCTGGCCCATGTCGGCCTCGGCGCAATGCACGAAGGCGCGGCCGTCTTCATTGAGCTTGACGACGACGGTGGAACCGTCCCAGTCGCCGATGGTGCGGTTGCCGCTCACGTGCATGGCGGCGGCGATGCCGACGCCGCGCCGCTTGCTGCCGTGGCCCGGCTTGCCGCGCTTGGCCTTCCAGCCGATCGCGTCGGTGCATTGCGACAGGCATTCCTGCAGCCCCGTGCTGCCGACCTGCCAGCCGTGCACCGAAGTCTCGCCGCGCTCGATGGCGTTGATGCGATGCACCTCCAGCGGGTCCAGGTCCAGCTTGCGCGCCATCGTGTCGATGTGGCTGTTCAATGCGAACAGCATCTGCGTGCCGCCGAAGCCGCGGAAGGCGCCGTGCGGCGGCGTGTACGTGTAGACCAGCGTGGCGTGCGAGCGCACGTGCTGCAGCCGGTGCATGTTGTCGCTGCGCATGGCGCTGACGTGCATCACCTCCGCCGACAGCCCGCTGTAGGCGCCGCAGTCGGCGAGGATGCGCACGTCCTTGGCGACGATGCGGCCCTGGCGGTCCATGCCCAGCTTGAGCGTGATGCGCTCCGGCACGCTGGTGCAGGCCGCGACGAAATCTTCCAGCCGGTTGTTCACCAGCCGCACGGGCTGCCCCGTGCGCAGCGCCAGCAGGCTGGCGATGAGGTTGTTGGCGTCCTCGATGATCTTGCCGCCGAAGCCGCCGCCGGTGGTGGCCTGGATCACGCGCACCTGCGACACCGGCAGTTCCAGCACGGACGCGATGCGCGCCCGCGCCAGGAAGGCCGACTGGGTGGAAGTCCAGACCTGCAGGCGCCCATCCGGGTCCATGCGCGCCACCGTCGCCATCGGCTCCATGTAGCCGGGGTACTGTGCATGGGTGCTGTAGGCCTGCTCGTGCACGAGGTGCGCCTGCGCGAAGGCGGCGTCGACATCGCCGCGCGCGAAGCGGATCTCGTGCGAGACGTTGTCGCGGCCCGGATGGATACCGGGCGCGCCGTCAGCCAGCGCCTGCTCGGTGGTCAGCAGGGCGGGCAGTTCCTCGTACTCCACCTGGATCAGGTCGAGCGCGTCGCGCGCGATCTCCTCGGTCACCGCGGCAACCGCAGCGACCTCCTCGCCGGCGAAGCGCACCACGCCTTCGGCCAGGATGCGGCGCTCCTTGTGGTGCGTGCCCCAGCAGACGCGGGGGCCGTCGGCGCCGGTGAGTACCGCCTTCACACCGGGCAGCGCCAGCGCCGCGCTGGTGTCGATGCTGACGATGCGCGCATGCGGGTACGGGCTGCGCAGCACCTTGCCGTGCAGCATGCCGGGGATCTGGATGTCGCCGGCATACTGGGCCCGCCCGAGCACCTTGGCGCGGGCCGTGACCTGGGGCACCGACGTGCCCAGCGTGGACGTGCTCATGACGCTCTCTTTCAGTCCGCCGAGATGCCCAGGTCGCGGATCACCTTGCCCATCACCTTGTATTCGGTGGCATTGGTTTCCTTCAGCACCTCGGGCGAGCCCCCGACCGGCAGTGTGCCGAAGGTCGCCAGCTTGGCCACCACGTCGGGCTGCTTCAGGATCGCGTTCAGGTGCGTGTTGAGCATGCGCACCACTTCCGGCGACGTGCCCTTGGGCGCGAAGAAGCCGTTCCAGGCGCCGACCACGACGTCCTTGTAGCCCTGCTCCGCGAGCGTGGGCACGTTGGGCGCCAGCGAAGAGCGCTTGGCATCGCCGATGGCGATCGGGATCAGCTTGTTGGCGGCGACATAGGGAGCGACCACGCCCAGCGTGACCCAGGCGGTGTTGACGTGGCCGGCGACGACGTCGTTGACCGAGGGCGCCACGCCCTTGTAGGGCACGTGCTGGATCTTCACGCCGGCATCGTGGTTGAGCCACTCGCCCAGGATGTGCATCGGCGAACCGGCGCCCGGGCTCGCGTAGGTGAGCTGCTTGCCGGACCTGGCGGCGGCGATCATCTCCGGCACCGACTTCACGCCGGCGCCCGGGTTGGCCACCAGCACCAGCGGCTGCGTGCCGACCTGGATGATGGGCTCGAAGCCGTTCAGCACGTCGTAGCTGGACGCGGCCGGCAGGCGCATCACCATCGGCGCGGTGGTGAAGGGATTGGGCGTGAACAGCAGCGTGTAGCCGTCCGGCGCCGCGCGGCCCACGAAGGTGTTGCCGATGGTGCCGCCCGCACCGGGCTTGTTGTCGATGATCACCGGCTGGTTCAAACGCTGCGACAGCTTCTCGCCCAGCATGCGCGCGACCGCGTCCGTGTCGCTGCCCGGCGGGTAGGACACGATGATGGAAATCTGCCGGGTGGGCCAGGCCGCGTCGGCGGCCAGGGCGTGCACGCCGCTGAAGGCGGCCGCCAGGGCCAGGGCAGAGGTGGCGAGAACGCGTCGAGTCATGCGCATGTTGTCTCCGATCAATGAATGGTTTGAAAGTCGCGCCGGCGCATCCTAACTTTTCTGTTGAGAAATCAACATAAATCCCCCGCACCGGGCTTGGCTTTGTTCCGCCGGTGGGACGTGTCGAGGGCCTGTTTCGGCTGTGGAACAATTCGGCCGTCCATGAAAGCCTCCGCACCCAAGACCCGCGCCGATTCGCTGAAGCAGCCCTCCCCCTGGGACAAGCTGGCCGCGGACGGGCACGGGCTCGAAGTGCCGGACTTCCTCACCACGCTGGTGGTGAACACCGGCAACGCGCTGAAGCGGCACGTCACCCTGCCTTACGCCAGGGAGTTCGGCCTGTCGATGGCGGAGTGGCGCATCCTGTCGGTGCTGGCCCATGCGCGCGAAATCCCCTTCTCGCGCCTGGTGGTGGCCGCCGCCACCGACAAGGGCCAGCTCAGTCGCATGCTGCGCAGCATGCAGGAGCGCGGCCTGGTGAAGACCGTCAGCGAGGGCGCTGGCTCGCGCAAGAAGGTCACCTGCTTCGTCTCGCCGCAGGGGCTGAAGCTGTACAACCAGGTGATGCCCATCGCGCGCAAGCGGCAGGCGGAGATGATCGGCCACCTGTCGGCGGACGAGCGCCGCGTGATCTACGGCGCACTGCGGCGGCTGCAGTCGCTGTGCGGGCCGCAGGATGAGGACAGCGCGTGGGAGGAGTGAGGGTCAGCCTGCCAGCGGCAGCGTGACCCGCACCTCCAACCCCGGCTTCGCATTGCGCAGCGTGAAGCTGCCGCCGTGCGCCTGCGCCACCAGCTTGCACAGGTAGAGGCCGAGGCCGACGCCGCCGGTTTCGCGCGCGCGTGCGGCGTCGGGGCGGAAGAAGGGTTCGGCCAGTTGCTCCAGCGCGGATTCGGGCACGCCGGGGCCGAAGTCGCGCACCGTCAGCAGGACGTCCGAACCTTCACGCGTGGCACGCACTTGGGGAGTGCCGCCGCCATGCCGCCGCGCGTTATCGAGCAGGTTGCGCAGCAGCAGCTTGATCCGTGAGGGATCCAGCAACAGCAGCGGGAGGTCCGGATCGCATTCGACATCGGCGTCCGCCGACTGGAGCAAGGCGCAGAGATCCGTGGTCTCGCGATGCAGCGCCGCGTGGCCCTGCCCCAGCCGCTCGCTTTCCAGCAGGTCGCTCACCAGGGTCGCCATCTCCTCCAGGTCACGCATCAGTGCCTGCCGCCGCGCACCCGGATCGCCGCCTTCGGGCAGCAGCTCGGTGTTCAAGCGCGCGCGCGTCAAGGGGCTGCGCAGCTCGTGGCTGATGGCCAGGAGCAGCGCACGCTTCGCCTCCAGCATCTGGTGGATGCTGGCAGCCATCGCATTGACGTCGGCCGCGAGCACACCCAGTTCGTCGCGCCGCCGCAAGGGAATCGGCTGGCCGAACTCGCCCGAGCCGAAGCGCCGCGCGCCGGCGCTGATGTCCCGCAGCGGCCGCAGCATGCGACTCACGGCGTGATAAGCGAGCAACGTGAACAGCAGCACCGTCGCCAGCGTGTACCAGCCGATGCGGCGCGGCCGGTCCTGCCAGGGCAGCACGCTCAGGCCGAAGGTGACGCGGTGGCCATCGGCCGTGGTGCGCGAGAGCAGCGATTCACGCGCGCCCCAGTGAGCTTCGTGCAGATCCGGGCGGCTGCTCCAGTTCACGCGCGGCCCGGCGATCGAAACCGTCACCGGCAGCCGCTGCACCAGCGCCTGCGCCCGCTCCACGCTGGGCGGGTCGCCGACTTCCGCGGCGAGGCGGTCGACGTAGTCCGCCAGCAAGGGCCGCACGGCTTCGCGCCAGCCGCTGCCCAGCGCGGACTGCATCCCGAAGACAAAGGCGCCGGTGATGCCCAGCGCCAGCAACAGGAACAGCAGCACCAGCCGCGCCCGCAGCGAATGGCGGATGCGCCTATGCGTGCGCGAGGGCCAGCGCGCCTCAGCCAAGGAGCGCACTCCCGGCAGGGCGCAGCGCCAGCGCATAGCCGGCGTTGCGCAAGGTCTTGATGGCGGCCAGCGGCTCCAGCTTGCGTCGCAGCCGGCTGACCAGGATGTCGACCGCGCGCGTGTAGAGCTCGGCCTCGTGCCCGCGCAGGCGGTTCAGGATGTCGTCGCGGCCGAACACCTTGCCCGGCTCCCGCGCCAGCAGCAGGAGCAACTCGAATTCGGTGCTGGTGAGTTCCACCGCCTCGCCCTGCCGCTGCACGCTGCGCGTCACCGGGTCGATCAGCAGGCCCTCGAAGCGCAGGCGCCCGTCGCCGGCCGCGGCCGGCCCGCGCCGCCGCAGCACGGTCTGCAGGCGCGCCACCAGCTCGCGCGGCTCGAAGGGCTTGGGCAGGTAGTCGTCGGCGCCGAGTTCGAGGCCGACGACCCGGTCCATCACCTCGCCGCGCGCCGTGAGCATGACGATGGGGATGTCGCTCTCGGCGCGGATGGCGCGGCACAGCGCGAAGCCGTCCTGCTCCGGCAGCATCACGTCCAGGATCGCGGCGTCGAAGCGCTCGCGGCGCAGCAGCGCCAGCCCCTCGCTCGGGCGCAGCGCCTGCCTCAGTTGCAGTTCGAAGCGCCCGAAGTAGGCGGCGAGCGGCTCGCCCAAAGCGGCGTCGTCGTCGATCAGCAGGATGCGCGGCATGCGCGGATTGTGGCCTGCGCTCAGCCGCGGCGCCAGCCACGGCGCTGCTGCAGGTACTCGCGCACCTTGGCCTGCTGCGTGGCATCCAGGCTGTCGTAGAAGTCCGCCAGCGAGGCGATCACCGCCGGACTGCGCGTCTCCAGCGCCGCGGCCGTCTTGGACATCCAGGCCTGCGCGCCGGCGCGGTCGAACTTGTCGCCGCTGACCAGCGCCAGCATCTGCGCGCGCGGGCTCTGCTGGCTGGCCATGGCGGCCGCGCGTTCGGCCTGCATCCTGGCCAGGAAGTCGGACAGCTTCGCCTTCTGCGCCTCGTTCAGGTCCAGGCGCGAGGCGACACGTTCCACCACGTGCTCACGGTGCTTCGCCTGCTGCTCCGGCGTGGCGTTCCAGCCGCCGTGGCCGCCGCGGTAGGAACTGCAGCCGGAGAAGGCGCCGAGCGCGACGACGGCGCCGATGACGCCGAGAACGGTTTTCCAGGGTTTCATGAAGGCTCCAGGGGGAAGGGAGCCTCGATCGTCGCGCCCGCGCCGCGCCGGGTCATCGCCGGCGGGTTTCGCTTTATGTCGTTTTGTTTCTCAGACGGCCGGGCTGTCGCCCGCCACCTCGAAGCGAGAGCGCGGGAGGCCGGCCAGGTTCCGGCCCTCGATGCGCAGCAGCCGCGTCGGCGCGGTGCGGCTGGGCCCGTGGATATCGCCTTCGTTGTACACGTGCACGTCGCCCTGGCGCATCAGGTAGCGGCGCGTTTCGCGCACCTGGCCGGGCGCGACCTGCTCGAAGTCGCGCATCAGCGTTTCGCCCTCGGCCTGGCCATAGATCGCCCAGGACGGGCCATGGTCGTGCGGCGGGCCGACCTTCGCGCCGGGGAATTCGTGGGCCGCGATGCAGAAACCGAGCGGGTCTTCATGCAGCAGCTTGCGCGCGCCGACCTCGGTGGCGAACTGCGCGGCGACGAACTCCCGGTCGGCCAGCGCCGCCGCCAGGATGGCGGCAACGCGCTCGCGGCTGGCAGGCGTGTCCGCCTGCGCGAGGACTTCGCGGATCTGCGTGGCCAGCAGGGTGAGGGTCAAGGTCATGGGACGATTGTGCGCCTCAGGGTGCGGTACAGCGGAAGCTGTCCGCGCTCTTCGCATCGCTGCCGACATAGCGCGGGTACAGCGGATAGCGGCACAGCGGCCGCGTCGCGCTGACCGCATAGGGCGGCAGCGCCGCCATCGCGCGCAGCACCGGCGCATCGGGCGGCACGGCACCCTGCTCCACCCAGTCCGTCGCCATGCGGACCAGGTCCACGTATTGCGGCACCGGCTCGCTGGACGCGGTGCTGCGCACCGAGCCGCCATGGTCGCCATTGGGCAGCATGTAGAAGCGCACGTGCCGGTCCACTTCACCCTGGCCGAAGCGGGCCACCACCTGGTCGTACCAGCGCATCACGATGTGCGGGTTCGACGCATAGTCGGAGCCCTGCGCCTTGATGATCAACTTGCCGCCGCGGGCGAAGAAGCGCGTGAGGTCCGGGTTGGTGGAGTCGATCAGTGCCGAAGCCGCCACGATGCGCTCGCGGAACTGCGGGATGGCGAAGTCCACCAGGTTGAAGGCCGGATCCTTCAGGATGCCGTAGCTCACCGTGGCGCCGGGCTGCCCCAGCGCGGGCTGCGCCGCATGCGAAGGCTGCGGCTGCAGCGCCAGCCAGCCGGGCATGGCCTCGCGTCCCAGTTCGTAGCCGGGGAACTCGGTCCAGCCGTTGGCCAGCGCGAAACCGAAGCGCAGCGGCGCGTGCATGCGGTTCAAGGTCGCGATCTGCGCATTGGACACGCAGGCGTTGCCGGTCTCGGCGCCGTCGGCGCAACGGATTGCGGCATAGGGCTGCGCCACCTTCTGCGGGTCGAACAGCGCTGCGCAGCCCAGGTAGTTGCCGATCACGCCGTCCTGCAGGCCATCGAGCGCATCGCACTGGCGCATCACCTCGCCCTGGATCGCGCCGTACTTGGCCGGCGGGATCCAGCCGGCGCCGGCCTGCAGGGTCGCCAGCATGGTCTTGTGGATCACGTGCGCGGAATAGCCGATCAGGGGCGAGGTGGCGACCACGCCATCGTAGTCGTCCGGGTAGCGCTGCGCCACTTCCATCGCCTCGCGGCCGCCTTGCGACTGGCCCATGAAGTAGCTCACGGTGGGCCGGCTGCCGTACAGCGCGTCGATGATGGCGAAGGCAGCGTCATGCGTCTTCTTCAGCGCCGCGTGCGCGAAGTTCAGCCAGGCTTCGTCGTTCAGCGCCCAGGTCGCGGTGAGGCCTGGTTCCTGGTGGCCCGAGTCGCCGCCGAACATCGCGTAGCCGCTCGCGAGCGGATAAGGCGCATCGGGCGGGAAGGCGCCGCTGATGGGGGAACTGCTGCTGGTGATGGCCGCGAGGTTGGCCGGGATGCTGCCGTTCAGGCCACCGCCGCCGACCTGGATGGTCTTGCCGTTCCAGGCGGTCGGCACGTTCAGCTGGAAGCGGATCGGCGGAGCTGCGGGATCGACTGGCCGGATGGTTCCCAGAATCCGGCAGTACTCGGGCAGCGCATGCACGACCGCCTTGTCGCCAATGGTCTCAGGTGCGGCAGCAACGAGGGCGGCCGCAGTGATGGTCGCGCCCGAAGTCGGCAGGCCGATCGCGCTTGCCGGAATGTCGCGGCCCGCAAGCGAGGCGCAGGGCAATTTCGATTGAGCGGCAAAGGCGCTGCTCGCCGCCAGGGCGGCAGCCAGGATGAAAAAGGCTCGCAAGGGATCTCCGGGTCAATTCACCAGCCACATTCCCTGCCGCGCCATCTCACCGACGATGCGCACGACCAAGGTGGAAACGGCGGTGACGGCGCGCGACGGACCCTTGGCTTTCGAGAAAGCCATGGCCACGGTGCGCTGGAAGTGCGGGTCGACGATGCGGGCGGCTTGCAGCTTGCCTTCCTGCACCTCCTGCCACACGGCGTGCAGCGGCAGCACGGTGTAGAGGCCGTCCTGCGCGGTCAGCTGCTTCTGCAGCGGCAGCGAGTCGGCTTCGATCACCGGCGTCAGCGCGATGCGCGCATGGCGGGCGCCGGCATCGAGCGCGGTGCGAAGGCCATTGGGCACGCCGGGCAGGATGAAGGGCAGGCCGTCGAGGCTGGCGAAAGGGACCGAGCCGGCGCTGGTGAGGCGGTCGCCCTTGGCGCCGATCAGGTAGCTGTCGACGGTGGCCAGCGCCTCTTCCTGCTCCGGCAGGGTCGGCGTGTAGCGGTACAGGATGGCGATATCGACGCGCGCGTCGGTCAGCCACTCCTCCACCTGGCCGCTGGAGCCTTCCAGCACCTTCAGGTTGACGCCCGGGTATTCCGTGCGCAGCGCCGTGAACAGGCGGCCGATGAGAATGGTGCCGATCGAAGGCAGCGAGCCGAGCGTCACCGTGCCCACCGGCTCGCGCAGGTCGGCGCGGATGTCGTGCTCCAGCGCCTGGGCCTGTTCCAGCAGCAGCTTCACCTGCGGGAACAGGCGCTGCCCCACCTCCGACAGCTCCACGCCGCGGCCGGTGCGGTTGAACAGGCGCGCGCCGCATTCGCGCTCCAGCGCGTTCACCTGCCGGCTCAGGAAGGACTGGCTGCTGTCCAGGAACAGCGCCGCGCGGGTCAGGCTCCCGAGCTCGCCGATGGCGACGAACGAGCGCCACTTCTGGAGGTCGGACGTGATGTCCAGTGCGAAGTCGGAGGCCTTGGGCTTGTGCATCAAGCCGGATTATCGAGCCCGCGCACCCAGGCGGCCACGGCGGCCCCGATGGCCTGCGGCTGCTCGGGCACCAGGGCATGGCTGGCGTTGGCGATCTCCTGCACCGTCACCTTCGCGCCCAGCGCGTCGGCCACTTCGCGCCGCGTAGCCGCAGGCCGCCAGGGATCCTGCGCGCCTTGCAGGTCCAGCAAGGCCGCGTTGCCGCGGCCGAACCACTGCTCCTTGGGCGGATGCTGCGCGGCCTGCCGGTAAGCGGCGCGCCACTGCGGATGCCAGCCTTGCAGCCAGGGCCGCGGGTCGTTGCCGGGCGCGAACATGCACAGGCGCAGCGCGGCGAGGCGCTCGTCTTCGGGCTGGGACGGATCGGAGGCAACAGCCAGCGCCTCGGCCATGCCGACAGGGAACTGGCGCGCGGCCGCGCCCAGCACCACCACGCCACGCACGTGTTGCGGATGGCGCAGGTCGGTGATGCGCGCCACCCAGTGTCCGTAGGCATGTCCGACGACCACCGCCGGCCCTTGGACCATCTGCGAGATCACGCCAGCCACGTCGTCGGCAAGTGTCTCCAAGGTCATGCCAACCGGCGGGGCGCTGCTGCGGCCCATGCCGCGCGGCTGCGGGCGCAGCACCTGGAAGCCTTGCGCCGCCAGCAGTTCGGCGAGCGCGTCGAAATCTTCCGAATCGCGCAGCGAGGACGGCAGCAGCACAATGGCAGGCCCCGCGCCCTCGACGATCACGTCGATGCGCGCATCCCCCAGCGCCAGCAGTTCGCGCCGCCGGCTCATTCGACCTTCGCGCCGGAGGCCTTGACGATGCGGGCCCACTTGGGGATCTCGCTGCGGATCAACGCGGCGAACTCCTCGGGCGTCGAGGTCAATGGCTCGATGCCCAGGGCCGTCAGTTGGCGCTTCATGGGCGCGTCCGCCATCGCGCGCACGGTGGCCTCGTGCAGCTTGGCCACCACTTCGCGCGGCGTGCCGGCCGGCGCCAGCAGGCCCAGCCAGTTGGACACCTCGTAGCCCGTCAGCCCCGCCTCCGCCAGCGTCGGCACCTGCGGCAGCGCCGCCATGCGCGTGCGCGAGGTCACCGCCAGCGCGCGCACGCGGCCCGTCTTGATGTATTCCTCGTACACGGTGAAGGAGTCGAAGGTGGCGTCGACGCGGCCGGACAGCAGGTCCGTCAGCAGCGGCGCGCTGCCCTTGTACGGCACGTGCACCATGTTCACGCCGGCCATGCTTTCGAACAGCGCGCCCGACAGGTGGCTGGAGCTGCCGTTGCCGGCCGAGCCATAGGTCACCTGCCCCGGCTTGGCCTTGGCCAGCGCGATGAACTCCGCCACGCTGCGCGCCTGGACCGAGGGGCCGACCACCAGCACGCGCGGCGTGATGTGGGTCAGCGCCACCGGCGCGAAGTCCTTCAGCGGGTCGTAACGCAGCTTCGGATAGAGCGCCGGGTTGATCGCCTGCGTGCCCATGGTGGCGAAGAACAGCGTGTAGCCGTCGGCCGGCGCCCGGGCGACCAGCTCCGCCGCCACGGTGCCGCCGGCGCCGCCGCGGTTGTCGATGACCACCTGCTGGCCCAGCGCCTCGCCCAGGTGCTGGGCCAGGCCGCGCGCCATCAGGTCGGCGGCGCCGCCGGCGGGAAAGGGGACGACCATGCGCAGCGGCTTGTCGGGAAAGCCGGCAGCGCGCGCGGCCAGCGGGGCGAAAGTAGCGGCGGCCACGGCCAGCAGGGCGGCGCGGCGGTTGGGGCGCGAATGCATGCGCATGTCTCCTTGTTGGCGCGCACTCTACCCAGTGCGCCGGCGCCCGGCTATGCGCCGGCCCGCATGGCTGCCTTGCCGGAACCGGCACGCCGGCTGCATAACAGCCTTGCGCATTCCGGGCATGGCTCGCGCGCGGGGGCGGTCCTAGACTCGAACAACAAGGAGACCCCGAAGCATGTCACGTTCCCGCCGCATCCTTTCCGCCAGCCTCGCCCTCGCGCTGGCGGCTCCCCTGTTCGCCGCCTCCGCGGCCGACGCCTGGCCCACGCACCCCATCAAGCTGATCGTGCCCTACGCCGCCGGCGGCCCTACCGACGCCATCGGGCGCCTGCTGGCCGCCAAGATGAGCGCTACGCTGGGCCAGCCCGTGGTGGTGGACAACCGCGCCGGCGCAGGCGGCGCCATCGGCGTCGCGGCCACCGTGCAGGCGCCCGCGGACGGCTACACCTTCGCACTGGTCGCACCCGGCCCGCTGGCCGGCATGCCCAACCTGATGAAGACCAGCTACACGCTGGACGACATCCAGTACCTGAGCCTGGTCGCCAAGATCCCCAGCGTGCTGGTGGTCAACGCCAAGTCCGGCATCGACTCGCTGGACACGCTGGTGAAGAAGGCCAAGGCCGACCCCGGCAAGCTGAGCTACAGCTCCGCCGGCCCCGGCACCACGCCCCACATCGGCATGGAAATCTTCAAGGACCAGGCCGGCGTCAACATCCTGCACGTGCCGTACAAGGGCGCTGCCCCGGCCCTGACCGCGGTGGTGGCCGGCGAAGTGCAGGCCGCCATGGTGGACCTGCTGCCGATCCTGCCCTTCGTGAAGGCCGGCCAGGTGAAGCCGCTGGCCGTGGCCGCCGGCACCCGCGCGCCGCAGCTGCCCGACGTCCCGACGATGAAGGAAAAGGGCCTGCCCGGCGTGATGATGGAAACCACCTACGGCCTGATCGCGCCCAAGGCCATGCCGGCCGCCATTGCCGCCAAGCTGCACGACGCCGCCGTGGCCGCCGTGAACTCGCCCGACATGAAGCAGCTGATGGTGCAGCAGGGCGCGCAGCCCATCACCTCCACCGGCGCCGAGTACCAGAAGCTGATGCACGCTGAATCGGCGAAGTGGAAGGACATCATCGCCAAGGCCAAGATCACCCTCGAGTGAGATGAAAGTCACCTCCGCCACGCTGCAGCCCTCCCTCCAGGCGCTGGCCGACCCGCAGTGGAAGTTCGCGCGCGCGCAGGTGCCCCAGCTGGAAGGCTGGGTGCTGCGCCTGCGCGATGACGATGGCAACGAAGGCCTGGGCTACTGCCATGCCATCCCCGCCATCTCCACGCACGGCGCCGGCGCCGAGGCCGGCCTGCAATTCCTGTCGCAGCGCCTCGTGGGGCGCGGGCTGGACGATCTCGCCGCCACCATGGAGGAGATCGACGCCACCCTGGCCTACCAGCCCACGGTCAAGGCCGCCATCGACATGGCCCTGCACGACCTGCTGGCGCGCCGCCTCGGCGTGCCGGTGCACGTGCTGCTGGGTGGCAAGCTGCGCGACGAGGTCGCCCTCTCGCGCATCCTGCCGATCAAGTCGCCGCAGGAGATGGCAGCGCTGGCCGAGCGCCTGGCCGGCGAAGGCTACGGGCAACTGAAGCTGAAGCTGTCCGGCGACACCGACCTCGACGTGCAGCGCATCGCCGCCGTGCGAGCGGCCGCCGGTGAAAGCGTCGCGCTGACCCTGGACCCCAACCAGTCGTACAACGCCAAGCAGATGATCGCGGCGTTCAAGCGCATGGAGCGCTACGACATCGCGCTGATCGAGCAGCCGGTGCCGGCCGCCGACTTCGCCGGCCTGGCGCTTCTGACGCAGACGCTGCCGGTCGCGATCGAGGCGGACGAAGCCGCGCAGAGCGTGCGCGACGTGTTCCGCCTCGTCAGCGAGCGCGCCTGCGACGTCATCAACCTGAAGATCACCAACCTGGGCGGCATCCGCCGCTTCCTGCAGGCCCTGCGCATCTGCGAAGCCGGCGAAGTGGGTTGCCGCATGGGCGCGGCCTTCGGCCCCGCGCTGCTGCAGTCCATGAGCCTGCAGACCGCCTGCGTCGTGCGCAAGCTGCCCTATGCCTGCGAGCTGTCGGAGCACCTGCACCTGCGCGATGATCCCTTCACGCCGCTCCCCGCACACCAAGGCCGCCTGCGCCTGCCCGCAGGCCCCGGCTGCGGCGTGACCTACCAGCACTGAAGATGAAGAAGATCGTTTCCTCCGTCCTGCTCGCCGCCAGCGCTTTCGCCGCCGCGGCCCAGGACTACCCCAACCATGCTATCCGGCTGGTCGTGCCCTTCACGCCCGGCGGCGGCGCCGACCTCGTCGCCCGCGCCGTGGCCGCGCCGCTGGCCAAGCGCCTGGGCCAGCCCATCGTCGTGGACAACAAGCCGGGTGGCGGCGCCACCCTGGGCGCCGACATCGTCGCCAAGGCGCCGGCGGACGGCTACACGCTGCTGTACACGACGCCCGGCCCGCAGATGGCCAACCCCTTCCTGATGTCCAGGCTGCCTTACGACCCGGAGAAGGACCTCGTCCCCGTGTCGGAAGTGGCCGTGGTGCCCAACGTGCTGGTCGTCAACAAGGACGTGCCGGCCCGCACCGTGCAGGAATTCATTGCCTACGTGAAGGCGCATCCGGGCAAGGCCAGTTTCGCCAGCGCCGGCGTCGGCGCCAGCAGCCACCTGGCCGGCGAGCTGTTCAAGCAGATGGCCGGCATCGACCTGCTGCACGTGCCTTACCGCGGGACCAGCCTGGCGCTGACCGACCTGCAGTCCGGCCAGGTGCAGGCGGCCATCGACAGCATCGTCGTCTACAAGCCCTACATCGACGCCGGCACCCTGCGGCCCCTGGGCGTGGCCACCGCGCAGCGCTCGGCGCTGCTGCCCAGCGTGCCCCCCATCGCCGAACAGCTGAAAGGCTACGAAGCCGCGCCGGTCAACTACATCTCGGTGCCGGCGCATACGCCGCAAGCCATCGTCGACCGCCTCAACCGCGAAATCAACGCGGTGCTGCAGACGCCCGAAGTGCGCGACCAGCTGATCGCCAGCGGCGTGCTGCCGCAGGGCAGCACCCAGGCGCAGATGCAGGCACTGGTGCGCAGCGAAGCCGCCAAGTGGAAGAAAGTGATCGAAGTGTCGGGCGCCAAGCTCGATTGATTCCGGAGACATCGCCAATGAATGACCTGACCCAGCTGCAAGTCCAGATCGAGGACTACGTCGCCACGTTGACCCTCAACGCGCCGCCGGTCAACGCCCTGACCCGCACGCTCAACGACGAACTGACCCTGGCCCTGGACCGCATCTCCGAGATGGACGAAGTGCGGGCCGTGGTGCTCACCGGCGCCGGCAAGGTGTTCTGCGCCGGCGCGGACCTGAAGGGCCGCAAGGACGTGATCAAGGGCCCCGGCGACCTGCCGGCCCACTCGCGCCGCACGCGCGAATGCTTCCACGCCATCCGCGAATGCGCCAAGCCGGTGGTGGTGGCCATCAACGGCGCCGCGCTCGGTTCGGGCCTGGCGATGGCCGCTTCCAGCGACATCCTCGTCGCGTCCGAAAAGGCCTCGCTGGGCATGCCGGAAGTGGACGTCGGCCTGCTCGGTGGCGGCCGCCACGCCATGCGCCTGTTCAGCCATTCGCGCCTGCGCTTCATGGCGCTGACCGGCACCCGCATCGACGGCGCAGAGCTCTATCGCCTGGGCGTGGTCGAAGCCTGCGTGCCGGCGGAGGAACTGATGCCGAAGGCCATGTCCATCGCCCGCAGCATCGCGTCCAAGAGCCCCATCGCCACCCGCATGTTCAAGCACACGCTGAACACCATCGAGGACATGAGCCTGCGCGACGGCTACCGCTACGAGCAGGACATGACGGCGCAGATCGCCAAGACCGAAGACGCCAAGGAAGCGCAACTCGCCTTCGCCGAAAAGCGCCCGCCGGTGTTCACGGGGCGCTGATGCACGGCAACTTCCAGCTGGTCGACGGCGAGGCCCTCGACACCGAAACCGCCTACCGCCTGCTGGTGGGCTGCGTGGTGCCGCGGCCCATCGCCTGGATCACCACCATCGACGAACAGGGCCGCGTGAACGCCGCGCCTTTCAGCTCCTTCAACTACGTGGCGACCAGCCCGCCGATGCTGGCGATCAATATCGCCAAGCGGCCCGGCACCAGCGCGACCAAGGACACGGCGCGCAACATCGTGGCCACCCGCGAGTTCGTGGTCAACGTCGCCACCGAAGCCGACATGGAGGTGATGCACCGCAGCGCCCAGGAGTTCGGGCCCGAGGTCAGCGAAACCGAAGTGCTCGGCATAGACCTGCTCCCGAGCAGGCACGTGCGCGCGCCGCGCATCGCCAGCTCGCCGGTGCAGATGGAATGCCGCCTGGACCAGGTCGTGCCCCTGGGCCGCGGCATCAACACCCTGTACATCGGCGAAGTCGTCGCCTTCCATCTTTCTGACAAGGTGTACGACGGCAAGCGCGTGGACTCGGTTGCGCTGCGCCCGCTCGCGCGCCTGGGCGGCCCTTTCTACGCCGGCCTCGGCGAAATCTTCCATCGGCCCATGCTGCAGAAGCCGCCCGGCGGCGAAGGCTGGGCCCCGAACCCGGAGACAAAATGAAGTTCGCTTCCCTCGCCAGGCGCCGCGCGCTGCTCGCGCTGGCTGCGCTCGCTGCGCTGCCTGCCGTCCACGCCGAGCAAGCGTGGCCTGCCCGCACCATCACGCTGGTCCATCCTTATGCCGCCGGCGGTCCTGCCGACACGATGGCGCGCGCGCTCGCGCAGCAGCTTTCGAAGCGCCTGAACGAGACCGTGATCGTCGATGCCAAGCCGGGTGGCGCCGCCACCATCGGCACCGGCTTCGTCGCCCGCGCCAGGCCGGATGGCTACACCTTCCTGATCAGCACTTCCGCGGGCCACGTGGTCACGCCGCTGATGCAGAAAGTGCCCTACGACGGCATCGCCGATTTCGCCTTCATCGCCGTGGTGGCGAGCCAGCCGAACGTGCTGGTAGCGAACCCCTCGGTTCCGGCCAACAGCCTGCAGGAGCTGATCGCTCTCGCACGCAAGGAGCCCGGCGTGCTGAACTACGCCTCCGCCGGCACCGGCGGTGCGACGCACCTGGGCGCCGAAGCGTTTGCGCAGGCCGCGAAGATCCGCATCACCCACGTGCCGTACAACGGCGCCGCGCCCGCGCTGAAAGACGTGCTGGGCGGCCAGGTTCAGCTGGGCATGCTGAACCTCGCCGCCACGCGCCCCTTCATCGCCGAAGGCAAGCTGAAGGCCCTGGCCTACGGCGGCGCGCAGCGCACGCCGCTGCTGCCCGGCGTGCCGACCCTGGCCGAAGCCGGCTACGGCAACACGGCCACCGCCACCTGGTACACGCTGGCCGCGCCCAAGGGCACGCCGCCGCAGATCATCGAAACCATGCGCAAGGCCTTCGCTGACGTGAGCGGCGACGCCGAATGGCAGAAGGTGCTCGCCAGCCAGGGCGCCGAGCAGATCAACCTGTCGCCCGCGCAGACCACCGCCTTCGTGCAGCAGGACAAGGCCGCCATGCGCCAGCTGCTCGGCACGCTGGGCCTCCTCGAAGAGAAATAGCCATGAACACGCAACCCGGACCGCTTTCGCACGTCAAGGTCCTGGACTTGAGCCGCATCCTGGCGGCGCCCTGGGCCGGCCAGATCCTCGCCGACCTGGGCGCCGAAGTCATCAAGGTCGAACGGCCCGGCGCCGGCGACGACACCCGCAGCTGGGGCCCGCCTTTCCTGAAGGACGCCGACGGCAACGACACCAAGGAAGCCGGCTACTACCTGGCCGTCAACCGCGGCAAGCGCTCCATCACCTTGAGCCTGGACAAGCCCGAAGGCCAGGAGATCGTGCGCCAGCTGGCCAGGCGCGCCGACATCGTGCTGGAGAACTACAAGGCCGGCACCCTGGCGCGCTACGGCCTGGACGAAGCCTCGCTGCGCAAGGTCAACCCGCGCCTCATCTACTGCTCGGTCACCGGCTTCGGCCAGACCGGCCCGCGCCGCGACCAGCCCGCCTACGACTTCCTGATCCAGGCCATGGGCGGCCTCATGAGCGTAACGGGCGAGAAGGACGGCAAGCCGGGCGGCGGCCCGCAGAAGGTGGGCGTGCCCATCGTCGACCTGATGACCGGCATGTACACCGCCGTCTCCGTGCTGGCCGCGCTGGCGCGCCGCAACGAGACCGGCCTGGGCGGCTACGTCGACATCGCGATGCTGGACGTGCAGGTGGCGACGCTCGCCAACCAGGCGATGAACTACCTGGTGAGCGACAAGGTGCCGCGGCGCAATGGCAACGCGCACCCCAACATCCAGCCGCAGGACGTCTACGCCTGCGCCGACGGCGACGTGATCCTGGTCGTCGGCAACGACGGCCAGTTCGCCAAGCTGTGCCAGGTCTTCGGCAAGAGCGAATGGGCGGCCGACGCGCGCTTCGCCACCAACGCGCAGCGCGTGCGCAACATCGCCGAACTGTCGGCGCTGCTGCGCGAAGCTTTCGACGCCTGGAAGCGCGAAGACCTGATCGCCGCGCTGGACCAGGCCGGCGTGCCCTGCGGCCCGATCAACAGCGTGGCCGAAGTGTTCGAAGAGCCGCAGGTGAAGGCGCGCGAGATGCTGCGCCGGGTGCCGCACCCGTCCGGCGTGGACGTGCCGCTGGTGGCGAGCCCCATGCGCTTCGATGGCGATGCCTTGCCGATCCGCTCGGCGCCGCCGCTGCTGGGCGAACACAGCGACGCGATCCTGGCCGAACTGGGTTACGGCGCGGCCGACATTCAGGCGCTGCGCGCCGCGGAGGTGATCTGATGAACGACAAGCTGGTCCTGCACTGGTCCCCCAAGTCGCCCTACGTGCGCAAGGTGATGGTCTGCGCCCACGAACTGGGCGTGGTGCCGCGGCTGGAGCTGGTGCGCTCGGTGGCGGCCATGCTGAAGCCGAATCCCACGATCATGGCCGCCAACCCGCTGTCCAAGATCCCGACGCTGGTGCGCCCGGACGGCACGGTGCTGTTCGACTCCGTCGTCATCTGCGAATACCTCGACTCGCTCGCCGGCGGCAAGCTGTTTCCGCAGCAAGGCGAGGACCGCTGGCAGGCGCTGCGCTGGCACGCCTTCGGCGACGGCCTGCTCGATGCGCTGATCCTGTGGCGCAACGAGCGCGAACGCGCGCAGCCGCTGCAAGGCCTGCTCGATGCCTTCGAGCTGAAGGTGCGCGCCTCGCTGGCGCTGCTGGATTCGGAAGCCGATGCACTGCGCGCAGCGCCCTTCTCCATCGGCCCCATCACGGTAGGCTGCGCGCTGGGTTACATCGACTACCGCTTCGATGCGCTGGGCTGGCGCGCGATCACGCCTCGCCTTGCAGCCTGGCATGCGGAGCTGATGCAGCGTCCTTCTTTCCAGGCGACGGAGCCGATCGACGGCTGAATCCGCGTTCGTCACCCCGCGCAGGCGGGGGCCCAGGGCGCCCTGGGTTCCCGCCTTCGCGGGAATGACGAAGGTTTATCGCGCGGCGTCCATCTGCGCAATGATCGCCGCGCGGCGCGCCTGCGCCGCCGCCTTCTCGTCGTCGTACAGGCTGCGGCCCTGCGCATCGATACCGACCGTGGTCGGCCCCAGCCCCTTCACCTTCAGGCGCACCAGCCGGTAGTGCGTGAGCATGTCGCTCCACCCCACCTGCCTCACCTCCTCGATCGCATGCGACAGCAGCGTGCAGCCGCCACCGAGGAAGGACAGGTAGACCCCGCCCACTTCCTGCAAGGCCTCGGCCGAGGCGCGATCCAGCCCGCCCTTGCCGCCCACGGCGTGCCAGCGGAAGCCACGCAAGAGACGCGGCATGAAGGGATTGAAGCGCGTGCTGGTCGTCGGGTTGATGTACAGCACCTCGAAGCGCCCATCCGCCTCGCGGCTGTAGCTCCCCAGGTGCATGACCGAGGCTTCCTGCAACTGCATGGGCAGCGGCTCGTCGCCGTCCAGGCAGCGCAGCAGCCGCTCGTGCGTGGGCATGCCGGCCGTGACGACGATCTCGCCATCGAGCGTCACCAGGTCGCCGGCGCGCAGGCGGCGGGCGTCGGCTTCGCTCAAGGGAAAGTTCAGGCGGTGTTCCTGGACAGCCATCGCATCACTCCAGGGTTTCGACGCGGCCGTCGTTGTACAGCCGCGCCTTGGTGCGCCGGTTGATCCAGCAGTTGAAGGCCACCGCCACCGGCGTGAAGCCGTGGCCGGCGCAGTAGTTCACGTGTACCGCCATCGCGGTGCTGTCGCCGCCGGTGCCCATGGGGCCGAAGCCGGTCTGGTTCACCGCCTGCACGAGGCGCCGCTCCATGTCGGCCACGATCTTCTCCGGATGCTTCTCGCCGATCGGGCGCAGGGTAGCCTCCTTGGCCATCTTCGCCGCGTAGTCGAAGGTGCCGCCGATGCCGACGCCGATCACCACCGGCGGGCAAGGCTGCGAGCCGGCCTGGATGACCGTGTCCAGCACGAAAGTCTCGATCGTCTTCAGGTCCGGGAAGCTGAAGATCTGCAGCGCGGCCCAGCGGCCGGAGCCCAGCGCCTTGGGCGAACAGGTGATCTCGACGTAGTCGCAGTCGTCCACCATGTCGAAGGTGACGATGGGCATGCCCTTGCCCTGGTAGCCACGCTCCAGGGTCAACGGATGCGTCACGTGCGGCAACAGCGGCGGCTGGATCGAAGCCACCAGCTCGGCGAAGCCATCGGTGATGGCCTGGCGCACGCTGCCGTCGAAGCGCGCCTGCGCGCCGACCTTGACGAAGTAGACCGGCACGCCGGCGTCGGAGCAGATGAAGTGCTGCTCGCGCTGCGCCGCCTCCGCGCTCTGCAGCATGATGCGCAGCGTGTGGCGGGCGGTCTCGTTGCTCTCGGCCGCGTCGGCCCGGCGCAGCGCGGCCTCGGTGTCCTTGGGGATGCCACGCAGCGAGCGGTCGTAAAGCTGCGCGGTGACCTGCTTGATCGTGTCCTGGCTGATGCCCATGCTCAATCCATCTTGACGCCGGCGTCCCGCGCCAGCGCCGTCCAGCGCTTCGCTTCCGAAGCAATGAAGCTGCCGAATTCCTCCGGCGAGCCCCCGTTGATGTCCACCGACTGGCTGCCGAAGAAGGCCACCGCGTCGGGCGAGGACAGGATGTTGTTCAGCGCGGTGTTCAGCCGCTTGACGACGGCCGGCGGCGTCTTCGCCGGCGCCAGCACGCCGTACCAGGTCGAGACCAGCACGCCCGTGTGCCCGGCCTCCGCGGTGGTCGGCACGTCGGGCAAGGCGGACGCGCGCTTCGGCGTGCCTATGGTCAACGCCCGCAGCTTGCCGCTCTTGACGAAGGGCAGCACCACCGGCGCATCGGCGAACATCACGTCCACCGTGCCGGCGATCACGTCGGTGATGGCCGGCGCTGCGCCCTTGTAGGGAATGTGGACCATGTCTATGCCGGCTTCGCGCTTCAGCAGTTCGGAGCCGAGCTGCGTGGTCGTGCCGGGCCCGGCGCTGGCGAAGCTGACCTTGCCGGGGCGCGCCTTGGCGTCCGCCACCAGCGCGGCGAGGTCCGGGTATTTCGAGTTCGCGCTCGTCACGAGCACCGTGGGAGCGGTCGCGACGCGGATCACGGGCGCCAGTGCCGTCGCCGGGTCGTAAGGCACCTTGGACATCAGGTAAGGCGCGATGGCAATCGCGCCCACCGAGGAGAACAGCAGCGTGTAGCCGTCCGGCGCCGCGTTCACGACCGCCTGCGTGCCGACGATGCCGCCCGCGCCGCCGCGGTCGTCCACCACCACCGGCTGGCCCAGGGCCGCGGCGAGTTTCGTGGCAACCCAGCGTGCCTGCGTGTCGGCGGGTCCGCCGGCAGCGAAAGGCACGATCAGCTTGATCGCTTGGCGGGGGAAGTCCTGCGCGCCCGCCTGGGTCGCGAAACACGTGCAGGCAAGCGCCATCCAGGCGCACAGCAGCCTCTTCATGCCTTGTCTCCTGTTCTTCTCTTGTCGCGCCATTCTGGGCGGCGCCGCGGCGGCGCGATAGAACCGCGGCGTCATACCTGCTTTGCTCTCAGGCCACCTGCGGATTCACCAGGCCGGCCGGCCGCTCGCCCCGCAGCCGCGCGACCACTGCGCGAGCGACCGACATCGCGACCCGCTCCATGGACTCGCGCGACAGCGTCGCCATGTGCGGCGTGACGATGATCCCCGGCACGCCGATCAGCGGGCTGGGGCTGTTGGCGCCCTGGCTGCGCAGCACGTCGACAGCCGCGCCGGCCAGCCGGCCGCTGCGCACCGCGGCGGCAAGCGCTTCCTCGTCGACCAGCCCGCCGCGCGAGGTGTTGACCAGGTAGGCGCCCGGCTTCATCTTCGCGATCGCGGCGGCGTCGAGCAGGTTGGCCGTCTCGGGCGTCAAGGGAGCATGCAGCGACAGGAAATCGGCCTCGCGCAGCGCCGTGTCCAGGTCCACGTACTCGACCCCATGGCTTCGCGCAAAGTCCTCGTCGCGCCTGCGGCTGACCACCAGCACGCGCATGTCGAAACCCTGGGCGCGCTTCACCACCGCCTTGCCGATTCGCCCCAGGCCGACGATCGCCAGCGTCTTGCGCCAGGCTTCAGTGCCGGTGACTCGGTCCCAGCCATGCTGCTGCACGCTGTTGGCGCAGGGCAGCATGCCGCGCGCCGCCATCAGCAGCAGGCCCAGCGTGAAGTCGGCCACGCTCTCGTGGTTGGTGCTTTCGGCGATGGTCACCGCCACGCCGCGCCGGGTGGCGGCGGCGACGTCGACCGTGTCATAGCCGACGCCGGGTCGCGCAATGATCTTCAGCGCTTGCGCGTTCTCCAGCAGCCGCGCCGACACCGGCTCCATCGCGAACACCAGGGCGGCGACGTCGCGCGTCTGTTCCAGCTGCCAGTTCTCGTCCAGCGGCTGCGGCGACGTCGCCAGGTGGACGTCGCAGCCCGCTTCGCGCATCAACCGCAGCGCGGGTTCGCAGCCCTTCACCGAAGCGGCCGTGACCAGAACTTTTCCCAGACCCATTTGCAATCCTTAGCTGTAAAGGCGCTCCGGATTGGCGGACAGCACCTGCCGTACCACGGCATCGCTGCCGGCCCAATCCATGAACATGTCGAGCAGCTGCACGGCGTCCGGGGCCGGCGTCACACGCAGGTGCGGCCAGTCGCTGCCCCACACCAGGCGTTCGGCGTTGGCAGCCACCATCGCCTGCTGGAACGCGCGGCCGGCTTCCCAGTCCGGCACGTTCAGCAGGTTGCGGTAGGCGCACAGCTTCACCCACACCTGCCCGCTTTCCAGCAGGCGCAGCAAGGTGCGGAAGCCGGGTTCATCGACGCCGGCGTTCACGTCGAAGCCGCCCATGTGGTCGATCACCACCGGCACGGGCAGTTTCAAGAGCTCGTCGGCGATTTCCGGCAGCGCCTTGCAATCGGTCCAGAGCTCGGCGTGCAGGCCGGCATCGGCCAGCTGCGGCGCCAGCGCCTGCAGGTCCTGGAAGGACGCGCTGCCGGCAAAGTTGGCGCCCGCGCCGCTGCGATGGCTGAAGCGCGCGCCGCGCACACCGCGTTCGCGCAAGCCGGCCAGCGGCAGCGGGCTGCCGGGTCGAACCACGACGACGCCGCGCAGCGCGGGCTGTGCGGCCAGCGCGTGGAGCAGCAGCGAGTGGTCGTCGCCATAGGCGCTGGGATGCACCAGCACGCCGTTGGTGAGGCCGAGCCGGCGCAGCAAGGCCAGGTACTGCGGCTCCACCGCTTCCGGCGGCGTGTAGCTGCGGTCGGCCGCGAGCGGGAACCGCTCGTAAGGGCCGAACAGGTGGGCGTGGCAGTCCCAGCCGCCCGCATCCAGGGCGTCGGCGGTCACTTCAGTTCCTCCTGCTGCGGCAGCGCGAAAGCCGGCGCCACGCCTTCGGGCAGCGGGATCTCGTGGCAGTTGAGGGTCATCGCCACCATCGTGTAGTAGCCGACCAGCGCGGTGAGTTCCACGACGCCCTTCTCGCCGAAGCGCGCCAGCGCCGCGCGATAGGTGGCATCGGACACCGACTTGTGCGCGTTCAGTTCGACCGAGTAGCGCCAGACGGCTGCGTCGTCCTCGGACATGCCGGCCGGCTCGGTTTGCGCCAGCAGCGCTGCGAGGAAGGCGGGCTCCAGGCCGGCCTTCTCGCCTTCGATGCGGTGCGCATACCACTCGAAGGGCGAGCGGCACGCGCGGCCGGTCACGAGAATGGCGATCTCGGAAAGACGCGGCGGCAGCGAAGTGCCGTAGCGCAGCAGCGCGCCGAGCGCCTGCCACTTGTCGGCCAGCTCGGGGTTGTGCAGGGCTGCGCGCAGCGGGCCCTGGATCTTGCCGCGCGGGCCTGAGAGGATCTTGTCCAGGACGGCCTGCTGGGCCGGGTCCATGGAAGCGGTGGGGAACAGGGGAAGACGGGGCATGGGACCATGATAGGCAGCGCCCGGCGCAATGGCAGCCGGGCGGGCGCAACCCTGACTTGCGCCGATCGGCATGTCAGTCGACCTTGATGTTGCGCGCCTTGATCATCGAGCCCCACTTCGCCGACTCGGCTTCCATCAGCTTGCGGAATTCCTCCGGGGTGCCGGTGACGACGGACTGGCCTTGCGCATTGAGGCGGCTCTTGACCTCGGGCGCGTTCAGCGCCTGGATGACGGCGAGGCGGAACTTCTCGGTGATTTCGCGCGGCGTGTTCTTCGGCGCGATCATTCCGTACATGGAGCTCGACACCACGTTCGGGTAGCCCAGTTCCACCATGGTCGGCACCTTGGGCAGCTGCGGCAGCCGCTTGTCCGCCATGACGGCGGCGATGCGCACCTTCTGCTGCACGCTCATGCCGACGGAGACCTCCACCGACAGCAGCTGGACTTCGCCGCCGACCATCGCGGTCACGGCCGCCGGGCCGCCCTTGTAGGGCACGTGCTGGATCTCGATCTTCGCTTCCTGCTGCAACAGCTCGCCATCCAGGTGGGTGCTGCTGCCCGAGCCGGGCGAGCCGTAATTCAGCTTGCCGGGCGCCTTGCGGGCAGCCTCGATCACCGACTTCAGGTCCGGGTAGCCCTGCGCCGGATTCACGATGAACACGTGCGGGCTCTGGGTCATCAGGGTGACGTAGTTGACGTCCTCCAGCTTGTAAGGCACCTTGCCCACGTGCGGCTGCACGGCAAAGTGGCCGAGCGCGCCGATGCCGAAGGTGTAGCCATCCGGCTCCGCGTTCACGGTGGCGGCGACGCCGATCAGGCCGGCCGCGCCGGCCCGGTTGTCGACGACGATGGGCTGGCCGAGCTCCTTGCTCAGACCCGGCACGAGGAAGCGCGCGATCGAATCCACCGGGCCGCCGGGCGGGTAAGGCACGATGACGCGGATCGGCCTGGAGGGCCAGCTGCCTTGCGCTGAGGCTGCCCCTGCCACCGCGAGACCGGTGAGCAAGGCGAGAAGGGTTCGGCGAATCATGGTCACACGTCTCCTGTTTATGTCTGGTAGCTGCCCGAGCGCAGCAAGGTGCTGGGCAGCGGATGGCCCACCAGGCGCTCCGCCATGCGGCCCACTTCGATCAGCGCCTCGAGGTCGACGCCGGTTTCAATGCCCATCTCGTGGCACAGCAGCACCAGCTCCTCGCTGGCGATGTTGCCGGTGGCGCCGGGCCGGCCCGCGAAGGGGCAGCCGCCCAGGCCCGCCACCGTGCTGTCGAAGCTGGTGACACCCATCCTGAGCGCCGCGTGCGCACTGGCCACGCCCATGCCGCGGGTGTCATGCAGGTGCAGGATCAGCTCCACCTCGGGCCAGCGCTCGCGGAAGGCGCCGACCAGCCGCTCGGTGCGCGCCGGCGTGCACCAGCCCATGCTGTCGGCGAGCGTGATCTCCTCGATGCGGGCGCCGGCTTCGCGGGCAATGCTCATGCCCGTTTCAGCCGCCTCCAGCGCCTGCTGCACGCTGACCTCGCCCGAGTAGTTGCAGCCGAAGGCAGCCATCACGCCCACGCGCCGGATCGGCACCGCGTTGGCCACCAGCGAAGCCGCCTGCTTGCGCATCACCTCCGTGTGTTCCGCGATCGAGCGGTTCAGGTTCTTCCTGCAGAAGACGTCGGAGGCCGAGCCGATCAGCGCGCCGGTGACGTGCAGCTTGTCCTGGTGCGCCAGCGCACGCTGCAGGCCCTGCTCGTTGAACCACAGCGCCGTGTACTCGACGCCGTCCTTCTTTTTCATGCCGCGCACGACTGCGTCGGCATCGGCCCAGCCCGGCACCGCCTTCGGGTTGACGAAGGAAACGGTCTGGATGTGGTCGACGCCGGTGTCGGAGAGGGCGTCGATCAAGGCGATCTTGTCGGCCGTGCTGATGGGGCCGGGCTCGATCTGGAAGCCTTCGCGCGGGCCTTCCTCGCGGATGTGGACCTTCTTCGGGATGTCGCTCATCTCTTTTCCTTCAGGACGGGATGACCTGGGCCTGCGCCAGGCCTGCGATCTCGGCGTCGGAATAACCGAGCGCGCGCAGGAAGCCGTGGGTCTGCCGGCCCGCGGGCTGCGGCTGCTGGCGGATGCCCAGGTTGTGGCCGTTCATCTTGAAGGGCAGCGCCGGCAAGGTCGCCGTGCGGCCGTCCGGCAAGGTGGTGGGCAGCAGTTGCCCACTCGCCTTCAGGTGCGGGTCGTCCAGCAGCTGGTCGGGGCGGTTCACCTTGGCGGCGGGCAGCTTGGCGGCGGCGCAGCGTTCGACGATGTCGTCGGCGGACAGGCCCGCGAACACCTCGGCGACCGCGGCGATCACGCGCGGCCGCACCTTCAGGCGATCGGCTTGCGTCGCCAGTTCGGGATCCGCCTTCAGGTGGGCCAAGCCGAACTCCTGGCAGAAGCGATCCCACTGCTGCTCGCTGGTGACGCCGACGAAGACGTCGTTGTCGGCGGTCTTGAACAGGTCGTAGACGGTGAAGACGTGGCTGCGCGTGGGCATCGGCTTCGGCGTCTCGCCCGACATGGAGAAGTAGGCCATGTGCTGGCCGGTGTAGAAGGCCGCCGACTCGAACAGCGAACTTTCGACCAGCTGGCCGCGGCCGGTGCGCTCGCGTTCGCGCAGGGCGGCCAGGATGCCGACCGCGCCGAACACGCCGCCGGTGATGTCGACGACCGAGCCGCCGGCGCGCAGCGGCGTTCCCGCGGGCCCGGTCATGTAGGCCATGCCGCCCATCATCTGCGCCACCTCGTCGAGTGCCAGGCGGTCCTGATAGGGGCCTGGCAGGTAGCCCTTGAGCGAGCAGTAGACGATGCGCGCGTTGACCTTCGCCACGTCTTCGTAGCCCAGGCCCAGCCTGGCCATGACGCCCGGCGCGAAGTTCTCGATGACCACGTCCGCCCATTCGAGCGCGCGCCGCATCACCTCCTGGCTCGCCTCGCCCTGCTTCAGGTCCAGTTGGGCGCTCGACTTGTTGCGATTGAAGTACGTGAAGAAGCCCAGGCCGAAACCCTTGAGCTTGCGGGTGGGATCGCCCTGCGGCGGCTCGATGCGCATGACCTCGGCACCGAGGTCGGCCAGCACCAGCCCGCAGGAAGGTCCCATCACCATGTGCCCGAAATCGAGGACCTTGATGCCGGCGAGCGGCCCCGTGCTGTCCATCTGCCTGTCTCCTGAATGCAGGAGCAAGAATAGGAGCGCGAGCCTGCGCGTGGATTGATCGTTGGGCACCGCTGCGATGCCCGGCCAGAACGGCTAGCGCCTGCCGCGCGCCGCCACCCGCTCCTGCAGGTGGCGCGCCAGCGCCCGGGCCGGCGGCGTCAGCAGCGACTCGTCGCGGTGCACCAGCACGATCTCGCGCCTGGCCCAGTCGTCCTCCAGCCGCACCACCTGCAGGCCCAGCGCGGGCTGGAAAGGCTTGACCGCGTCGTGCGCGAGCACGCCGATGGCCAGGTTCTCCGCGATGATGTGGCAGGCTGCTTCGAAAGTACTCACGTACATGCGGTGGTTGATGGTGCGGCCCAGCCGCGCTGCGAGCGCCGACAACCGGCGCGTGGTGGCGCTGTCCGGGCTGAGCGCGACGAAGTCGAATTCCAGCGTGTCCTCGAAGCGCACCGATTCGCGCGCCGCCAGCGGATGCGCGGTGTGCACCACCACGCCCAGGTGGTCGACGGCATATGGGTGTACCGTGAGCTCGCTCAGGTCGACGCTGGCCAGGCAGATGCCCAGTTCGGCCTGGCCTTCACGCACGCCTTCGGCGATCTGGGCGCTGACGCGCTCCTGCAGGTCGATGCGGATCTGCGGATGCGCCACCATGAAGGCGCTCATGTCGCGCGGCAGGAACTCCACGATCGAGGAGATGTTCGCCAGCAGCCGGACGTGGCCGCGCACGCCCTGGGCGAACTCGGCGATCTCGGCCTGCATCTTCTCCGCGCTGCGCACGATCTGCTGCGCGTGATGCAGCAGCGCCGTGCCGGCCGGCGTGGGCCGCACGCCGCGCGCGCCGCGCACCAGCAGCGGCACGCCGGTGGCCTCTTCCATTTCCGCGATGCGCTTGCTGATCGCCGACGGCACGATGGCTTCGCGCTCGGCCGCGCGCGCCATGCTGGCCTCCTCGCAGGCGGCGACGAACAGGCGCAGCGAAAGGAGGTCGGGTCTCCAGGTGGGCATGGCGGCGATCGTACTCTGGCATCATCCGCCGCATGAGCGGATGGCGCCCCGACCTCACCACCTTGAAGCTGTTCGTCGCTGTGTGCGACGAAGCCAGCATCACCAAGGCCGCCGAGCGCGAGGCGATCGCGCCTTCCGCCGTCAGCAAGCGCATCGCGGAGGTGGAGAGCGCAGCCGGCGTCATGCTGCTGGTGCGCGGCGGCCGCGGCGTCAAGCCCACCGCCGCCGGCCAGGCCTTCCTGGAGCACGCGCGCCGCATCCTGGAAAGCACCACGCTGCTGGAAGCGGAACTGGAGGAATACGGCCAGGGCGCCCGCGGCCATGTGCGGCTTTGGGCGCACATCTCCTCGATGGTCGAACTGCTGCCCAAGGACGTCACCGCCTTCATGCTGCAGCACCCGAACGTGCGGGTGGACCTGCAGGAGCGCGTGAGTTCGGCCGTGGCGCAAGGTGTGCGCGAAGGCGCGGCCGACCTCGGCGTGTGCCTGTCCACGGTGGACCTGTTCGGCGTGCGGCAGTACCCGTACAGCCGCGACGAACTGGTGCTGGTGTGCCGCGACGACCACGCGCTGGCCAACGAGGCCGCCGTGGACTTCGACCAGGTGATGGCGCACGACCTGGTCGGCCTGCAGCCCGGCAGCCGGATGGAGACCTTCCTGGCCGGCCTGGCCGCGCGCAAGGGGCGCAAGCTGCGCTACCGCTCGCACGTCAGCACCTACGAGGCCGCGCTTGCCACCTGATCGCGGCCAACCTGGGCGTGGCGATCCTGTCGTCCCGGGCCGTGGGCATTCCCGCGCAGGCGCTCAAGCTGCGCATGGTGCCGCTGGCCGAGCCCTGGGCCACGCGCAACGTGGTGGTCTGCGTGCATGCGGACAAGCCGCTGTCCGAAGTGGCGGGCCGCTTGCTGGAACACCTGCGCGCGCTCGGCGCGGCGCGGGAAGCTCAGTAGGCGAGCGTGAAGCGCTGGCCGCGGTGCGCGGCCTTTTCCAGTTCGTCGATCATCGCGACCGCGTAGTCCTGCAGCGAGATGCGGCTCTGGCCGGAAGCGTCGACCAGCAGGTCGTCGCGTCCGAGCCGGAACTTGCCGGTGCGTTCGCCGGGCGCGATGACGGCGGCCGGGCTCAGCATCGACCAGTCCAGGCCCTTGCTCTGTCGCAGCAACTCCAGGGCGTCGCGCGCGCCCAGCGCGGAGGCCTTCCACTGTTCCGGGAAGTCGGGCGCATCCACCACCTGCAGGCCGGGTGCGGCGTACAGGCTGCCGGCGCCGCCGACCACCAGCAGCCGCGGCACCTTGGCGTCCTTCGTGGCTGCGACGATGGACTCGATGCCGCGCACGTAGTCGGCGTGAATGTCGCCGTGGCTGTGGCCGCTGAAGGCGCTGATCACCGCATCGCTGCCCGCCAGTTGTCGCGCCAGCGCGGCGCTGTCGAACACGTCGGCGCGCTCGACCTGCAGCTTGGCCTGGGCCGGGACCTGCTCCGGCTTGCGCACCAGCGCCTTCACGTGGTGGCCGCGGGCCAGCGCTTCGTTGCGGATCGCGGTGCCGATGAAGCCGGAGGCGCCGATCAAGGTGATGTTCATGGAGTGCTCCTGAGGGAATGCCGCAATTGTGGGCGGCATCACTGGATCGATAAACTGGCCATTCCAGCAAGCTCTGTTTCGGAAAACTCGACAATCATGGACAGCCTCGACCCCCTGGCAGTGTTCACGGCGGTGGCGGAAGCCGGCGGCTTCACGGCCGCCGCGGACCGGCTGGGCATGACGAAGTCCGCCGTCAGCCTGCGCGTGCGGCAACTCGAGGCGCAACTCGGGGTCGACCTGTTCGTGCGCACCACCCGCCGCGTGCAGTTGACGCAGGCGGGGCAGCAGCTGTTCGACGCGGCGGCGGCGCCGCTGCGCACCGTCCGCGAAGCGCTGGCCGGCGCGGCGTCCTCGCGCCAGCTCCTCACCGGCCACTTGCGCATCACCGCGCCGGTCGAACAGGCTGCCATGTCGCTGGCCGCGCCGCTGGCTCGCTTTTCAGCTGCGCATCCCGGGCTGCGCATCGAGCTGTTCGCGGCCGACCGCGTGCTGGACCTCGTCGCCGGCGGCATCGACGTGGCGATCCGCCTCGGCCACCTGCGCGATTCGTCGGAGCGCGCGACGAAGCTGGCCGAGTTCGAGCAATGGGTGGTGGCCTCGCCGGCTTACCTGCGAGCGAAACCCGCGCCGCGCCGGCCGGCGGACCTCGCCGAGCATGACTGGATCCACCTGACCCTGCTGCGCAGCCCGCTCACCTGGACCTTCGCGTCGGCACGCGGGAAGAAGGAGTCGGTGCGGGTGCGCTCGCGCCTGCAGGTGGACTCCACTTCCACGCTGCGTGCGCTGCTGGAACAAGGGGCTGGCGTTTCCGTGCTGGACCACCCTTCCGTGCTGCCACTGGTGCGCGAAGGCAAGCTGGTCCGCCTGCTGCCGTCCTGGTCCTTGCCCAAGGGCGGCATCCACGCCGTGTACCCGCCCGGCCGGCACGTGTCGGGGGCCGCGCGGGCCTTTGTCGAGAGCTACCGCGAGCACCTGCAGGCGGCGCTGGCATGAGCCTCAGGGGACGAAGACTTCGCCTTCCATGAGGCGCCGCGCACTGCGGCTCATGACGACGCGGGTCGCCTGCCATTCGCCGGAATCGCCGCGGCGCACGCTGGCACCGACTTCCAGCACGCCGGAAGGATGGCCGAAGCGCACGGACTCGCGCGCACCTCCTGCAGCTTCCGCCACGACGGTTCCAGGCACTGCCGCTGCCACCGCGAGCGCAACTGCTCCCGTTCCCGTCATCGCCTGATGCAGCCGGCCGAGGGACAGGATGCGCACGGCCAGGTCGGTCTCGTCCGCACGAACTGCCTTGCCACCCGAGGCCTGGTAGTCCCGCGGCGGTGCGACGAAGGCGACGCGCGGGACGTGGGGACTCGCGGCATCCGCTTCCGCTTCGCTTGCGGCCAACCCCAGCAGCATCGCCGCCCGGCGGCGCAGGGTGACCAGCGCTTCGCGCGCCGCCTTGGCCACCTCCAGCTGCGACTGCAGTTCGCTGCCAGACAGGCCGAGATCCTGCGCCCGCACGAACAGCGTGGGCGCGCCTGCGGTCAGCAGCGTGATCGCACAAACCCCGAAGCCCGGCGCTTCCCAGAGATCCGACAGATGCCCCGTCGGGAACAACGGCCCGCCGCCGCTCTCGGGGTCGGCGCCCGGGTCGAGAAACTCCAAGCGGATCTCGGACGACGGAAAGGCGACGCCATCGAGCGCAAAAGCACCCTCTTCCACCACCTCTCCCGCGCGCACGGCCACGTGCGTCAGGATCCGCTGCCCGATGTTGTCCTGCCACATGCGCACGCACACCGTGCCCTCCGCGGCCGGCCTGTGCAGGCCCTGCGCGATGGCGAAAGGCGCGACGGCTGCCGTGAGGTTGCCGCAATTGCCGCTCCAGTCGATGCGCGCCTCGCGGATGGACACGGCGCCGAACAGGTATTCGACGTCGCAGTCCTCGCGCCGGCTCTGCCGCACCAGCACGACCTTGCTGGTGCTGGGCGTCGCACCGCCCAGGCCGTCGATCTGCGTGCCGTAGGGGTCGGGGCTGCCCATGGCGCGCAGCAGCATGCGGTCACGCGCCGCGGGCTCGGCGGGCAGGTCCTGCGCACGGAAGAACAGGCCCTTGCTGGTGCCGCCGCGCATCCACGTGGCGCGGATCTTCATGCGCGCACCGTGCCCTCGGCCTGAAGGCGCGCAATGGCCGCGCCGTCGTAGCCCAGTTCGGCCAGCACTTCGCCGGTGTGCTCGCCCAGGGCAGCGATGCGAGCCTCCTGCCCGAGCCGCCGCCCGCCGAAGGTCAGCGGCAGCAGCGGAATCCGCGACTCCTGCCCGTCGTCCGAGCGCAGGCGCCCCAGCGCGCCGCTGGCTTTCAGGTGCGGATCCTCGAACAGGTCCTGCGGACGCGCGATCGGCGCGTAGGGGATGCCACGCGCATCCAGTTCACGCTTCAGGTCGGCCACGTCCATGGCGCCGACGATCTCGCGCAGCTGCGGCATCAGCCAGGGCCGCGCCGTCACGCGGTCGTTGTTGCTTTGCAGCCGGTCGTCCGCGCCGAGGTCCGGCCGCGCGATGAACTCGCAGAAGCTGCGCCACTGGCCGTCGCTGACGACAGCGATGAAGACCTGGCCATCGCGCGCCTCGAACACGTCGTACACCGCCCAGGCATGGTGCCGCGCCGGCATCGGCTGCGGCTCCACGCCCGTCTTCGCGTACTGCTGCATGTGCTGCGCTGCCAGGAAGGCGCAGTTCTCGAACAGGCCACTCTGCACTTCGAGGCCGCGGCCGGTCTGCTCGCGCTCGCGCAGCGCGGCAAATACGCCCAGCGCGCCGAAGATGCCGCCCATGATGTCGTTGACCGAAGCGCCCATGCGCAGCGGCCGGCCCGGCGGGCCCGTCATGTAGGCCAGGCCGGACATCATCTGCACCACCTCGTCGAGCGCCTTGCGGTGCTCGTAGGGCCCGGGCAGGAAGCCCTTGTGCGACACGCAGATCAGGCGCGGGTAGCGTTTTGACAGGCTCGCGTAGTCCAGGCCACTCTCCCCCATGCGCCCCGGGCGGAAGTTCTCGACGAAGACGTCGGCGGTGGCCAGCAGCTGGTGCAGCGCCTCCATGCCTTCGGGCTTGTCCATGTCCAGCGCCACGCTGCGCTTGTTGCGGTTGAAGGTGCGGAAGAAGCCCGCACCCAGCCCGCGCAAGGTGCGCGTCTTGTCGCCGCCCACCGGCTCGACCTTGATGACGTCGGCGCCGAAGTCCGACAGCACCATGCCGCAGGTCGGCCCCATCACCATGTGCGTCAGTTCGACGACGCGGATTCCCTTCAGCGGGCCCTCAGCCATTCGCATGCTCCCTGTATGTCTTCGTCACGCCCGCTTTCCACAGGCTGCCCTGCAAGGGCTCTTCCGGCAGGCCATCGCGCAGCAGCGCGCGCATGGCCAGCAGTTGGTCCACGGAGATGCCGGTGTCCAGGCCCATGCTCTGGAGCATGAAGACCAGGTCCTCCGTGACGATGTTTCCGCTCGCGCCGGGCGCGTGCGGGCAGCCGCCCAGTCCGGCCAGCGAAGCGTCGAAGCGGCGGATGCCGCAATCGAGCGCGGCCACCACGTTGGCCAGGCCCAGCCCGCGCGTGTCGTGGAAGTGCGCGGTGTCGACTTGGTCGCCCGCAGCGGCACGCACCCGGTTGAAGAGACGCCGCACCTTGGCCGGATCGGCGTAGCCGGTCGTATCGCTGAGGGACACCGAGTCGGCGCCCGCCGCAATGGCGGCGATGGCCAGCCGCTCGACTTCCGCTTCCGGCACCTCGCCCTGCAAGGTGCAGCCGAAAGCCGTGGCCAGGCCCACCTTGATCCTGGGTCGCCGGCCTTCCGGCTGCGCGTCGCGCAGCTCGCGCACACGGGCCACGTTCGAGATCATCAGGTCGGGCGTGGTCTTCACGTTGGCCTGCGAATGCGCCGCACTCGCCGACACCGGCAGGTTCAGCTGGTCCGCCCCGGCCTCCAGCGCCGCCAGCGCGCCCTTGATGTTCGGCACCATCACCGCGCCGTGCAGGCCGGCGTAGCGGTGCGCGTAGTCCACGACTTGCGGCGTGTCGGCGAACTGCGGCATGCGGCTGGCGGGCACGAAGGAGCCGATCTGCATTTCGCGGATGCCAGCCGCGTAGGCGGCGGCTATGAACGCGAGCTTGCTGGCCGTGGGCAGGATGGCCTTGACCATCTGCAGCCCGTCGCGCAGGCCGACTTCGATGACACGGACGTCCGGCACGCTCACTCCTCCGGCTGGATGTTGGCGGCCTGGATGACGCGGGCCATCGTTTCGTAATCGCGCTCCAGCGAGGCGCGGAAAGCCGTTGCGTCCTCCGCCTTGGCCGCGAAGGCATTGGCCTTCAGCACCTGCTGGAACTCCGGCGTGTGGCTCGCCGCGATCACTTCCCTGGCAATGCGGTCGACGACTTCCTTGGGCGTGCCCTTGGGCGCGAAGATGCCCTGGAAGGTGATGAGGTCCGGCCACGCCTTCACCGATTCGCCGATCGAAGGCAGTTCCGCTACGACAGGGAAGCGCTTGCTGGACGTGACGGCCAGGATGCGCGCCTTGCCCGCCTTCACCAGCGGGTCGATGCTGGTGGTGCTGCCGTACAGCACCTTCAGCTGGCCCGAAGCCAGGTCGGTCGCGGCTTGCGAGGTGCCCTTGTAGGGCACGTGGATCATCTTCAGGCCGGCCCCCAGCGCGAAGCTCTCGCCGATCATGCGCTGCAGCGAGGAGTTGCCGGCGGAGCCGAAGCTCACGTTGCCCGGGTTGGCCTTCGCATAGGCGATCAGTTCGGGCACCGTGTTCGCGGGCAAGGTGGCGGTCACGGCCATCACCATCGGCGCGGAGGTCACGCCCGCCACCGGCTCCAGGTCGCGGCGCACGTTCATCGGCGCCTTGGGGTGCATCTGCGGGAAGATCGAATACAGCGCGTTCGGCCCGAACAGCAAGGTGTAGCCGTCGGCGGGCGCTTTCGCCACCGCGTCGGCGCCGATCAGGCCGTCGGCGCCGGGCTTGTTGTCGACGATCACCGGCTGCTTCAGCGCGATGGAAAGGTACTGGCCGATGGCTCGGCCCATCACGTCGGCGCTGCCGCCGGCGGTGTAGGGAACCACCAGCCGGATCGGGCGGGACGGGTAGGACTGCGCGAGGGAGGCGCCGGCCGTGGCGGCGAATGCGAGCGCGAGCGCGGCTCGGGTGAAAGACTGCATTTGTTCTGTCTCCTTGCTGTTGCAGCCAGCGACTTTAGGGACAAGGTCCCGGCAGAGGGTTGGCCGTCGGGCAAGCGAGTGTTCTCCGGCGGAGATGCCTCGCTCCATCACGCCCCGCAATACCCCGCATCACCACGGCGAAACGCACGCCCGGGCGCTTGCCCCAGAATGGCGCCACAAACTGGAGACAACGCATGCCCCGTCGCGCCCTGCGCCGCCTGATCCTCGGTGCCGCCCTGTTCGCCTCGCTGTCGGCCTTCGCCCAGGGCTGGCCCACGAAGCCGATCCACTTCATCGTCGGCTACCCGGCCGGCTCTTCGCCGGACATGCAGGCGCGCCTGCTCGCGGAGCCGCTGTCCAAGGCCCTCGGCCAGACGGTGGTGGTGGAAAACCGCCCGGGCGCCAGCGGCAACCTGGGCGCCGAGGCGCTGGCCCGCGCCACCGACGGCCACACCATCGCCATCATCGGCAACGGCCCGCTCACCAGCTCTGCCTACCTGTACTCCCGCCTGGGCTACGACCCGGCCAAGGACTTCGCGCCGATCGCGATGGTCGCCTCCGGCCCGCTGGTGATGGTGGCGCCCAAGTCGCTGGGCCTGTCGACGCCGCAGAAGCTGATCGACTTTGCTCGCGCACAGGGCGACAAGATCAACTTCGGCTCCTCCGGCGCCGGCTCGGGCACGCACCTGGGCATGGAACTGCTGAAGCGGCCGCTGGGCATCAACCCGGTGCACGTGCCTTATGCCGGCGCGCCGCAGATCATCACCAACCTGCTCGGTGGCCAGTTGCAGATGGCGCTGCTGCCGCCTTCGACCGTGCAGCCGCTGGTGGACAGCGGCAAGCTCGATGCGCTGTTCGTCAGCTCCGAGAAGCGCAGCCCGATGGCGCCCACCTTGCCCAGCCTGGGCGAGATCGGCGTGAAGGGCATCAACATCGAGGTGTGGAACGCCATCATGGCGCCGGCCTCCATGCCGGCCGCCAACCAGGCGCGCCTGAGCGCGGAACTGGACAAGATCCTGAACAACCGCGACATCCGACAGAAGCTGCTGCTGCAAGGCTGGAAGGTCGACGACACCAGCGCCAAGGGCCTGGCCGCGCGCATCAAGAGCGACTCGGCCCTGTACCGCGACATCATCACGCGCAACAACATTCGCCTGGACTAAAACGGACAGCCGGACGCAAAGGTCGCGAAAGTACGCAAAGGTCGCAAAAGAAATCCAAGATGTTCTTTTGCGACCTTTGCGGAACCTTTGCGTCTTTTGCGTCCGGCAGTTCTCACGCCCCCCGCAGCTTGTGGATCAGGAAAGCCTCCATCAACTCCACCGCCGGCCGGGCCGGCGCCACGGCCAGCCACAACTCCGCATCGGGTAGCGCCGGCATGCCGTCTTCCGGCCCCAGCGCCCTCAGGCGATTCGACAAGGTCGCCTCGGTGAAAGCGCCTATCGCCAGCCCCGCGCGCACTGCGGACTCCAGGCCCGCGGCGCTGGTGCTCGTATAGGCGATCCGCCACGGGATGCCCGCCTGGTCCAGGGCGGCGGTGGCCCAGCGGCGCAGCACCGCGCCTTCCGGGTTCACCGCCAGCGGCAAGGGGCGCTGCTTGTGCAGCTCCGGGTCCGGTCCGGTGGCCCACAGCACCCGCGTCTCGTGCAGGCGCGTGCCCTCCGCGGCGCCGACCGCGCCATGGCCGATCACGATGTCGAAGCGCGTCCCCAGCTCCGCCCGCATCACCCAGCCGATTCCGGTGTGGATGGCGACGTGGATGCGCGGATGGCTGCGGCAGAACTCCGCCACCAGCGCCGGCAGCACGTGCACGCCGTAGTACTCCGCGGTGCCGATGCTGATGGTGCCCGCCACCTCCTGCGGGTCGGTCTCGCTGAACAGCTGCTCGTTCAGCGCCAGCATCTCGCGGGCCACCGGCAGCAGCTGCAGGCCTGCGGGCGTGGCCGCCAGCCGGCGCGTGCCGCGCGTCACCAGCTGCGCGCCCAGCTGCTCCTCCAGCCGCTTGATCTGCATGCTGACGGCGGACTGCGTGCGCGACAGCGCCTTCGCCGCAGCCGTGAAGCTGCCCAGGCGGACGAGCGCGTCGAAGACGCGCAGCAGGTCGAGGTCGGCGGTGCGGCTGCGTGGGGTCTGCATGCCGCGATGCTAGCGCGGCGGTCGGCCTATTGCGCCGGGCGGCCTTGGGTCAGGACGTGCATCAATTGGTATTCACGGCTGCTCACGAGCCGCAACCCCGGAAGTCCCGCTTCGACCGTGGCGCGATGCTTCGCCAGCCAGTGCGCCTCCTGCGCTTCCAGCAGCAACACATAGGTCGGCGTGTCCGACAAGGCCTGTGCCGCGGCCACGGCGGGCCCGCGCAGCGCCGGGTCCTGCCGGCCGGCATGGACGCCGGTGATGCCGGGCAGCTTCGCAGCCCGCTCGCACAGCGCGGCCCACTCGGCTTCGCCACCGCCTTCGAACACGAAGACCGCGATGTTGCCCGCCTGGCCTTCGCCCGCCGACGCGATGCCGCGGCAGGGAATGCGCAGGAACTGGCGGAAGGACGGCCGCATCTTCGCAGACCACGGCGTCGGATGGTCCAGGAGGTACAGGTAGGGTTGCGAGAGCATCACGTCCGCCGAGTCCATCTCGTACAGCGTGAAGTAGGGGAACTGCGCGTCCGCGCGGTTCACGTAGCGGCGCGCGCGCAGCATGCCGGGCACGCTGAGGCGCTCGGGCACGTGCTCGCGCGAATGCCATTCGTTGTATTCCTCGTCCCGCGCCGGGTCGAAGTCGTTGAACAGCGCGAGGAAGGCTGAGCCGTGCAGGGCCATCAGCTTCTCGCCGCCAGCTGCGCGCCGCCGCAGACGTGCAGCACCTCGCCGGTGACGAAGCCGGCGTTGGACGAAACCAGGAAGGCGACCGCATTGGCGATGTCTTCGGCGGTGCCCACGCGACCCAGCGGCGTCATCCCGATCACCCTCTGCTGGCGCTGCTCGATCTCTTCGGCCGGACGATTCATGCGCGTGAAAGGCGTGTCGACGTAGCTGGGCGCGACCGCGTTCGCACGCACGTTCAGCTTGCCCAGTTCCACCGCCATCGAGCGCGTCAGGCCCACGATGCCGGCCTTGGACGCCGTATAGGCCGGGATGGCGCCGCTCAGCCACACGCGCGAGCCGATGTTGACGACGCTGCCGCCGCCGCGCTTTTCCCACGAGGGAATCGCCGCCTGGCACAGCAGCACCGGCGCGCGCAGGTTGACGGCCATCACGGCGTCCCAGTCCTGCGGCTTCAGCTCGAAGATGCTTTGCGGCCGGTTCAGGCCCGCGTTGTTGACGACGTGGTCGACGCCGCCGGCATGCGCCTCGACCAGCTGCATGATTTCGCCGGCCGACTCGACCCGCGACAGGTCCGCCTCGATCACCAGCGCGCGCAACTGCGCGCCGAGGGCCAGGCACTGGTCGCCTTCGATGTCGACCAGCACGACGCGCAGGCCGTCCTGCGCCAGGCGGGTGGCGATGGCCGCGCCCATGGCGCCGGCCGCGCCGGTGACGAGGGCCACGGGGCCGGCGGCCTGCGGGGCCAGGGAATTCGCGAGGAGGCGGGTAGGCTTCATGGCGCCATCATCGGGCGAAAGCGGCCCGCATGCATGCACGGCTGCTGATGCCGCGCATCAGGCGGCGTGATGCTTCTTCGGTTCACGCAGCTCCGCCCCGTCTTCCGGCCGCAGCTTGCGGAAGGCGTAGCCGGAGGCCAGCGCCAGCACGGCGACGAACAGGAAGGCCGGCGGGAAGTCCCGCGCATGCAGCTGCTGCGGGCTGCCGCCGTGCAGCACGCTCGCCAGCGACACCAGGCTGGCGCCGGCCACCACGCCGAGCGCCAGCGACAGCTGCTGCCCCATGGCCGACATCGCGGCCGCGTGGCCGGCGCGCGCCGGCGGGATGTCCGAATAGCCCAGCGTGTTCAGCGACACCATGGTCATCGAAGTGCACAGCCCGTTCAGCAGCAGCAGCACGAACATCAGCGGATGCGGCGTCTGCGGCGTGAACAGCGCGCAGGCGGCGTAGCAGGCGGCCGCCAGCACGGCCGACATCATCAGCAGCATGCGGAAGCCGGCAGCGTGGATGGCGTGGCGCAGTGCGGCGCGCGTAGCGAGCGAGCCGAGCGCCGTCGCCATCGTGATCAGGCCCGACTCCATGGGCGACAGGCCGAAGCCGATCTGGAGCATCAAGGGCAGCAGGAAGGGCGCGGCGCCGATCGCCACCCGGATCGGGAAGCCGCCGACCAGGGAGATGCGAAAGGTCTTGAAGCGCAGCACGCCGAAATCCAGCAGCGGATGCTCCGCCTTGCGCCGCAGGTAAATGCCCAGTGTCAACAGGCCGGCGGCCAGCATCGCCGCGATGGCCGGCCCGGGCAGCAGCGCCTTGCCCACCATCTCCAGCCCGCCCAACAGGCCGCCGAAGGCCACGGCCAGCAGCGCCAGGCCGACGAAGTCGAAGCCGCCGCTGGGCGCCGTCGGCTGGTCTTTGTCGATGAACCACAGCGCCAGCGCCACGCCGAGCACGCCGAAGGGGATGTTGACCAGGAAGATCCAGTGCCAGGAAGCCACCGTGACGATGGCGCCGCCGAACAGCGGCCCGGCCAGCCGCCCGAACGCGCCTGGAATCGTGAACCACACCATGGCGCGCACCATCTGCGAAGGCGGCACGGAATTCAGCAGGATGGTGCGGCCCACCGGCACCATCATGGCGCCGCCTATGCCTTGCACCAGGCGCCAGACCACCAGCTGCCCCAGCGATTGCGCCGTGCCGCACAGCGCCGAGCCGATGGAAAACAGCAGCACCGCGGCGCAGAAGACGCGCCGCGCGCCGAAGCGCTCCGCCAGCCAGGCGCTGGCCGGCAGGAAGATGGCCAGGCTCAGGAGGTAGGAAGTGATCGCGAGGTTCAGGTCCAGCACCTGGACCTGCAGGGAGTGCGCGATGGCAGGCAGCGCCGTCGCCATCACGGTGGTGTCCAGGTTCTGCAGGAACAGCGGACAGGCGACGATGAGGGGGACCAGGCGGTAGCGGAGCTGCTGGTCCATCAGGCGCCCCGTCTGGCAGACCTCACTCGGCCTTCAGGCCGGCCGAGCGGGCGACAGTACGCCATTTGTCGATCTCGTGTTTCATGAAGTCGTGGAAGCCTTGCGCGTCGCTGCCCACGAGGACGATGCCCTCGTCGTCCAGCGTCTTCTGCAGGTCGCGATCCTTCAGTATGGCACGGACCTCCTCCCCAAGCTTGCGCAAGACTGGCGCGGGCGTGGCCGCCGGCGCCACCAGGCCGTACCAGGTGGAGGATTCATAGCCTTTCACGCCGCTCTCCGCGAGGGTGGGCACGCCGGGGAACATGGGCGCGCGCTTGCGGCCGGTGACGGCCAGCGCCTTCAGCTTGTTCGCCGCCACCAGCGCCTGCGCGCTGGCGAGGCTGGAGAAGACGATGGGCACCTGGCCGCCGACGACATCGGTGGTCGCCTGCGACATGCCCTTGTAAGGCACGTGCAGCAGCTGCACCTTGGCCATCTGCCCGAGCAGCTCGCCCGAAAGATGGCTGCCGGTGCCCCGGCCCGCGCTGGCGTAGGCGACGCTGCGCGGCTTGGCGCGGGCCATCGCCAGCACGTCCTGGACCGAATTGGCCGGCACCTGCGGCCCGACGCACAGCACGAAGTCCTGCGTGGCCACCAGCGAGATCGGCGCGAAGTCCTTGAGCGGGTCGTAGCGCAGGTGCTCCAGGCTCACGTTGGTGGCCAGGCCCGCGATGGTCCCGAGCAGCAGCGTGTAGCCGTCCGGCTTCGAGGTGGCGACGCCCTCGGTGGCGATGGCGCCACCGGCGCCGGCGCGGTTCTCCACCACCACGGGCTGGCCGAGCCGCTTGGACAGGCGGTCGCCGAGCGATCGCGCAAGGCGGTCGACGCTGCCGCCGGCGGCCGAAGGGACGATCAATTTGATCGAATGTTCGGGCCAGCCATCGGCGCTGGCAGCGGCGGCGGACAGGGCCAGGGCGACGGCCAGCAGGGCGCGGATCATGGCCTCACTCCTGGCTGGAGAACAGCCTGGACACGCCATACAGGTCGGCCAGTTCCTTGACCCGCTCGCGCGGCGGGATCGCCTGCCAGTAGCCGCGCGTGGAGCGCCAGGTGCCCAGTTGCCGCTTCATGTCCACCAAGGTCTCCACCGTCTTCAGCACCGCGGCCACGCTCTCGATCACCGGCACGTCGTCCACGCGCGCGATGCCGGCGCCGTGCAGCAAGAGGCTCAACGGCGCCTCGCCGGGGATGATGACGTCCGCGCCTTCGGCGATGAGGGCCCGCGCGTTCTCGTGGAAGATGTCCAGCACTTCCTGCGGCGCCTGCTTGGTCGGCAGCACCGCACCTGACGGGAAGCCGACGTAGCGGATGCCGGCGCAGCGGTCCTGCAGGCCCATGCGGCGGATGTTGGCCTCGATGGTCGAGATCATCTCCTTGATGAACAGGAGCACGCCGAACTTCTGGCCCAGGTGCAAGGCCATCGTCATCGACGCCTCGCCGTAGCCGACGACGGGAATCGACACCAGGCTGCGCATCTCGCGGATGCCCGGCTCCGGCAGCGTGGCCATGGCGAAGCCGTCGGAGCCGCCCTCTTCCGCAAGCATCGCCGCGTAGGCGAACTGGTGCGAATGCAGCGCCTGGAAGTAGGCGTAGCCGACGTCGGTGCTCGGGCCGTCGCCCTTCTTGTGGCCGTGCGTGCCGGCATGCGTGCCGTGCACCACCACCTCGGTGTCGGGGCGCACCACCTTGCGGATGTGGGCCCGCAGCTTCTCGTTGTACTCGGGGACGCGCGCCAGGGTGGTGAAACTCTGGTGCCAGATCTTCATGGCCATTGTTGTCGCTGCTCCTTAATTCAGTTCGATCTCGATCTCGTCGCCGCGCGGCGTGAGGCGCGCGCCAAGCGCGGCGCTGCGCTCGACCAGGTCCTGCAGCCCCGCGGCTTCCTGCGCCGGCGTGCGCGGCACGGTGAGGTTGCGTTCGTCGTGGCGGATGAACTGCAGCGTGGCGCGCTTCAGCGCCTTGTCTTCCAGTTCCACGCGGGCAAAAGTGCCCAGCCAGTCGCCAGCCTTCGAGCCGTCGCCGCGCACGTTGAAGGAGAAATTGCCCAGGCCGTAGAACACGGGCTTGCCCGCGTACACCTCTACCGGCAGGATGTAGTGCGGGCCGTGGCCCAGCACGATGTCCGCGCCGGCATCGATGGCCGCGTGGGCCCACTCCGTCATGTACTCCAGCACGTCCTGCTTCCAGCCCCAGTGGCAGGAGGCGACGAGGACATCGCACTGCGCGCGCAGCGCCGCCACTTCCTCGCGAAAGGACTTCAGGTAGGGCGGGTCGATCCAGGTGACGATCACCGGCGGCAGCCCGGGCCGGTTGCAGGCCGTCATGCCCGGCCGCGTCTTGTGCAGCGGCAGCTGGTAAGCGGTGTTGCCGCGCATGGCCGCGACGCCGGGGAGGTCGCGCTTGGCTTCGTGGTTGCTGGGCCAGTAGACCGCGGTGCGCTGCAGGAAACCCACGCGCAGCCCATTGCGCTCGAGGATCACCGGCGCGCGCGCGGCAGCCGCATTGCGTCCCGCGCCGGTATGCAGGATGCCCAGCGCATCGAGCCCGGCGACGGTGGAAAGGATCGCGTCGTCGCCATAGACGACGTTGTTGCCGATGCCGACGGCCTGGATGCCAGCGAGCTTCAAGGCCTCGCCGGCCGGGCCGGGCGGCGCGAAGTAGCCGTCCTGCGTCGCCGTGCCGCCGGCATCGCGCGGCGGCTCGTACAGGCAGCACTCCAGGTTGGCGAAAGTGAAATCGGCGGCGTGGAATTCTTCCGCGAGGCGCGCGAAAGGCACGCCCGGCTCGAACACGCCGACCAGGTTGGTGTCACCGGCCAGCACCAGCTTTTGCGTCATGGCTTGTCCTTCGCGACGGCGGGCCAGCCTTGCCACTCGGTGATGGCGCGGCCCATGATCCATTCCTTGTCCTGCGCGCTGAGGAAGGGGATCTCCTCCAGGAAGAAGCGCAGGGCCTGGCTCCAGGTGCAGGGCAGGCGCGTGAGGTCCGTGCCCCAGAACATGCGCTTGGGCCCGAAGGCGTCGTACAGCTGGCGCACGTAGGGCACCAGCGACGGGAACGGGTACTGCTCCGTCACATAGAACTGCAGGCAGCTCGCCTTGACCGCCACGTTGGGCCGCTTCGCCAGCGCCAGCAGCTTGGGAAATTCCTCGAAGGCATCGGCGTCCTTCTTCGTCCCGGTCATGGCGCAATGGTTGACGAGGAAGCGCAGGCCCGGATGCCTTTCTGCGACGCGATCCAGCAGGTGCAGGTGCCGCTGCTGCAAATAAACGTTGATCGGGATTCCCTTGCGCTCGGCGATCGGCCACAGCCAGTCGGCCCGGCCCTCTTCCAGCAGCGCGACGAAGTAGGGCTTGTGGAAGGTCAGCTGCATGGCGGCCATGCCGGGCTGCTCCATCCAACGCTCCACCTGCTGGCGTGCATCGGGCGCATCGACATCGAGGCGGCCGATCGCACGGAAGCGGTCCGGATGCTTCTGCGCCCCGGCCAGAACGACGTCGTTGCGTTCGCCTTCCCACGAAGGCGGCACGAGGTAGACGCGGGCGATGCCGTTCGCGTCCATCCACGTCACCAGCTTGTCCGGCGTCAGCGGCTCGGGATAGTGCGGCTTGTTGGGTTCGGTGTTGCCCGGGTAGACCGGCCAGGGCCGTTCGGGCGTGTTGGCGGCCCAGACGTGGACCTGCGCGTCGACGATGAACAATCCGTCCTCCCGTTCAATGCTTCGTGATACCGGCTTCGCGGATCACGCGGTCCCACTTGGCCAGTTCGGCGTGCAGGAACTCGCCCAGCTGCTGCGGCGTGCTGCCGACGACCTCGGCGCCGAATTCGTCCATGCGCTGGCGGAACTCGGGCGCATGCATGGCCTTGATCACCTCTTCGTGCAGGCGCGCGACGATCTCGGGGGGCGTCCCCGCCGGTGCCACCACGGCGTTCCAATCCGCGAACTCGAAGCCGGGAACCGTCTCCGCGATGGCCGGCACGTTGGGCAGCACCGCCAGCCGCTTCGGGCTGGCGACACCCAGGGCCTTGACCTTGCCGGTCTTGATGCGCGCCACGCCGGTAGGCACGGTGGTGAAGCCGATGGGCACCTGGCCGCCCAGCAAGTCGGCATTCAGCCCGCCGGTGCTGCTGTAGGGAACGTGCAGCATCTTCGCGCCCGTCATGTTCAGCAGCAGCTCCATCGGCAAGTGGTTCGACGTGCCCAGGCCCACGGATCCGTAGCTGAGTGCGCCGGGCTTGGCCTTCGCCATGTCTATCAGTTCCTTCACCGTGTTGGCCGGGAAGGACTGGTGCACGATCAGCATGGACGGGATGCGCGTGGCCAACGCGATGGGCGCGAAGTCCTTGATGGGGTCGTAGGGCACCGGCCCCAGCGCCGGGTTGGACACGTGCGCGATGTTGATCAGGCCGATGGTGTAGCCGTCCGGCGCGGCGGTGGCGATGGCGCGCGTGCCGATGGTGGCCGACGCTCCCGCGCGGTTGACCACCACCACGCCCTTGGGAAAGTCCTTCTGCAGTTGCAGCGCCAGCTGGCGGGCAATGAAGTCCACCGAGCCGCCGGCGGCGAAGGGCACAATCAGCTGGATGGGCTTGTCGGGATAGGCCTCCGCTCGCGCGGGAGCGTTGGCAACGAGGGCGCCCAATGCAAGCGCCGCGAGCTGGAGCAGGAAGCGCATGCGGTCTCCTTACGCCTGGAATTCCTTGGCCAGCAACTGGCGCACTTCCGCCGTCGGCGGCGTCCAGGCGCCGGCACGGCAAGGCTGCACGCCGATGCGCTTCAGGTCGACCATCGTTTCCGCGGTCTTGATCGCCGCTGCCAGCGGGTCCATGACGATGGCGCCGTTCACTTCGCGGATGCCCTGGTCGATCAGCCACTGGCTCAGGTACAGGCCGGCCGGCATGAAGGCCGTGGCGCCGCGGCCGGCCAGTTGCTCCGCCACTTCGCGGAACTGCGCGATGAAGGGCTGCGGGCTGTTCCACAGGTTCGCGTAGTCGGTGAACGCAAAGGTGACGTAGCTGCCCGGCACCATGCGGTCGGCCACCTTGTAGCGGTCGGCCATCTCGTTGAAGAAATGCAGCAGGCGCTCGCTGTTCACGAGGAAGGCGAAGTTGGGCGCCAGCTGGCTGTAGAAAGCCAGCGTCGCCTGCGTCATGAAGACGACCGGGATGTCCACCATCTCCCGCAACTCGTCGTATGCCAGGTCCAGGCACTGCGTGACGAACACGTCGTAGCCCTCTTCCTGCGCCTTGATCGCGGCCTTGATGGTCTCGTGCGCCAAGAAATGCAGGTGCGTACGGCTGCGAGCGGCGCCCGGGTACTGCTTGCCCAGGTCGGGGAACTCCACCACGGTGTCGGCACGCGCCACACGCTTCGCGTGCTTCACCAGCGAGTCGTAGTAGGGCTTGTAGATGGGGGATTGCGCGAGCGGCGTGCCGCTCTGGAGCCAGATCTTCATGCTCATTCCGCCTCGATGCCGGCCGTCTTGATAACCTTGCCCCAGCGGGCGAGTTCCGCGGCGGCGAACTGGTTGAAGGCCTGCGGCGAGGCGCTGGCCTTCGGTTCGCAGCCCTGCGCCAGCAGCTGCTTCTTCATCTCGGGGCTCTGCACCATCTTCGCGACGGCGGCATGCAGCTTGTCGACGATGGGCTGCGGCGTCTTCGCCGGCGCCGACAGCGCATACCAGTTGCCGCAGGTCAGTTCCGGATGGCCCTGCTCCGCGACAGTGCGCACGTCCGGCAGCAGCGGGCTGCGCGTGTCGCTGGTGATCGCGAGGGCGGTGAGCTTGCCTTCCTTGACGAAGGGGTACAGCGCCGCGAAGTCGACGGCCATGCCGTCCGCGATGCCGCCCAGGATGTCGGTGATGGCCGCGCCGGCGCCCTTGTAAGGCACGTAGCGCAGGTCGACGCCCGTGCTCTGCTTCAGGAGTTCGAACACCACGCGGGTCGAGCCGCCGGAGCCGACGGTGGCGAAGTTGATCTTGCCCGGCTTGTCCCTGGCCAGCTTGACCAGGTCGTCGAGGCTGCGCAGCTTGAGGTCAGGCCGCACGGCGAACAGCATGGGGCTGCTCGCCACCTCGCTGATGCCGACGAAGTCGCTGGCCGCGTTGTACGGCAGCTTCTTGTAGGTGAGGCGGTTCAACACCATGGGCGTCATGCCCGCTGCCAGCAAGGTGTAGCCGTCGGGTGCGGCCTTGGCCACGGCATCCGAGCCGATCACGCCGTTGGCGCCGGCACGGTTGTCGACCACCACCTGCTGCCCCAGTTCCTCGCTGAGGTGCTGCGCCATCAGGCGGGCGATGATGTCGTTGGCGCCGCCGGGCGGGTAGCCCACCACCAGCCGGATCGGCCGGACGGGATAGTCCTGGGCGAAGGCCAGCGGCGCGGCGGCGCCCAGGGCGAAGCCGCCCAGGGCCTTGTGGAAAGTCCTGCGATCCATGTTGTTCTCCTCTCAGCCGCCATCCCTGGCGACGACCATCTGCGGGGTGCGCGACACCGGGGCCATCGTGATCGACGGGCCCAGGCCGGCGTAGTTGGGTCCGCCCAGGCGGGCCAGCGGGTTGAGCGTGGCGGTGTCGACCTTGCCGTTGACGCAGAGGCCGGGGCGGAAGTGGAAGACCAGCACTTCGCCGACGATGAACTCCGCGTTGGTCTCGCCGAATTCCTGCACGCTGTGCAGCCGGCATTCCATGGCGGCCGGCACCATGGCCAGGCGCGGCGTGGCGATGCTCTCGCTGGGCGCGAGCTCCAGCCCCAGCAGGTCCACCTCGCTCACCTCGGGCCCGTATTCGTCGGCGCTGCGATGGATCGCCTCGATCATCGTCGCGTCGCCGATGTTCAGCACGAACTCGCCGCGCTGGTGGATGTTGCGGCTGGTGTCCTTGCGCTGGCCGGCGCGCCGGCCGATGTTGATGCCCACCATCGGCGGCTTGCTGCACACGTAGGTGTAGCAGCTGAAGGGCGCGAGGTTCACCACGCCTTCTTCCGATTGCGTGCTGATCCAGGCGATGGGGCGCGGCACCACCACGCCACTGAGCAGCTTGTAGCAGCCCTCGGCGTCGAGCGACGCGGCCCGGATGGACAGCGGCTCCATGCTCAGCGCTTCAGGTCGAGCTTGTGCACCACCGGCGCCCAGCGCTCGGCTTCCTCCTTCATCGTCTGCGCGGCATGGGCCGGCGAATCGGCGACGATGATGAGGCCCTGGCTGGCGATCTTGTCGGCGGCTTCCGGCGAATGCAGCGCGGCGACAGCCGCCGCATTGAGCTTGGCGATGATCTCCGGGGGCGTCTTCGCCGGAGCGAACAGCGCCTGCAGGTTGTTGGTCTGGAAGCCGGGGTAGCCCAGTTCCGCGACCGTCGGCACGTTGGGCAGTGAGGGGAGGCGCTTGAGGCTGGTCACGGCCAGCGCCTTCACCTTGCCGCCTTCGACCAGCGGCGCCACGCTGACGCCGGACAGCATCATGGCGTCGATGTGGCCGCCCAGCATGTCGGCCACCGCGGGGTTGTCGCCGCGATAGGGGATGTGGCGGATGTCCATGCCGGTCGCCATCTTCAGCATCTCGCCGGTCAGGTGGCTGGGCGTGGCGGTGCCGGGCGAGCCGAAGCTGAACTTGCCGGGGTTGGCCTTGGCCAGCGCGACGAAGTCCTTCAGGTTGTCGACGCCCAGCGAGCTGCGCACGACGACGCCGAAGGGCTGGTCCACCGCATGCGTCACCGCGACGAGGTCGCGGTCCGGCTTGTAGCTCAGCTTCGCATCGATCAGTGGCAGGATCGCGATGGACCCCGTGGTGCAGTAGCAGATGGTGTAGCCGTCGGGCGCGGACTTCGCCACAAAGTCGGTGGCGATGGCGCCCGAGGCGCCGTCCTTGTTCTCGACGACAACCGGCTGGCCCAGCTTGGCTTGCATCTCCTTGGCGACCAGGCGGGCGATGACGTCCGTGGAGCCGCCGGCGGAGAAGGGCACGATCATCTTGATCGGCTTGCTGGGGAAGTCGTCGGCCGCGGCGAGCAGCGGAACCACGGCGAAGAGAGCGGCGGCGCAGGTGCGCAGGAAGGTGGACTTCATGGTCTCGCCCTCCTTTATTGCTTCGCCAGGGCCGCGGCATCGCGACCGGCGATGCGCCCGAACACCGCGCCCTTCAGCACCGAGGTCGCGCCCGTGTAGTTGCCGTAGTAGAGGCCTTGCGCTTCGCCGGCCGCATACAGGCCGGGGATGGCGTCGCCCTGCAGGTTCAGCACGCGGGCCGCCGGGTCGGTCTTCAGGCCGCCGAAGGTGAACACGATCGACGAGATGATCGGATAGGCCTTGAACGGGCCCTTGTCGACGGGGCGCGCCCAGTTGGACTTGGCCGGGTAGACGCCGCGGGTGGCGAGGCCGTCGACGCCCTTCGGGTCGAACTTGCCTTCAACGCAGGCCGCGTTGTATTCGGCCAAGGTGCATTCCAGCTGGTCGGCCGGCACGTCGATCTTCTTCGCGAGCTGGGCGATGCTGTCCGCCTCGATGGCCGGGTGCTCGGTGCGCACCGCGACGGCCTGGTTCGGCACGTCGGCGAACTTCGCATCCAGCACGCACCAGGCCCAGCCACCGGCCTGCGCGTAGATGCGCCGCGTGACCCGCTCATAGGTTTCGTCGACCTCGCCCGGGCCCTCGTCGACGAAGCGCCGGCCTTCCTTGTTCACCAGGATGCCGTAGGGATACATGTACATGGACGGGCCGGCGCGCTTGGAGCGCGGGTCCATCGGCGAGGCGTGATAGCTGCCGAAGTCACCGCAGGGCGCGGCCCCGATGTCCAGGGCCATGCGGATGCCTTCGCCCTTGTTGTAGTGGCAGCCGACCGACATCGTGCGCAGGTTCAGCGAGTTGGGGCCGAGGTAGCGGGTCAGCATCTCGGCGTTGCCCTGAAAGCCGCCGCAGGCGACGACCACGGCCGCCCCGCGCACCTGCAGCTTCTTGTTGCCGCGGGCGATGGCGTTCACGCCGACGACCGCGCCATCGTCGTCCTGCAGCAGGCTGCTGGCCGCGGTCTCATACAGGAAGGTGCCGCCCTTCGCCTGGAAGGACTTGGTGAGCGCTTCCACCAGCGCGAGGCCGCCGCCGCTGGGGACGATGCGCGGCTGCGCCGAGGTCGGGAAAGGCACGTCCAGCTTGAAGAACTGCACGCCGTGGCCTTCCAGCCAATGGAGCGTCGGCGTGGCTTCCTCGGCCAGCGTGGACACGACGTTCGGGTCGACGAAGCTCAGGGCCTTCAGCAGGGGCGGCCAGTTCTCCGGGTCGCGCGCCGCCTCGGACACGAGGTTGGGCTCCAGGTAGCCGCCGGCGTTGGCGGCGAAGTGCTCCTCGAAGTCGTCCGACAGTTCCTCGGTGGACTTCATGCGGATGTAGGCGCCGGTGTGGCGGGTGTTGCCGCCGGCTTCCTCGGCCGGCGCGCGCTCGATGACGCACACCCTGGCGCCGTTCTCCTGCGCCGAGACGGCCGCGGACAGCCCGGCGATGCCGGACCCGATCACGACCACGTCGTACTGCTGTTGCTGCATGCTTTGTCTCCTGTGTTCTGTTCGCGGTTGCGGGGCCGACCTCAGTCGCACCACGCTCCGCCGTTCACGTCCACCACCTCGCCGGTGATGAACGAAGCCTGCTCGCCCGCGAGGAAGGCCATGGCATCGGCCACGTCTTCGGGGTTGCCCATGCGGCCCAGCGGGATCTGGTCGCGCAAGGCCTGGGGGAAGTTGCGCGTCATGTGCGTGGCGATGGGCCCCGGGGCGACGCAGTTGACGGTGATGCCGAAGCGCGCGTTCTCCTTCGCGAGGTAGGAGGTGACGGCGTGGATGCCGGCCTTGGACGCGCCGTAGGCGATGCTGCCGGCCTTCTTCTGCTCCAGCGGGTCCAGCCAGGGGCGCGGGTTGCCGCCGTTCTTGCCCAGGATGGAGCTGGTGCTGACGATGCGGCCGAAGCCCTTCTCGCGCATGACCGGCAGCACTGCCTTGCAGCAGAGGAAGACGCTGGTGAGGTTGGTGCGCAGCACGCGCTCCCAGGTTTCCAGGTCGATGTCGTCGGAGGCGCCGTGCGAGCTGATGCCGGCGATGTTGACCAGCACGTCGATCGTCCCGAATTCGGCGACGGTGCGCTCCACCATCTGCTGCACGGAGGCCGCGTCGGTGACGTCGGCGGCGACGGCGATGGCGCGTGCGCCCTCCGCCCTCACCTGCTCCAGCACCTCGTCCGCCGGCACGCGGTCCGCCAGGCAAAGCGTCGCGCCCTCCTGGGCGAAGCGCTTCGCCGCGGCGCGGCCCAGGCCGCCGGCCGCGCCGGTGATGATGGCAACGCGATGGGCAAGCCGCTGCATGCTCAGCTCCCCGACACGTCGAAGCGCATCAGCTTCGCTTCGCGCTCGCGCATCGCCTCGTAGCCCATGAGTTCCATGATGTCGTCGATGCCCACCAGCAGGTCCGGCCGGTCGGCGGGCTGGCCCGTGGCCACCACTTCCTGCATCACCTTCAGCGCTTCGCGCATGCCGTAGATGGCGGCAGCCGGCAGCATGCGCGGCAGGCTGATGCGGCGCACGCCCAGCGCCTTCAGGCGCGGGATGGGGATCAGCGGCGTCGTCGGGCGCGAGCGGATGCCGAAGCCCATGTTGACGGTGACGGGCACGCGCGCGGCATCGACGATGGCGGCAATGTCATCCTCCGAGCGCACGGCGTCGGCAAAGATCATGTCCGCGCCGGCTTCCGCATAGGCCCGCGCGCGCCTGCACGCGCCTTCGATGCCTTCGACCGCGATGGCGTCCGTGCGCGCGCAGATCACGAAGGCGTCGTCGCGGCGGGCCAGGCAGGCGGCTTCGATCTTCTTCAGGAATTCTTCCGTCGGAATCACGTCCTTGCCCGGCATGTGGCCGCAGCGCTTGGGGCTGACCTGGTCCTCGATGTTGACGCCGGCAACGCCGGCTTCCTCGAACATCTGCACCGTGTAGTGCACGTTCATGGGATTGCCGTAACCCGTGTCCGCATCCGCCGTGATGGGGATGCCGACCGAGCGCGCGATGTGGCGGCAGTGGTTGACGTTCTCGCTCAGGCCCATCACGCCGGCGTCGGGCTCGCCGAGCAGCGTGTTGGAGACGGCGGCGCCGCTGGTGGCGGCGGTCTTGAAGCCCGCTGCCTCCACGAGGCGGACGCTGTAGCCGTCGTAGACCCCGGGCGAAACAAGGAAGTCGCCGCTATTCAGCAGCGCGCGGTATTTGCGGGCGTTTTCGGACATCGGTAGGTGCTGGTTGCGGTGGTTTCAGGCGCTGCGCGACTCGGCGGAGGTCCCGGTGATGAGCGGCAGCTTGTCGAAGAGGTGGGCGGACGCGCGCCCGACGTGCGAGCGCATCAACGATTCGGCGAGCTCGCCATCGCGGGCGCGCAAGGCCCGCACGATCTGCCAGTGCTCGGCATAAGCCTGGTCCTTGCGCTCGGGCACGGCACCGGACTGGCGGCGGTACATGCGCAGCAGGTGGTAGAGGTCGCCGCAGAGCGCATCGATGATCCGGCTGTTGCGGCTGCCGCGCACGATGCGCTCGTGGAAGTCGAAGACCCTGGGCTCGCTCTGGCCCTTGGCCTTGGCCTTGCCCGCCAGGGTGCGCTGGCGGTCCTGCTCCAGCTCGCGGATCAGGTCGGCGATCTCGTCGTCGCTCATGCGCTCGGCCGCCAGCCGGCAGGCCATGCCTTCGAGCGCAAGGCGCATCTCGAACAATTCCTGCGCGCCGTCCTGCGTCAGCGTGACGACGCGCGACTTCACATAGGGCTCGCGCGTGATCAGCTGCAGGCCTTGCAGGCGGCGCACGGCTTCGCGCACCGGCCCGCGGCTGACGCCGAATTCCTCGGCGATCGCCGCCTCGTTGATGACCACGCCCTGGGCCAGGCGGCCGTCGTAGATGCGTTGCAGGAGTTCGCTGAGGACGGTTTCCGCAAGCGGTGTCGACTTGCCCTCGGCTTCGGTTTCTCGTTCGGTCGGCATGCGGCGGACTGTAGCCAGCAAAAATCCAAGTGTCAACACTTGCGCGAATTTTCCAGCGCTCCTATCATCCGCTCCCAAGGTAAAGGCCGATGCCGGACTTTCTTCAGCCGCTCAACTGTCAACACATTAGCCGCATGCCAGCTTCTCGCGCCCTTCCCCAACCCACCTCCACCGCCGTCTCCGCGGGTGGGCGCACCTGGCTGGCCATCGACCTGCCGCGTTTCGTGGCGGCGGCCGGCGGCGAACTGGCGCGCATGCCGTACGTGACGCGGGTGCTGCTGGAAAACCTGCTGCGTTCCCGCGTGCGGGGCCGGCCGGTGGCCGACGAGGAGATCGCCTTGCTGCTGCACGCGGCGGACAACGTGGGCGCGGACCTGCCTCTTTACGTGTCGCGCGTGATCCTTCCGGACTCCAGCGGCGTGCCGGTGCTGCAGGACCTGGCGGCGCTGCGATCCGCCGTCGCGCGGGCCGGCGGCGACCCGCGCTCGGTGGACACGCGCGTACCTGTGGACCTGGTCGTCGACCACTCGCTGCAGGTGGACAACTGGGGCAGCGCCGACGCGATGAAGCTGAACATGCGCCGCGAGTTCGAACGCAACGCGGAGCGCTATGCCTTCATCGGCTGGGCGCAGCAGGCTTTTCGCGGGCTACGCGTGTTTCCGCCGGGCAGCGGCATCATCCACCAGGTCAATCTCGAGCGCATCGCGACTGTCGTCGCCACCGAGCAGGACTGGGCCTTCCCCGATTTCGTGATCGGCGGCGACTCGCACACGCCGATGATCAACGGCATCGGCGTGCTGGGCTGGGGCGTGGGCGGCATCGACGCGGAGGCTGCCCTGCTCGGACATGCCTATACCTTCCCGCTGCCCGAAGTCGTGGGCGTGAAGCTGGTCGGCACGCCCGCCCCGCTGGTGTGGACCACCGACATCGCGCTGCTCGTGACTGAAAGGCTGCGGCGCGAGAAGGTGGCCAACTGCGCCGTCGAATACTTCGGCCCCGCGGCCCTCGCCCTGGGCGTTCCCGAGCGCGCAACGCTGGCGAACATGGCGCCCGAGTACGGCGCGACCTGCGGCTTCTTCGCCGTCGATGCGCGCACGCTGGACTACCTGCGCACGACCGGACGCTCGCCGGCGCAGGTGGAATTGGTCGAGGCCTACTGCCGCCGCGTGGGCCTGTTCCGCGAGGCCGGCGACCCGGATCCGGTGTTCAGCCGCGTGATCGAGATCGATCTCGGCGAGGCACGGGCCAGCATGGCCGGGCCGCAAAGGCCGCAGGACCGCTTGGCGCTGGATGCGATCGCCCCGGACTTCGATCGGCGCCTGCAAGCGCCCATGCCATCGGGCGGCTTCGGCGCGACGGAGGCCGCGGTGCCCGCAGGGGCGAAGCTGCCGCAAGGCGCGGTGGTCATCGCCGCCATCACGTCCTGCACCAACACCTCCAACCCGCAGGTGATGTTCGCCGCGGGCCTGGTGGCGCGCAATGCAGTCGCCCGCGGAATGAAGGTCCCGTCCTGGGTGAAGACCTCGCTCGCTCCCGGCTCACCAGCAGTCGTGCGTTACCTGGAAGCTGCGGGCCTGCGCGCGCCGCTCGCGCAACTCGGTTTCGAGCTGATCGGCTTCGGCTGCACCACCTGCGCCGGCAAGTCCGGTCCGCTGCCGCCCGAAATCGCGCAGGAGATCGAGCAGCGGCAACTGGTCGCCACCGCAGTCCTGTCCGGCAACCGCAACTTCACGGGGCGCATCCACAAGCTCGTGCGGGCCAACTACATCGGCGCGCCGCCCTTCGTGGTGGGCTATGCGCTCGCCGGCCGCATCGGCATCAACCTCGAGCAGGATCCGATCGGGAAGGACGCCGAGGGCCGCGACGTGTTCTGGCGCGAGCTGCTGCCGGATGCGGCAGAACTGCAGGCGCTGGTCGAGCGCGCCGGCGAGCTGTCCGGCTTCGACCAGCCGCAAGCGCAGCAAAGCGAGTTCGTCGACCCCGATTGGTGCCGCAGCGCCGCCACCGGCACGCTCTATCCCTGGGACCCGGAATCGCAATACCTGCGCGAGCCGCCCTTCTTCGCCGGCACGCCAGGCGAAGGCGATGGCATCACCCAGCTGGCAGGCGCACTGCGCGCAACGCGCGTGCTCGCCGCCTTCGGCGATTCACTGACCACCGACCACATCTCGCCCAGCGGCGAGATCCCCGCCGACATCCCGTCCGGGCAGTACCTGCTGGCTGCCGGCGTCGCGCAAAAGGACTTCAACACCTACGTCGGCCGCCGCGGCAACTTCGAGGTGATGGTGCGCGGCACCTTCGCCAACGTGCGCATCCGCAACGCGCTGGTGCCCGAGCGCGAAGGCGGCTGGACGCTGCATTTCCCGGACAGGCAGCTCACGACCATCTACGACGCCGCGCAGGACTACACCCGCGCCGGCACGGCCACCATCGTGCTGGGCGGCAAGGAATACGGCACCGGCAGCAGCCGCGACTGGGCCGCCAAAGGCTCCGCGCTGCTGGGCGTGAAGGCCGTCATCGCCGAATCCTACGAGCGCATCCATCGCGCCAACCTCATTGGCATGGGCGTGCTGCCGCTGCGCTTCCAGGAGGGCGAAGGCTGGCGCCAGCTCGGGCTGGACGGCTCGGAGCTGTTCGCCTTCGAGGGCGTGCGCGAAGGCGTGCTGCAAGGCACACCCATCCGCGTGCAGGCGCAGCGCGCCGACGGCCGCACCGTCGCGTTCGAGGTGCAGGCCGAAACGCGCACCGCCGCCGAACGCGCGCTGATAGCCGCCGGCGGGTTGCCCCAAAGCGTGCTGCAAGACCTGCTGCAGAAGGCCCCCGCATGCGCATAGCCGTTCTCGACGACTACCTGCAGCTGTCGCAGCGCCTGGCGGACTGGTCGCGCGTGCAGCAGCAAGCGGAAGTCACGGTCTTCGACCGCCACCTGGGCGAGGAAGAAGCCGTGCGCGAGCTGGCCGATTTCGACGCCGTCTGCCACCTGCGCGAACGCATGGCCATGCCGGCGAGCCTCATCGACCGCCTGCCGCGCCTGAAGCTGATCGTGGTCACCGGCTTCGAGCACCGCACGCTGGACCTGGCGGCCGCCGCCCAGCGCGGCATCCTCGTCACCCGCGCTCCCAACAAGGGCGAGGGCCTGCATGCGACGCCGGAGCTGGCCTGGGGCCTGATCCTGTCGCTCGCACGCAAGATTCCGCAATCTGCCGCGGGCATGAAGCAAGGCGCGTGGCAGCTGCACGCCGGCAGCGTGCTGCGCGGCAAGACCCTGGGCCTGCTCGGGCTGGGACGCATCGGCCGCTGCATGGTGCCCATCGCCCGCGCCTTCGGCATGGAGGTGCTGGCCTGGAGCTCGCGCCTCACGCCCGAAGAAGCAGCCGCCGCCGGTGCGACCTGGGCCGCCAAGGACGAACTGCTCGCGCGCAGCGACTACGTGAGCCTGCACCTGGTGCTGGGCGAGCGCAGCCGCCACACCATCGCGGCCCGCGAGCTGGCGCTGATGAAGCCCGGCGCCTGCCTGGTGAACACGGCGCGCGCCGGCCTCGTGGACGAAGCGGCGCTGCTGCACGCCTTGCAAAACCGCCTGATCGCGGGTGCCGGCCTCGACGTGTTCGAGCACGAGCCGCTGCCGGCCGATCACCCGTTCCGCCGCCTCGACAACGCCATCCTCACACCGCACCTCGGCTACACGGTGGAGGAGTCGCTGCGTGCCTTCTATGCCGCCACCGTGGAATGCCTGGAGGCCTGGCTCTGCGGCACCCCCATCCGCGTGGTCGAACCAACAACCATTCCCGAGACAAAGCCATGAAAGTGTACGAAGCAGTCGCCGCCGGCCTCATCGCCGAAGGCGTCGACCAGATGTTCGGCCTGATGGGCGACGGCAACATGTCGCTCTGGGCCACGCTGGTCAAGGACGGCCAGGTCGACATCGTGTCTTCCGGCCACGAGCAGGCGGCGCTGGCCATGGCGGATGGCTACCACCGCGCGACCGGCAGGGTCGGCGTGGCCACCGTCACGCACGGGCCCGGGCTCACGCAGGTGGCGACCTCGCTGACCATTGCGGTGCGCAACCGCTCGGCCCTGGTGCTGTTCATCGGCCAGACCCGCCGCGGCGCGCGCTACGCCACGCAGCGGCTGGATCCGCGTCCCTTCGTGGAAGCCTGCGGCGCCAGGCTCGTGGACGTGACGACGCCGGAGAACCTGGCGGCGGAAATGGCCGAGGCTTTCTACATCGCGCGCGTGCAGCGCACGCCGGTCGTCCTGAACATCGACGTCGCGCTGCAGGAGCGCGCCTTCGATTGGGACTTCAACTACCGCCCCTCCACTGAGTATTTACCGCTGCCAGCCGGCGTGCCGTCCGATGACGTGATGAACACGCTGATCGAGAAGCTCGAAGCCGCCGAATGGCCCGTGATCGTCGCCGGTATCGGCGCGATGAAGGCGCAGGCGAAGCCGGAGATCCTGGCCCTGGGCGAGCAGCTCGGCGCGTTGCTGGCCACTTCGCTGCAGGCCAAGGGCTTCTTCAGCGGCGAGGAGTACGACGTCGGCATCAGCGGCGCCTTTTCCAGCGAACCCACCGAGCGCCTGCTGGGCGACGCCGACTTCGTGCTGGGCGTGGGCGCCGAGCTGGGCTACTACACCTCCGAGGGCGGAATGTTGTTCCCCATAGCGGAGGTGGCGCGCATCGACAGCCATCCGCTGCAGGCGGAGATCGGGCCCTTCCCCGGCCTGTACGTCCATGGCGACGCGAAGAAGACGGTGGCCCTGCTCGTGCAGCGCCTGCGTGAACGCAAGGTGGCGAGGACCGGTTTTCGCGACAAGGACACGCGCGCCATCCTCGCTGCGCCCCCGCACGAATTCGCCAGGGCCAGCGACGGCATCGACCCGCGCCAGCTGGCGCACGCCATCGGCGCCGCCCTGCCCCGCAACAGCCTGGTGACCTGTGGCAACTGCCACTTCTGGGCCTTCCCGGCCATGTACATGCCGCTGCCGGAGGGCGCGGAGCTGCGTTTCTCCTACCAGTTCGGCGCCATCGGCCAGACGATCCCGCTGGCGATCGGCATCGCGAAGGCGAATCCCGGCCGGCCGCAGGTGGTGATCGAAGGCGACGGCGCCATGCTGATGAACCTGCAGGAGCTGTTCACCATCCAGCGCTTCAAGCTGTCCATGGTCGTCGTGGTCTGGAACGACAACGGCTTCGGCGCCGAAGTGCACAAACTGAAAGCGAAGGGCTTCGACCCCAGCCACGCCCAATGGGAGCAGGCCGACTTCGTGGCGCTCGCGCGCGCCTTCGGCGGCGACGGCGCGCGCGCGACCTCCGTCGGCGAAGTCGGCACGGCCATCCAGCAGGGGCTGAAGAAGGGCGGCCTGTTCATCGTCGATGCACAGGTCTCCCCCACCACGGTGAGCGACCCCTACTCCAAGCTGCATTTCGGCGTGCCCAACCAGGCACCGCTGCTGCGGCCGCTGGCGGCGGAGCGCTGATCATGCGTTTCGAAGGCGAATTCACCGTCCCCGGCGCGGCCGCGGATGTATTGGCCGCCTTTGCCGACGTCGAACGCATGGTGCCCTGCATGCCGGGTGCCAGCGTCGACGGCCGCGACGCCGAAGGCAACTGGCTCGGCTCCATGGTCGTGGCTTTCGGGCCCAAGAAGATCCGCTTCAAGGGCAAGATCCGCAACGCCGTCGACCTGCCGGCGCGGCGCGGCACGCTGGACGTGCGCGGCGCGGCGGACATGCGCATGGCCGCACCGGCCGAAGTGCACGTGCAGTACGCGGTTGCGCCTGATGCTGCGGGCGGCAGCCGCGTCACGCTGGTGTCCGACGCCGAACTCGGTGGCGTGCTGGCCGACTTCGCACGCACGGGTGGCGTCGCCGTGACGCAGGCATTGATGGAGATGTTCGCGAAGAAGCTTGCCGAGCAATTCAGCAGTGCAGCGCCTGAAGTTGTCCCCGCAGCGGCCGCCGTCGTGCCATCCGATCCCGCCCCGGCCGCCCTGTCCGCCGGACAGCTGCTCTGGCTGGTCATCAAGGGCTTCTTCACGAGAACCAAAAGGAGACAGGCATGAAGTTGAGGGCAGCACTGCTGCTTGCCACGGTCCTGGGCGCCGCGCACGCCCAGGACTATCCTTCGAAGCCGATCCACCTGGTGGTCGGCTACGCGCCCGGCGGCGCCTGGGACATCCTCGCGCGCCAGCTGCAGCCCAGGCTGACCGAAGCGCTGGGCCAGCCGGTGATCGTGGAGAACAAGGCCGGCGCCAACGGCATCATCGGCAGCGACTACGTCGCGAAGGCGGCGCCCGACGGCTACACGCTGCTGCTCGCCGGCCTCACGCCGCTGGTGCTGAACAGCCTGACCTATCCCAAGCTGCCCTACAACGCGACCAGCAGCTTCGTCGGCATCTCCACCATCGCGACCACGCCGATCCTGTTCGTCGTGAAGCCGGACGTGCCGGCGAAGACGCTGCCCGAACTGGTTGCCGCATCCAGGGCCAAGCCGGACAGCCTGACCTTCGCCACCGTCGGCACCGGCGGCTCGACCCGCGTGGTGTTCGAGCTGTTCAAGCGCAGTTCCGGCGCCGAGGTGCGCTACATCCCCTACAAGGCGGTCGCGCAAGGCATGACGGAGCTGCTGGCCGGCATGGTCGACGCGATGGCGATCGACCTGCCGGTGCTCTACCCGCGCGTGAAGGACGGCAAGCTGCGCGCGATCGCCATCACCAGCGAGAAGCGCAACCCGCTGCTGCCCGACGTGCCGACTGCGGCGGAGCAAGGCCTGCCAGCGCTCACCGCCGGCAACTGGTACGCACTGCTGGCACCGGCGAAGACGCCGCGGCCCGTCGTCGACAAGCTGCACGCGGCGCTGACCCGCGTGCTGACGCAGACGGACTTGAAGGACCAGTTGCTGGCCGGTGGCGTGGAGCCCATGGCCGGCACGCCCGAAAGCTACAACGCCTTCCTCGCCGCCGAACTTGCCCGCTGGGGCAAGGTGGTGAAGGAAGCCCACATCGAGTCGGAGTGAACCCCATGCAGTTCTCGCGCAGATCCCTGCTCGCGGCCGCCGCCGCGCCCGCGCTGTCCGCCCTGCCCCTGCTCGCCCGCGCGCAGTACCCGGACCATCCCGTGCGCTTCGTCGTGCCCTACAGCCCCGGCGGCCCGGCGAGCACGCTGGCGCGCTACCTCAGCGTGAAGCTGCAGCAGTCCACCGGCCAGCCCTTCGTCATCGAGAACAAGCCGGGCGCGGGCCTCACCATCGGCGCGCAGGCCGTGGCCACCGCGCCGGCCGACGGCTACACGCTGCTCGTGAACGCCTCGTCGATGTACGTGCCGACCAGCTTCGGCGGCCGCACGCCGGCGGACAACCTGAAGGATTTCGCGCCGGTCACCATCGTCGGCAGCTTCCCGCTGCTGCTGGTGGTCAGCGGCAGCCTGCCGGTGAAGAGCGTGCCGGAACTCATCGCCTACGCCAAGGCGAACCCCGGCAAGCTCTCCTACGGCAGTTCCGGCAACGGCAGCCTGACGCACCTGGCCGCCGCGCTGTTCGCGCACACGGCCGGCGTCGAGATGCTGCACGTGCCTTACCGCGGCATCACCGAAGCATTGGTCGACGTCTCGGCCGGGCGCGTGCAGCTGGCTTTCGGCGGCCTGCCCACGACGCTGCCGCTCACCACCACCGGCAAGATGCGGCCGCTCGCCGTCACGAGCCTGCAGCGCACGGCCGCCGCGCCGCAGATTCCTGCCGTCGCCGAAGGCGGGCTGCCTGGCTACGAAGTGAACCCCTGGTACGGCGTCGTCGCACCGGCCGGCACGCCCGCGCCCGTGCTGGCGCGCCTGCACCAGGAAGTCAGCACCGTGATGCAGGCGCCCGAAGTGCGCGAGCAATGGAAGACCTGGGGCGCCGACCCCAGCACGAGCAAGACGCCCGAGGACTTCGCCGCCCTGATGCAGAAGGAGAATGCGAAGTGGACGGCCTTCGTCAAGCAAAGCGGCATCAAGCTCGAGTGATGCCATCCCGATTTTTTCCCCCTGAAGTAGAGAACCATGAGCACCCCTGAACTGAAGCTGGACCCCAAGACCACCGCCCTCGTCCTCATCGACCTGCAGAACGGCATCGTCGCGATGAAGACCGAACCCAACCCCAGCAGCCAGGTCGTCGCCCACGCGAAGAAGCTGGCCCAGGCCTTCCGCGCCGCGCAGGCGCCGGTGGTGCTGGTCACGGTCGGCAGCTCCGCCGACGGCAAGGACGCGCTGGCTCCCAAGCTGGACACCGCCGCGCCCGCCCCGGCGAATCGTCCCGCCGACTGGTCGCAGGTGGTCGCGGACCTGGACGCGCAGCCGTCCGACCTGCGCGTGATGAAGCGCCAGTGGGGCGCCTTCTACGGTACCGACCTGGACCTGCAGCTGCGCCGCCGCGGCATCAAGACCATCGTGCTGGCCGGCATCTCCACCAACGTGGGTGTCGAGTCGACCGCACGCGACGCCTTCGAGCGCGGCTACGACCAGGTGTTCGCGACGGACGCGATGACGGCGACCTCGGCCGAGGCGCACGCCAACACGCTGAAGTACACCTTCCCGCGCATCGGCCGCCAGCGCACGACCGAGGAAGTGATCGCCGCGCTCGGTTGAGCGCAGGGAAAGCTGGGGTCGGCTCGCGCCGAACCCAGCCTAGACGTTTCCTTCGAGCTGGGTGCCGGCCCGCTGGATCACGCCGGCCCAGCGCTTCGCTTCGCGGGCGAGGAAGTCGTTGGTCTCCTGCGGCGTGGAGGTCATCACCTCCGCGCCCGCTTCGGTGAGGCGGGCACGCAGCTCGGGCGCGCGGATCACCTGGATCAGCGCCGCCGACAGCTTCTCCGCGTTGGCCTTGGGCATCGAAGCGGGAATGGCCACGCCCTGGTAGGTGCCCGATTCGAAGTCCTTCACGCCCTGCTCCGCGATCGTCGGCACGTTGGGCAGCAGCGCGGTGCGCGTGCGCTTGGACACGCCGATCACCTTCAGCCGGCCGCTCTGCACCATCGGCATGGTGGCGAGCATGCCGTTCAGGCACAGCTGCGTGTTGCCGGCCATCGTGTCGGACAGCGCCGCGGCGCCGCCGCGGAAGGGCACGTGCTGCCACTTGAGGCCGCTGTTCAAGGCGATGTCGACCACGCCGAGGTGGTTGGCCGAGCCCGAGCCGGCGGAGGACACGTTCATCGGCCGGGTCTTCGACAGGGCGACCAGCTCCTTCATGTTGGCGGCCTGCACCGAAGGGTTCGCCACCAGCAGGTGCGGCGAATAGGCGAGCAGGGTCGCGCCCTTCAGGTCCGCCTGCTTGTACGGCATCTCCTTGGTCACCAGCGGGCTGATCGCCAGCGAGCTCATGTCGGTGAGCATGATGGTGTGTTCGTCGGTCGCCGTCACCGTGGCCTGCGCCGCGATGATGCCGTTGGCGCCGGTCTTGTTCTCGATGATGACGGTGGTGCCGAGCAATTCGCCGAGCGGCTTGCTGATCAGGCGCGCGATGACGTCCGAGGTGCCACCCGGCGCGAAGGGGATCAGGATCTTCAGCGGCTTGGTGGGCCAGGCGCCGGCGGCGAATGCGGGATTGGCGACCAGCGCGGCGGAACTGGCTTGCAGGAAGGTGCGGCGGCTCAGGCTCATGTTGTCTCCTCGAATGGATTCATTGCACGACGTTCTGCAGGGGCTGCCCGGTGCGCAGGCGCTCGATGTTGCGGGCCATGAAGGCATAGCGCCGCGCCAGGAGTCCGTGCGTCCAGCCCGAGATGTGCGGCGTGCAGCGCGCATTCGGCAGCGTGTGGAAAGGAAGCGAGGCCGGCGCCAGTTCCTGCTGGCCGGCCGCCGGATAGTGGTACCAGACGTCGAGCACGGCGCGGCCGATGCGGCCAGCCTGCAGCGCGTCGAACAAGGGCTGTTCCTGCACCAGCGGCGCGCGGCCCACGTTGATCAACAGCGCGTCCGGCTTCATCGCCGCGAGCTCGCGCTCGCCGAGCATGCCGCGGGTTTGCTCGTTGAGCGGGCAGCACAGCACGAGAACATCAACCTGCGGCAGCAGGCTCGCTAGCTCGCTCACCGGGTGGACGGCGTCGGCGCCCTCTTCCGGCAGCGCGCGCCGCGTCACCGCCGTCACATGCAGGCCCAGCGCGCGCAGGCGCGCCGCCGTGGCGCGGCCGATGGCGCCGAAGCCGACGATCGCGGCCCGCTTGCCGAGCGCCTCGTCGTGGAAGGGGCGCTCGAGGTAGGCGCGCGGCCAGTGCGCCGCATCCATGGGCGGCGTCGGTTGCTGGAAGATGGCCTGCTCCAGGACTGCGTGGCAGACGAACTCGGCGATCGGGATCTCGTGCTCGTAGACGTTGCAGACGCGGGTGTCCTTCGGGATCGCAGCAAGTGCGATCGCGTCCATGCCCGCGCCCGGTGCCTGCAGCAGCTGGCACCGCAGCCGGCTCGCTTCGTCGGCGCTCAGGCGCGTCGTGACGAGGACGTCAGTCTCCATGGGGCCGGTGGCGGGCAACGAAGTGATGCCTTCGACGCGGAAGGCGTCGCCCAGCAGCTTCTGCAGCAGCGGCACGTAAGGCACGTGCTGGCCGGCGACGGTGACTTTCATCGTGCCTTCCCGCTGGTGCGGATGGTGGCGTCGGCGCGCTGCTTCACGGCCGGCTGCAGGCGCGTGCCCAGGCCCGCTTCGGTCGGCGCCAGCGCCATGCCTTCGCGGATGACGGGCAGGTCCGTGACGAGGTCGCGGTACCAGGTGCTGAGCGTCGCCCGCACCACCTCCTGGAAGATCGCGGTGGGTGCATGCAGCGCGAGATGCAGGCCCGCCATCAAGGTGACGGGACCGGTGCAGTCGTGCGGTGCCAGCGGCTTCGCATAGGACTCCGCCAGTGCAGCGATCTTGCGGCCTTCGGTGAGGCCGCCGCACCAGGCCAGGTCCAGCATCACCATGTCGACGGCGTCAGCGGCCAGCAGGTTGCGGAAGGGCACGGTGCCGGCCAGGGTCTCGCTGCCGCAGATGGGCGTGCGCGTCTGGCGGCGCAGGTCGGCGAGCGACTGCGCGTCGTCCATCTTGGCAATCGGGTCCTCGGCCCAGAACACGCCCACGTCTTCCAGCGCGCGGCAGATGCGCGCCGCGGCGTGGCTGCTCCACAGGCTGTGCAGCTCGCACATCACTTCCATGCGGTCGCCGACGGCGCGCCGCACTTTCTGGAAGGGCTCGAGGCCGGCCTTCAGGTCGGCCAGCGAGATCATGTGGCCGCCGGTGGCCGTGGCGTAGTCGTCGAAGGGCCAGATCTTCATGGCCGTATAGCCTTCGGACAGCAGGCTCTCGGCCAGCGCGCCGGCGTCGCGCATGAAGGCGACCTGGTCGTCGTAGGGGCCCACGCTGGCTTCGCTGCCGATCGAGCGGCGCACGCCGCCGCTGGTGTTGTACGCGTAGCCGGCGCAGGTGTTGTAGGTGCGGACGCTCTCGCGCATGCCGCCGCCCAGGGCCACGTAGACCGGCTCGCCCTGGCGCTGGCCCGCCAGGTCCCACAGCGCGAGGTCGACCGCGCTGGCCGCGCGCACTTCGGCGCTGGCGCTGTGGAAGCCGAGGTAAGGCGTCAGCAGCTGGCGCGACACGGCTTCGATGTGGCGGGCATCGCGCCCGAGCAGCCAGGGCGCGACCGTCTCGTGCAGCACGGCCTCCACGGCCTGCGCACCGCGGAAGGATTCACCCAGGCCGGTGCGGCCGTCTTCGGTTTCGAGCTCCACCCAGATGAGGTTGGGACGTTCGGCGATGCGGATGGTCCGCAGGGCGGTGACTTTGGCCATGGCGCCATGTTCGGAGGCGCGCGACGACCTGTCAACGAAGTTTGCAACTTGTCAAACAAGCGGATTAGGATGGCAGCCATGCCTGCCGCCAGCCTCAGTGACCACGTCCACGAACAGATCCTCGAGCTGATCGCGCGCGAAGGGCTGGAGCCGCACACGCGCCTTCCCAGCGAGATGGAACTCGGCGAGCGCTGCGGCGCTTCGCGCCCGGTGGTGCGGCAGGCGCTGGCGCGGCTGCGCGCCGACGGCCGCGTCTATGCGCGCCAGGGCGCGGGCAACTTCGTCGGCGAGCAGCCGCCGCTGTCGGACATCACTTTCGGCTCGCTGCAGAACATCGCGGACATCCGCGCGCTGCTGGATTTCCGCTGCGTGCTGGAAGGCGAGACGGCCGCGCGTGCGGCGCAGTGCCAGGACCGGCACCTGCTGCACGCGATCACGGCCAAGCGCCGCCTGTTCGACGCAGCGCTCGCGCAGGGCCGGCCCGCGATCGACGAGGACATCGCCTTCCACCGCGCCATCGCGGAGGCGGGCGGCAACCGCTTCTTCGTGCTGACGATGGCGGCGCTGGAGGAGCAGTTCCGCTACGCCGTGCGACTGGTGCGCGAACTGTCGCCGCTGCCGAAACGGGATCGCGCGCGCGACGTGCGCGAGGAGCATCGCGCCATCGACGAGGCCATCGCCGCCGGCGACCCGAAGGCCGCGCGCGAGGCGATGAACCGCCATTTGCGCGGGGGGATGGCGCGCTTGTTCGGGAGCTGAAGGCCTACTTCAACAGGGCGCCGGCGATCTCCGCGACGCGCCGCACATGCATTTCCGCCGCATCCTGCGCGGCCTGGGCGTCGCGCTTGCGCAGGGCTTTCAGGATGCGCTCCATCTCCGCCGCCGCTTCCTTCTGGCGGCCGGGCGAGCCGATGGTCATCAGCCGCAGGCGGTTGATGCGCGCATTGAGCGAGCGCACGATGTCCCAGGCCATGCCGAGGCCGGCGCCGGCGAACAGCGCTTCGTAGAAAGCCGTCGTGTGCAGCACCACGGCGGGATGGTCGCCCGCCTGGAAGGCATCCTGGATCGCCGCATTGACCGCCACCAGGTTCTTCAGTGCCGCCGCATCGGCGCGCTCGGCGAACAGGCGTGCGGCCCGGCCTTCCAGCAGCGCGCGGATCTCGTAGACCTGCGCCGCCTGTTCCGCGCTGAGCGTCGCCACCACCGGCCCCTGGTGCGGGATAGCCTCCACCAGGCCCTCGGCCTCCAGGTGCCGCAGCACCTCGCGCACGATCGAGCGGCTCACATCGAGCTGCTCGCACAGGCTGCGCTCCACCAGCCGCTCGCCCGGCTTGAAATGGCCGTCCAGGATGGCCGCCCGCATCTTCTCGAGCGACAGCTCGCGCAGCGTCTTGGCGCTGCGGTCGATCTTGAGCGAAGGGGCGGTGGCTACGGTCATGGCGCAGCGATTATTGCTTGCCGGCCAGGAAGTTCCGCAAGGCGCCGTTCACCTCCAGCGGATGCGTCACGTTCATCATGTGGCGCGCGCGGGGCAGCACCACGGCTTGCGCGCGTGGCGCCAGCCGTGCCATCGCCTGCGACATCGCGGGGCTGGAGTTCGCATCCAGCTCGCCGGTGAGGAACAGCGCCGGCATCGCCAGGCCGGCCAGCCGCTCTTCATGGATGCGGTCGGACGACGCGAACAGCTCGTAGGTGCGCGCGTAGCCCACCGGGTTCACCTCCCGCAGCAGGCGGCCCACCAAGTCCGCGGATTCACGCAGTGGCGCCGGCACCGGGTTGCCGAACCAGCGCTCCAGGGTGGGCGCGATGGTGGCGGCGGCGCCTTCCTGGCCCAGCGCGGCGGCGCGTGCCTGCACGGCGGCGCGCTGTTCCGGCGTGCGCTGGAACACCGCGTTGACCGCGGCGACGCGCAGCGTGCGTTCCGGGCAAGCCAGTGCGAATTCCAGGGCGACCAGCGCGCCCATCGAGTGGCCGACGACGTTGGCCTGCGCGATGCCCAAGTGGTCCAGCAGCGCTTCGAGCTGGCGCGCATAGTCGGCCAAGGTCACGCCCTCGGGCGGAACATCACTGCTGCCATGCCCCAGCATGTCGTAGCTCACGACCTGGCACTCGCGCGCCAGCGCCTCGGCCTGCTGCGCCCACACGGCGCGCGCCATGCCCACGCCGTGCACCAGCACGACCGGCTCGCCGCGCCCTTGCACCGTGTAGGCGGTCGGGCCGGCCTTGCCGGTGCGGGTCTCCTCAGGCTTCATTGCTGCCCAGGTCCTTCAGGTCCTGGTAACGGTCGCCGATGCGGTGGTGCGGACGGCCACCGATGGAGGCGGCGAGCGCCACCACGATCTCGTCGGGCGCCGGCGCGTCATTGATCGCGAACTGCAGCGTGAGGTAGTGCGAGCGCATGCCCTCGTCGCCCTTGTGCATCATCGGGATCGAGATGGCGCAGCCGGGGCCACCGCGCACGTTCGTGAAGCTCAGGTAGCTCTTGGCACCCACCGCGCGGCGGAAGTGGTTGCCGAAGCGCAGCGTGTGGATCAGCGCGGAAGCGTGCTCGATCTCGCCCGCGGTGCCGACGACGGCGGCCTTGCCGTAGCCTTCGACCGCGTCGCCGGAACCGGCCATCGCGATGATGCGCGCGGTCAGTTCCTCGCCCAGCTGCGGGGCAATGGCGTGGATCTCGGGCTTGAGATCCTCGACGAAGCCCCGGCCGGCCCAGGGGTTGCGCAGCACTGCCGCCACCGCGAACATCTTCAGCGGCTGCGCCGCGGCCTTGCCGCCCTCGATGAGGGTCTCTTCGTAGTGGTGGACGATCTTGCGGATCTGCGGGTTCATCTTGCTGTCCTGGCTCATTCGACGGTGATGTGCGCGGCCTTCACCACGGCACGGTATTTCTCGAGTTCGGTTTCCATGTACTGGTGCAGCGCTTCGGCGGAACCGCCATGGGCGCTCAGGCCCAGCTCCGCGAGGCGCTTGCGCACCGCGGCGTCGGCCAGCACCTGCTGCGTCGCCGCCTGCAGCTTCTGCACCACCGCGGGCGGCGTCTTCGCCGGCACGAACAGGCCGAACCAGACGCCGAGGTCGAAACCCTCGAGACCGGGCACCTGGCCCAGGGCCGGGATCTCTGGCGCCAGCTCGGACGGCTTGGCGGCGGTGACGGCAAAGGCCTTCAGGCGGCCGGACTTGATGTGCGGCTGCGCGGCGCTCAGCGTGGAGACCGCGAGGTCCACGGTGCCGGCCATCACGTCGACCAGGGCGGGGCCGGCGCCGCGATAGGGCACGTGTGTCATGTCGATCTTGGTGCGCATCTTCAGCAGTTCGCCCGCCACGTTCATCGGCGTGCCGTTGCCGGCCGACGCGTAGCTCAGCGCGCCGGGCTTGCTGCGCGCGAGCGCCAGCAGTTCCTTGACGTTGTTCGCCGGCAGGTTGGGCCGGCCGACCAGCACCATGGGCCCGGTGGCCAGGAAGGCGATGGGCACCAGGTCCTTCATGCCGTCGTAGGGCAGCGCGGGGTTGATCACCTTGTTGATCAGGACCTCGGAGCCGGAGCCCACCAGCACCGTGTAGCCATCGGGCGCGGCGCGCACGACCTTCTGCGTGCCGACGACGCCGCCGGCACCGCCGACGTTGTCGGCCGCGATGGCCTGGCCGAGCTTTTCGCCCAGCAGCGGGCCGATGGCGCGCGCCACGTTGTCCGAGCTGCCGCCGGGCGCGAAGGGCACGACCATCGTGATGGCGTGTTCGGGATAGGCGGCCGAGGCGGCGGCCGCGACGAACAGGGCGCCGGCGGCCAGCACGCGCGCCAGGCGGGAAAGGGCTTGCATCGATGTCTCCGATTTGAGGTAGCTGAGATGATGGTATACCAACATACAGCCTACCGCAAATCAGGGGAATGCGACAATCCGGCTTCCATGCGCAAGACCTCCCTTCCCCGCCGGGCCTTCGCCCGCCTCGCCATTGCCTGCGGCCTGGCCGCCGCCCTCGCCGCTCCCGCCTACGCTGCCTGGCCCGACCGGCCCATCAAGTTCGTCGTGCCCTTCCCCGCCGGCCAGGCCACGGACATCTTTGCCCGCGCGCTGGCCGAGCAGCTGGGCAAGCGCCTCGGCCAGCCGGTCATCGTCGACAACCGCGCCGGCGCCGGCAGCAACATCGGCACCGAGTACGTCGTGCATTCCGCGCCGGATGGCTACACGCTGCTGGTGGCGGGCAGCGCGATGGCGGTGAACCAGACGCTGTATTCCAAGGTGCCCTTCGATCCCACGAAGGACCTGGTGGGCATCTCGCTGATCGCCAAGGTGCCGCTGGTCTTCCTGGCCACGCCCGCTTCCGGCATCAAGTCGATGCAGCAGCTGGCCGCGCGGGCCCGCAACCATCCGGGCGAACTGAATTACGCCAGCGCCGGCATCGGCGGCACGCAGCACCTGTCAGGCGAGCTGTTCAAGTCCATGGCCGGCGTGTTCATCACGCACATCCCCTACAAGGGCAGTGGCCCGGCGCAGGCCGACTTCCTTGGCAACCAGGTGCCGCTGATGGTGGACTCGGTGACGGCGGCGCTGCCGCACATCCAGGCCGGCCGCGCGGTGCCGCTGGCCGTGACCTCGGCAAAGCGCTCGGGCCAGCTGCCCAACGTGCCGACGGTCGCCGAATCGGGCGTCAAGGGCACGGCGGGCTTCGAGGCGGTGGGCTGGCTGGGCCTGATGGCGCCGCGCGGCACGCCACCGGAGCTGGTGACGCGCCTGCAGCACGAGGTCAACGACATCCTGCGCTCCGAGAGCATGGCGAAGTTCATCCGCGAGCGCGGCTCCGAACCCGCCCCCACCACCGGCCCCGAGTTCGACGCCTTCGTCGCCTCGGAGATCAAGAAGTGGGGCACCGTGGTGAAGATTTCGGGCGCGAAGGCGGAATAGGAGCTACCACCCCAGCCCGAAGCGCAGGACCAGCATCACCCCCGTCCCCGTGACGATGGTGGTGAGCAGGTCCTGCCGCCAGACGTAGAAGGCCAGGCCGGTGGCCGCGCCGAACAGGCGGGCGTCGCGCCAGGTGTGGATCAGGTGGCCTTGCGTCATCACGATTTCGGGCGCCACCACCGCCATCAGCGCCGCGATCGGCGCATAGCGCAGGCCTTCCTGCAGCCAGCGCGGCATCGGCAGGTCCTCTTTCGGCAAGAGGAAGAAGCAGCGGCAAAGCTGCGTCACCGCCGCCATGCCAAGGATGGTGAAGAAGATCTCGGTATTGCTCATGCCGCTTCCGGCTTCCTGGCGTGGTGCGCCAGCACGCCGATGGCGACGGCCGCGGCGATAGCCACCACGATGTTCATGCGCAAGGGCAGCGCATAGGCCGCGACCGCCGCGCAACCGGCCACGCCGGCCGCCACCCAGGTGGAGCGGTTGCGCAACTGGCTGCACGTCAGCGCCAGCAGCGCCATGGTGCCGGCGAAGCCGATGCCCCACTCCTGCGGGATCGCGTGGCCCGCGAGGATGCCCGTGATCACCGCCGCCTGCCAGCAGCCCCAGTTGATGATGGCCGCGCCCCAGAAGAAGTCCACCTGCCCCGGCTCGCGCTTCGGCTCGGGGTAGCGCCGCAGGAAGATGCCGAAGATGGTGTCCCCCATGAAGTAGCTGAGGACCACGCGTCGGCTGCGCGGCAGGTGCGCGAAGTACGGCCGGTACTGGAAGCTGTAGACGAGGAAGCGCAGGTTGACGCAGGCCACGGTGGCCCACACCACCCACATCGGCGCGTCGGACGAAATGAGGGGCAGCGCCGCCAGCTGCGAGGAACCGGCCGAGACCAGCACCGACATCATGATGGCGAGCGGCAGCGAGATGCCACCCTTGGCGATGGCGACGCCGGCGACGACGCCCCAGGCCGAGATGCCGATGGACAAGGGGAGGCAGGTGCGGAACCCCTCCCGGAACAAAGGGCGGCGCATCCTTGCCACCGCCCTGCGCCGCATGTGCGCGAAAGACATCGACCTCCCCGGTATGAACCTCCATTGTCCACGAGGACGGGAGGCCGGGGAGGCGCAGGGTTGCTCAGGCCCCCGGTTCGGGCGCGGCCTGCGCCAGCGGCGCGTTCTCCGCCCGCTCCTTGCGCGTCTTCATGAAGAAGCTGACCAGCTGCCAGACGATGAACAGCGCGACCAGTCCGAGCAGCGAGCCGCTGATCGGGCGCTGCACGAAGATGCCGAAGCCGCCGCGCGACAGCAGCAGGGTCCGGCGGAAGTTCTCTTCCAGCATCGGGCCCAGGATGAAGCCCAGCATCAGCGGCGCGGCGTCGAGGTCCAGGCGCATCATCAGGTAGCCGATGGTGCCGAACACCGCGGTGATGAAGATGTCGTCCAGGTTGTTGTTGACCGAATACGTGCCGATGCAGCAGAAGAACAGGATGCAGGGGAACAGCACGTTGTACGGCACCTTGAACACCGACAGCCAGTAGCGCACCAGCGGCACGTTCAGGACCACCAGGAACACGTTGCCGATCCACATGGAGGCGACCAGGCCCCAGAACAGGTCCGGGTGGCTCGCGATCATGTTCGGGCCGGGCTGGATGCCCTTGATGATGAACGCAGCCATCATCAGCGCCATCACGGCGTTCTCCGGGATGCCGATGGACATCAGCGGAATGAACGACGTGCGGGCCGCGGCTTCGTCGGCGGCAGCGAAGCCGGCCACGCCTTCAATGGCGCCGGAGCCGATCTCGTGGCGGTACTTGGAGACCTTGCGCTCCAGGGCATAGGCCGCGAACTGCGCGATCACCGTGCCGCCGCCGGGCAGAATGCCCATGAAAGAACCCACGGCGGAGCCGCGCAGCGCGCTGGGGATGATGCGCTTGAACTCGGGCCACGAGGGCATGAGCTTGATCGTGCCGTTGAATGGCGAACGTTCGCTCTTTTCGTCCAGGTTCTTGGTGATTTCAGCGATGCCGAAGCAGCCGAGCGCGATGCTCACGATGCCGATGCCGTCCGCCAGGAAAGGCAGGTCCATCGTAAAGCGCTGCACGCCGGAGTTCACGTCGGTGCCGATCTGGCCCAGCAGCACCCCGATCAGGCACATGGCGAAGCCATTGAGCAGCGAGCCCGTGGTCACGAAGGACACGCAGACGAAGCCCACCAGCATCAGCGCGCAGTAATCCGCGGGGCCGAACAGGAAGGCGACTTCACCCAGCATCGGCGCGAACCAGGCCAGCACGATGATGGCCACGGTGCCGCCGATGAAGCTGGAGATGCCGGCCGTGAACAGCGCCAGGCCGGTCCGCCCCTTCAATGTCAATGCGTAGCCGTCGATGCACGCCACGATCGAGCTCGCGTGCGGGATCTTCATGGTGATCGCCGACACCGAGTCGCCGTACTGGGCGCCGTAGTAGATGCCGGCCAGCATGATCAGCGCGCCGCCGGTGTCGATGGAGTACGTCAGCGGCAGCAGGATCGAGATCGTCGCCAGCGGGCCCAGGCCGGGCAGCAGGCCGACCAGCGTACCCACCACGCAGCCGATCGCGCAGTACATCAGGTTGTGGATCGTCAGGGCGTGCGAGAACCCGAACGCGAGATTGTGGAAGACTTCCATCGTCAGGTCAGTACAGCGGGAGGTTCATGCCCAGCACGCGGGCGAAGAAGAAGGCCATGAGGACCAGGCCGATGCTGATCTTGACGTTGCGCTTCCAGGAGTAGGTGGTCCCGGCGATGGTCGCCAGGAACACCATCACGACGATGCCGACGATCATGTTGACGAACATCGAGACCACGGCGAAGGCGCAGAGGCTGCCGATGATCACGGAGATGTTCTTGAAGTGCAGGTCGATCGGGACCTTCTTGACGAAGCGCGAGCGGACCACGATCGCCACGCCGACGAGGAGCAGCACGGCGCTCACCATGGCGGGGAACAGGCCCGGGCCGGCCCGGCTGAAGTCGCCCATCTGGTATTTGAGCGATGAAAGCCCAAATGCCAGCGATACCGCCATGAGGTACAGGCCCCTGACGAGGTTACGGTCATTCACAGGTGAGTCTCCTTGGCGCGGTCTTACTGCCTTCCGCGCGGCACAGATAGATTTGCTCAAAACTATATCCTGGAAATGTATCTTTTGGAATACCCCCTGACCCGGGGTCAGGCCGCGTCGTGGAAGATGAGGCCTAAAGTGCTGCGCTGGCCGGCGCGCACGCGGCTGACGCCGTGCCGGGTGTTCACGCGGTAGGGCCCGCGCGTGCCCTGCACGGGGCGGTGGTGCACGGCGAACACGGCGGCATCGCCGCGGCGCAGCGGCACCACCAGCGGCCGCGACTGCATGCGCGGGCGCTGCTCGACCAGCACGAACTCGCCGCCCTCGAAGTCCTGGCCGGGCTCGGACAGCAAGGTGACCACCTGCAGCGGGAAGACGAGCTCCCCGTACAGGTCCTGGTGCAGGCAGTTGTAGTCGCCGGGGCCATAGCGCAGCAGCAGCGGCGTCGGGCGCAGCTGGCCAGCCGCGTGGCAGCGCTCCAGGTACCCGGCGTGGGTGGCGGGATAGCGCGTCTCGACGCCCATGGCCGCGTTCCAGCGATTGGCAATGGGGGCGAGGCGCGTGTAAAGCGCGGACCGCAGCGCCGGCAGCGGGTCCGGCAAGGGATAGCCGAAATACTTGTACTCGCCCTGGCCGAAGCCGTGGCGGGCCATCACGACCTTGCTGCGGAAGGTGCCGGCGGGGGCGGCGTCGTAGAGGGTGGCGAGCGCGCGGCAGTGCTCAGCGGAAAGCAGCTGCGGCAGGACGGCGACGCCGTCGCGGTCCAGGGAAGATTCGTCGAGTTGGGGCAGGTCCAGCGTCATCGGCCCAGCGTAGCGCCGCGTTGCGCGGCGGGCTGGCCGGATCCGGACCCACGGGCGGAAATGAGCGCGGCGCGAGCCCGGCTTGACGCCAGGCCCGCGCCGTGCGCGGGAGACAAGGAGGGATCGGGCTTAAGGCCCTGGCTCAGGTACCCGTAGCGAGGTTGCCCATGGCGAAGACGGAGACGGGAATGCGTTCAGCCAGCTGTTCGGCGCTGTGCGTCATCCAGCTGCGCTTCTTCAGTTCCTCCAGCTTGGCTTTTCGCTCCTGTTCCAGCTCTTTGGCGGTCAGGTGGGCGGCATCCTCGATCAGGAGGTCCAGTTCTTCGACTTCAGGGGCCTGTACTACTGCGTTTTTCGACATGGGCGGCATTGTCCAATACCCTGACAGAAAATGCCCGAAACTTCTGGAGATCACCTACGGGAGCGGCCGGGGGGCTTGACAGCGCCCGCGACCACCGTCCCATGTTTTTTCCGCTGGCTTTCAGGGAAAAGCCGGCACGTCCGGTTCGGTGCCTTCCAGGTGGGCTTCGGGGTGCTGGGCCCGCAGGCGGTCCTCGATCTCCTTCACCCGCCACATCAGGGAGTCGACCATCAGCAGGATCTTGCCGTCCTCGATCTCCTTCTGGAAGCGCTGCAGGCGCTTGCTGGGCGTGGAAACGCCGATCATGGTGGACGTCCAGACGCCGAAAACGGCGCCCCCGGCGGCCAGGCCGGCGGCGATGCCCCATTGCGGCTCGTAGCCCGTGATCGGGTAATGCACGGCCACCAGGGCGCCCAGCAGGCCCCCCACCGAGGCCCCGATGATCAGGCCCATTTCCGCCGAGCGCACGACGTCGGATGTCTGCAACACGTTGGCTTCGTGCAGGCCGCGCATGTCGGTGCCCTCGCGCGCCACGAAATGCATGTGGCGGTACTCGACGCGGGCCAGCAGGAGGTCGTTCATCGTCGCCCGCGCGCTCTCCACGTCGGGCAGCAGCCAATAGATCCGGGAATGCATGGTCGACCTCCAGTTTCAATGCTTGGCGGCCACCGGCGGCGGCGCCTTTTCCTGCGGGGAGAAGAAAGCGCCCCGCGTCAGGAAGGTGTAATCGGCCTCCAGCGCGCCGATGGCCACCAGCGTGACCAGCAGCAGCGGCGGGACGATGATCGCGTACATGAGCGCCAGGCGCTCCCACATCATGTGCATGAAGACGGCGACGATCAGCCCGGCCTTCAGCAGCATGAAGACGATGATGAGCGTCCAGCGCAACATGCCCTGCACGTGGAAGTAGTCGACCAGGTAGGACGCCGTGCTCAGCACGAACAGCAGGCCCCAGATCTTGAAGTAGATGCCCAGCGGATGCTGCTGGCCCTTGGCGTGCGCTTCCGGCTCGCTGGCGGGCGCCAGCCCGGGGGCGTGTTCGACGTGTTCCATGCTGGCCTCACCAGAGGTAGAAGAAGGCGAAGATGAAGACCCAGACCAGGTCCACGAAGTGCCAGTACAGGCCCAGGATCTCGACGATCTCGTAGTTGCCCTTGCGCCCGGTCAGGAAGCCGGGGCGCTCGTGGTCCAGGTCGCCGCGGATCACCTTGGTCGCGACGATGCACAGGAAGATCACGCCGATGGTCACGTGCGTGCCGTGGAAGCCGGTGATCATGAAGAAGGCCGAGCCGAACTGCGGCGCGCCCCAGGGGTTGCCCCAGGGCCGCACGCCTTCCAGGATCAGCTTGGTCCACTCGAAGGCCTGCATGCTGACGAAGGTGGCGCCCAGCGCCGCGGTGGCCAGCAGCAGGCCGAAGGTCTTCTGCCGGTCCTTGCGGTAGCCGAAGTTGACGGCCAGCGCCATCGTGCCACTGCTCGTGATCAGCACGAAGGTCATGATCGCGATCAGCAGCAGCGGCACCTCGCGGCCGAACACCGTCAGGCCGAACACCTCGCTCGGGTTCGGCCACGGCTGCGTGGTCGACATGCGCACCGTCATGTACGAGATGAGGAAGCTGCCGAAGATGAAGGTGTCGCTCAGCAGGAAGATCCACATCATCGGCTTGCCCCAGGGCACGTCCTTGAACATGCGCTGGTCCGAGGCCGCGTCGGAAACGACGCTTTGCCAGCCTTCGCGGCCAGGGAGTGTTCCGGTGTGGTTCGCCATTTCGGGGGCTCCTCACAAGGTGGCCGACGAGCAGATCGCCAGCCCGAGGTCGTTGGACACGAGCAGCGTGTAAAGCACCACCCACACGGCGAGCAGGTAGTGCCAGTAGGTCCGGCAAAGCTCCACGGCCAGCCGCGTGCGCGCCGGGTCGCCGCCACGCCAGGCCCGCAGCGAGGCCCGGGCCCAGGCGACCAGGCCGCCCAGCACGTGCAGGCCGTGGATGGCGGTGAACAGGAAGAAGAAGGCGGTGGCGGCGTCGGTGCTGACGAAGTAGCCGGCTTCACGCAGCTGCTTCCACACGACCAGTTGGCCGGCGACGAAGGCGATGGTCAGCAGGCCGCTCGCGCTCAGGCCGCTTTGCACGCGGGCGGCGTCGCCGCGCTTGGCCGCGCGCACCGTCCACTCCATCGCCACGCTGGCGCCGGCCAGGAAGGCCGTGTTCAGCAGCAGCAGGCGCGGCCGCGGCAGCGGCGTCCAGTCGGCCAGGCCCAGGCGCATGCTGTAGGAGCTGACGAACAGCACGAACAGCGAACTGGCGACGCACAGGAAGATCCACAGTGCCATCTTGGCCGGCGACGGAATGGGCGGCACGGCCGCGCCCTCGGGCAAGGCCACCCAGGGCTGCACGTGCAGGCTCTGCCGGAACAGCCACCAGACGATGGCGAACATCAGCAGCGACAGGAAGACCAGGCCGATGGTCATGCCGGCAGGCCCCCGTTGGCCAGCGGCTGGTCCACCTTCACCCAGGCTTCGGCGCCCACCTCGGACGGCGGCACGTTCTGCGGGATGTAGTCGACCTTCACGCCCGGCACGCCGTAGTCGTAGGGCCAGCGGTACACGGCCGGCAGCTCCGCGCCGAAGTTGCCGTGCCTGGGCGGCGTCTCCGGCGTCTGCCATTCCAGCGTCGTCGCGCCCCAGGGGTTCGGCCCCGAGGGCCGGCCGCGGAAGTAGCTGTGGGCCAGGTTGAACAGGAACACCATCTGCGCGGCACCCACCACGAAGGCCGCCAGCGAGATCCAGGCATTGAGCAGGTGCGCCGACTCGGGGATGAAGCTGGTGCCGCCGATCGCGAAGTAGCGCCGCGGGATGCCCATGAAGCCCAGGTAGTGCATCGGGTAGAAGATGGCGTAGGTCCCGATGAAGGTCACCCAGAAATGCAGCTTGCCCATGCCGTCATCGAGCATCCGCCCGGTGATCTTGGGGTACCAGTGGTAGATGGCGCCGAACACCACGAGCACCGGCGCAATGCCCATCACCATGTGGAAGTGCGCGACGACGAACATGGTGTCCGACAGCGGCAGGTCCACCACCACGTTGCCGAGGAACAGGCCCGACAGGCCGCCGTTGACGAAGGTGAAGATGAACGCGATGGCGAACAGCATCGGCACCGTGAAGTGGATGTTGCCCTTGTAGAGCGTGAGCACCCAGTTGTAGACCTTGATGGCCGTCGGGATCGCGATCAGCAAGGTCGTGGTGGCGAAGAAGAAGCCGAAGTACGGGTTCATGCCGCTCACGTACATGTGGTGCGCCCACACGATGAAGCTGAGCCCCGCGATGATCAGGATGGCCCACACCATCTGCCGGTAGCCGAAGATGTTCTTGCGCGCGTGGGTGGAGACCAGGTCGGACACGATGCCGAAGGCCGGCAGCGCCACGATGTACACCTCGGGGTGGCCGAAGAACCAGAACAGGTGCTGGAACAGCAGCGGGTTGCCGCCCGAGTAGTTCAGCTGCTGGCCCTTGGACACCAGCGCCGGCATGAAGAAGCTGGTGCCCAAGGTCTGGTCCAGGAACATCATGATGGCGCTGACGAACAAGGCCGGAAAGGCCAGCAGCGCCAGCACCGTCGCCGTGAAGATGCCCCACACCGTCAGCGGCAGCCGCATCAGCGTCATGCCGCGGGTGCGGGCCTGCAGCACCGTCACCACGTAGTTCAGGCCGCCCATGGTGAAGCCGATGACGAACACCCCGAGCGAGACCAGCATCAGCAGGATGCCCCAGTTCGCGCCCGGCGTGCCGTCCAGGATGGCCTGCGGCGGATAGAGGGTCCAGCCGGCGCCGGTGGGGCCGCCCGGCACGAAGAAGCTCGCCACCAGCAGCAGCACCGCCAGCAGGTACACCCAGTAGCTGACCATGTTGACGTACGGGAACACCATGTCCCGCGCGCCCACCATCAGCGGGATCAGGTAGTTGCCGAAGCCGCCCAGGAACAGCGCGGTGAGCAGGTAGATCACCATGATCATCCCGTGCATGCTCACCAGCTGCAGGTAGACGCTGGGCGTCACGAAGCCGGCGTGGCTGGGAAACCCGAGCTGCAGGCGCATCAACCACGAGAACACCAGCGCCACCAGCCCGATCGCCATGGCCGTCAACCCGTACTGGATGGCGATGACCTTGGCGTCCTGGCTCCAGACGTACTTGCCGATGAAGGTTTTCGGGTGGTAGAGGTGGACTTCCGCCACCTCCGCGGGCGGTGCGAAATCCGACTCGTCGTGCGCAACGTGGGTGACAGCCATGCAGCCTCCGCTCGGATCAACGCGAGTTGATGTACGCCAGGACGTTGCCGATGTCGGCATCGTCGTTCAACATCCCGGCGACCAATGCCATCTGGTTTCCATAGGGGTCCTGCGGGTGCGCGCCGCGCACGCCATCGCGGAAATTCTTCAGCTGCCTGGCCATGTACCAGTCGCTCATGCCGTGCAGGCGCGGCGCATGCGTCGCCGCGATGCCCGCGCCGTTGGCGCCGTGGCAGGCCGCGCAGGTGGCGAACTGGCGCGCGCCGCTGGCGATGTCGCCCTTCAGCGTCGGCGCCACCGGTGTATCCGGCAGGGTGGCGATGTAGGCCACCACGTTGGCGATGGCCGTGTCGTCCGGCAAGGTGGCGGCCATCGGCGCCATCATCTTGCCGAAGGTGTCCTTGTCCTGCGTGCCGCGCATGCCGGCCTTGAAGTGCTGCAGTTGCCTTTCCAGGTACCAGGCGCCCTGCCCGCTCAGCTTGGGCGCGTTCAGCGCCACGTTGCCCTCGCCGCCGGCGCCGTGGCAGGCGGCGCAGGTGGCGTACAGCGTCTTGCCCACCGCGGCATCGCCGGCCACGTGGGTGCGCAGGCTCGCATAGGTGGGCTGCTTGTCCAGCCAGGCGGAATAGGCCGCGGGTTCGTCCACCACCATCTTGCCGCGCATCGCGTAGTGGCCGACGCCGCATAGTTCTTCGCACAGGATGTCGTAGGTGCCGGCCTTGGTGGGCGTGAACCACACGTAGGTGACCAGGCCGGGGACCATGTCCATCTTGACGCGGATCTCGGCCACCGCGAAGTCGTGCAAGACGTCCTTGGACCGCAGCAGCAGCTTGACCGGCTTGCCCAGGGGCACGTGCAGTTCGGGCGTGGCCAGCAGCACGTCGTCGGCGCCGTTCGGGTCGGCCGGGTTCATGCCGAAGGGGTTGTCGTCGGTGACGTAGCGCGAGTTGACGGTCCCCAGCTTGCCGTCCTTGCCGGGCAGCCGGTAGGCCCAGTTCCATTGCTGCGCCACCACTTCCACCGCCTGCGCGTCCTGCGGCGCCTGCACGACGTCCGCCCACACGTAGAGGCCCGGCGCCAGCATGGCCGCGACGCCGACGGCCGTCACCACCAGCAGCCAGCCTTCCAGCTTCTTGTTCTCCGGCTGGTAGGCGGCCCGGCCGCCCGGGCGAGCGCGGTATTGGATGAGCGACCAGGCCATGAACAGGCTGACCGCCACGAACACGAAGCCGGTCACCCAGAAGGTGATGGCGATCGTGGTGTCGATCGCGTGCCAGTTGGACGCGATCGGTGTGAAGTACCAGGGGCTCAGGAAGTGGAACAGCACCGACCCGAGCGCGAGCACGATCAAGGTGACGGCAAGGGCCATGGTCAGCCTTCCGTCTCGGTTCTCTTGAGCCTCCAGTAAAGCAACGCCGCCACGACCCCGAACAACACGTGGGCGGCAAACGTTTCGGGTCCCTGCATTTCGACCAGCCAGGGGAAGAAGCCCAGGCCGACCAGCAGGTCGAAGTTCACCAGGTAGAGGGCCATGCCCAGGATGCCGCCCGCGGCAGCCGCGGTGCCCGGGCTGCCGTCGGCCCGGAACTGCGCCATGATGGCCGCCATGATCAGGCCGAACGCGATGCCCAGCACGTAGTGCACGGCCAGCGCCACGCCGACGACGGCGGTGCTGAAAGCGTAGCCCGTGGCCCGGTAAGTGGCGTCGCCGATGAAGATCGGCGCGATCATGTGCGATGTTCGCCAGGGGCCCTCAGGGCTGAAGAGACTGGACCACAGCAGGTCCAGCACCATCAGCACGGCCCCGGCCGCCAGGCCGGAAACTGCAGCGGCGGTCCAGTCCACTGCCCGCCATTTCCACGAATGCGATCCGACGAGAGTGTCCATGTGACCTCCCAAGGTTCGCGAGGCGAATTGTGCAAAAACCCGCTGGCTCGCCTCGTGCCGAGACAGCGGCAGGTTTTTGTACAACTTAAGCGCGGTCAATGCAAGCTGCCAAGGGAAAAGGGCCACGGCTCGCGCCGTGGCCCTTTCGCTTGGCGGAAGCCGTTCGTCAGAACTGCTTCGACACCTGCGCCCGCACGCCGGTGTCGCGGTTGCCGGACAGCGCGGCGTCGATCGAGGCGCTGGCGGTGAAGCCCTTGCCCAGTTCCACGCTGCCGGCCAACCCCAGGATCGGCAGCACGCGCTTGCGGCTTTCGAAGGTCAGCGGGAACTGCACATTGTTGGCTATGCCCAGGCGGGCATTGACGGCGCGGTTGCCTTCCTGCAGCACGCTTTGCAGCGCGGCGTCCACCGTGAACTGGGTGGCGTAGCCGCCCAGGTTCTGCTGCCAGCTGAACGCGGAACCGACGGTGCCGGTGGTGCGCGTCGTGCCGTAGCCATCCAGCACCAGGCGCTGGTCACTCGTGCCCTGCTCCGTGAAGCCGTCGAAGCTGTAGCGGCCGTGGTCCAGGCTGGCATACGGCGCCACCGAGAAGCCGTCCTTGCGGTAAGCGTCGTAGGCGATGCCGATGTTCGCGTCGGTGCCCGTGCCATGCGTGCTGCCCGTGGCTTGCGCCGTCACCGCATTGCGGGTCAGGTCGTAGCTGTAGCTGCCGTAGCCGATGCCGCCGACCAGCGTCACCTTGTCGGTGAGCGCCGCCTTGCCGTAGACCCGCAGCGCGGAGCCGCTGGCCTTGCCGCTGCCGTAGTCGCCGCCCAGCGTGCCGTTGCTCACGGAGAGCAGGCCGCCCAGCGCCGTGCTGTTCGTGACCTGCCACTCGCCGCCCAGGGTCAGCTCGTCGCGGCCCAGGTGCGTGCCGCTCACCGGCCGCAGGTTGCTGTCCTGCAGGTCGGCGGTCAGCGTGGCCGTGCCCACCGGCTTCGACTGGCCGAACGAGGTCGCGGCGCCCTTCATCAGCTGGCGCGTGGCGTCGTTGGAGACGCTGAAGCCGTAGTCGGCCATCGCACCGTAGTACTCGGGCGTCAACTTCTGCACGCCGTTCGACGTCGTCAGCACCGCGGCTGCCGTGCGGCCCAGGTCCTGCGCGCTGTCGATCTGGTTGGTGCCGACGTTGGCGGTCGCCGCATTCAACAGGGTCTGCGCGGCGGCGCGCTGCGCCGTCGTCTGGCCCAGGTCCGCGTAGGTGCTGCCGGCGTTGTTCAGGCCGGTGGCGATGGCGCGGCCCGTGGCCAGGTCCAGCACGATCGCGGCGTTGTGCAGCGGTGCAGCGGCGCCGGCGAGGCCGTCGGCGTCGAACACCACGTCACCGAAGGCGCCGTTGATGCGCTTGGTGCCGCCGTTCGTGTCGGCGATCACCTGGTACACGTTGCCGGCCTGCGGCGTCACGCCGTTCCAGGTCGCGAAGGTCAGGACGCTGCTCGGCGTGGCCGTGGCCGTGCCGCCGACGCGCACCTGGTCGTGCTGCGTGCCCGGCGTGGTGCCGGCCAGTTCCAGCTGCAGCGACGCGGTCTCGGTGTAGTTGCCGAGGATCGTCACGATGCCAGGCGAGTAGCCGGGCGACAGCGTGCCGTAGTTGGTGAAGTTGCCGGTGATCGTGAGCGAACCCGCGACCTTGCGGCCCGCCGCGTTGTCGAACTGCGCGGCAGCTATCGTGCCGCCGCCGCCCAGGCTGACGTAGGACAGGCTCGCGCCGTCTTCCAGCTTCAGCGTGGAGCCGGTGCCGACCACCGCCGCGCCGGCGTTCAGCTGCGAGCCGCTGGTGAGCGTCATCGAGCTGCCGTCGGTAAGCGCCAGCGCGTCGGTCGTCACCGCGCTGCCGCCGGTGAGGGCCAGCGCCGCGCCGTCCAGGGCCAGCGAGCTGCCGTTGGTGCTGGTCAGCGTGCCGGAGAAAGTGCCGCCGTTGGTCACGTTCAGGTGATAGGCGTTCATGTCCACCTTGCCGGTGCCGGCCAGGGTCGACACGGTCTGGTCGCCGTTGCCCAGGACCAGGCGGCCGTCCACGTTCACCGCAGCCTGCTGTGCCAGGCGCTGCGCGCCGCCCAGGGTCAGCGTGCTGTCGGCCAGCACGTTGACGTTCTGCGCGTCGCTGGTGCCATTCAGCAGCACGTTGCCGGAAGTCGTCAGCGAGCCGGTGCCCAGGTTGGCGTTGACGACGCTGCCGTCGTTCAACTGGTAGGTCTGCGCCGTCAGCTTGCCCGGGCCGTTGACCGTGCCGCTGTTGCTGAAGGTGGCCACCGTGTTGTCGGCACGCACGTTGAGCGTGCCGGCGTTGGCGAGGGCCGCGCTGTTGGACAGCGCATTGGCCGCCACGCCCAGGCTCGCGCCCTGCGCCACCTGCACGTTCTGGCTGGCGACGCTGCCGATCACTTCGACCGCGCCGGCGTTCACCGCCAGCTTGCCGGTGCCGGCGCTGGCGCCGGACAGGGTCAGCGTGCCGGTGCCGTTCTTGACGAAGGCGCCCTGGCCGGTGATCTGGCCCGCGAAGGCGGAGTCGCCGGACTGCGTCAGCGCCAGTTCATCACTGGCCGAAGCCAGGTTGAGGCGGCCATTCGCATTGCCGAAGAGGGCACCGGTCGTGATCGCGCGCTGGCCGTTGACGTTCCAGGTGCCGCTGTTGTCGACGCCGGCCGCCTGGACGTTGGCGGACTGTTCCACCGTGCCCTGGTTGACGACGTTGCCCGAGGACACGAGGTCGGCATCCAGCTTCGCCACGCCGCCTTGCAGGTTGCTGAGCGAGGCGACGTTCTGCGCCGCCTTCACTTCCAGGGTGCCCGCGTTGGCGACGTCGCCGATGGTGTCGGCGGTGCCGGCACGGAAGGTCGCGCCTGCGTTGATCGCCACGACGCCGGTGTCGGCCAGCGTGCCGCCGCCGGTGTTGTCCAGCGTGCCCGCGTTCACCAGCGTGCCGCCGGTGTGGGTGTTGGCGCCCGTCAGCGTCAGCGCGCCGTTGCCGTCCTTCACCAGCACGCCGGCGCCGGTGAAGGTGCCGCCGAAGCTGGAATCGCCATCGAGCTTGACCGTCAGCTGGTCGGCCGCCTGCGCGAGGGCGAAGTTGCCCTGGCCGGTGAGGCTGGTGGACTGCAGCGTGCGAGCGCCGTTGACGCTCCAGAGGCCGTTGTTCGTGACGCTGCCCGTCGCCATGTCGGCGGACTGCAGCACGGTGGCATTGGCGTCGTTGGTGATGTTGCCCGTGACGTTGGTCGTACCCACCACGTTCAGCAGGCCGTTGGCATGGTTGCCCACGGTGCCGATGGTGGACGGCGCGTTCACCGACAGCAGCGAGACCACGCCGCTGTTGTCCAGGGTGTTGGCCGCGAGGCTGCCCGCGGACAGCAGCTGGCCGCCGGCCGCCACGGCGACCGAGGTGGCGCGCTCGCTATCGCCCAGCACCAGGTTGCCGCCGTTGACGGCGACGCTGCCGCCGTTGGCCGCCAGCAGGTGGCCGGTGGCGTCCACGCCCATCGTGCTGACGGTGCCGCTGTTGACCGTGACCGCGTTGACCGAGTTCTGGCCCGTCAGGTACAGCGTGCCGTCATAGCCGGCGCTGCCGATGCGCAGGCTGCCGTTGGTGAGCTTGCCGGTGATCGTGGCGACGTCCTTCACTTCCTGGCCGTCCACCACCTGCTTGCTGTCGTACACGGCGATGTTGCCGGTCTGGCCGTTCAGGTCGATGTCGTTCTTCCACGTCACCGAGCCCAGGCCGTACTCGGAGCCGAAGACCAGCGTCGCGTTGGTGGCGAGGTAGGAGCTGCCCCACACCAGCTTCTCGCGCGAACCGTTGCCGGTGCGGCCGAAGTCGATGGTGATGCCGCCGGTGGTGTCGGCCGCGAAGCCGCCCGCGCCGGTCCAGGCGAACTGGCCGGGCAGCGTGCCCGCACGCTGCGTGATGTCCTGCGTCGTCAGCAGCGCGCCGGAGTTACCGGTGTTCAGCGTGCCGATGGCGCCCGAGCCGCTGAAGACGACGCTGCTGGACGTGTTGATGCCGGTGCCGACGTCGGCTTCCAGCGTGCCGCCTTCGAGCAGCGTCTTGCCGGAATAGGTGTTCTGGCCGGCCAGCTGCACCAGGCCGCCGCCGCCGATGCGCAGGTCGGCGCCGGCGCCGGGCGCGTAGGCGCCGGTGCCGATGCTGGCCGTGCTGTCGTCGGCGATCGAGCCTTCGATGCGGATGGTGTGGCCCGCGCCCGGGGCCAGCAACACGTTGGAGCCCTTCATCATGAAGATGTCGGAGCCCGCGGCCTGGCCGGCCGCGCCGCCGTTGTTGCTGGAGCCGGCCAGCACGGTGTTGTCGCGGAACAGCGAGTCGCCGGTGATGGTGAGCGTGCCGCCGTTGCGCACGAAGATCGCGCCGCCGTAGCCGGAGCCGCCGCCGCCGTTCAGGCCGCTGCCGTCGCTGCCGGTGCCGCCGCCGAAGCCGGCCACGCCGCCGGAGCCGTCGCTGCCTTCGACCGAGTTGCCGCTGTTGCCGCCCGCGCCACCGGCGCCGCCGGAACCGCCGCCGGCGCCGAAGCCGCCGGCGCCGCCATTGCCGCCGTTGCCGCCCGCGCCACCGTCGGTGATGCCCAGCGCGCCCTTGCCGCCGGCGCCACCGTTGCCGCCCGCGCCGCCGCCGTAGAAGTCGGAGCCGTTGCCGCCCTTGCCGCCCTGGCTGCCGTCACCGCCGCGGCCCGCCAGGCCCAGCGACAGTTCGGCGCCCCAGTCGGCGAGGTTGACGATGGCCACCGCGAGGTCGGCATACGACACGGCCGCGGCCGCGATGTGCGCCGCCGACAGCACCGCGTTGGGCGGGAAGGTGGCCAGCGCGCCGGCCGCTTCCGCGGTGTTGGCGATGGCGTCCTTGGTCGCCTGGATGGTGTGCATCGTCAGGTCGTAGTTGAAGGGCGCGCCGGCGCTGCCCGCGCCGCCGTTGCCGCCCTTGCCGCCCGCGGCGTTGACGCCGTTGCCGGCATTGCCGCCGTTGCTGCCCTTGCGGCCTTCACCGTCGGTGATCCACACCACGACCGGGTCGCCGTTGAGGCCGTTGCTGCCGTTGGCGCCACGCGTGCCGGTGGCGCCGACGCCGTTCAGCGAGCCGCCGGTGCTGAGGGGCGAACTGGCGACGAAGCCGCTGACGGCGCCGCTCGGTGCGGCGCTCAGCGTGACGCTGTTGCCGTTGACCGCGAGGATGGTCGTGCCGGCGGGAATGCCCGCGCCTTCCAGCGTCATGCCGGCGCGCAGGCCGGTGGAACTGCGCAGGGTCAGCGTCGCGCCGTTCTGCGCCAGCACGCTCTGCGTGCTGAGGTTCTTCGGGATGTCGGTCAGCGCGTTGCTGAGGGTCAGCGCGCCGGTCTGCGGGTCGACGTAGGTGATCACGGTGCCCGGCGGGATGCCGGTGCCGCTGACGGCGGTGCCCACGGTGAAGCGGTTGTCGGGCGCGGACAGCTGGATCGTGTTGCCGCCCACGGTGCCCACCGGCAGCGAGGCGGTGAAGGACAGCGCGGAAATCGGGTTCGACAGCGTGACCGTGTCGCCGTCGATGGCGGTGACCTTGGTGCCGGCGGGAACGCCGTCGCCGCTGAGCGTCATGCCCACGGCCATGCCCAGGCCGGTCGCCGACAGGCTGATCTGGTTGGCCTGCAGCGACGAGGGCTTGGCGTATTGCGAAGCGTCGAAGCTGCCGACGTTGACGAACTTCAGCGAGGCGCCGAGGCCGCCGACGACGATGCTGTTGCTCAGCGTCACCGACAGGATGTTGTTGCTGCCGTCGCGGGTGACGTTGGTCACCGTGGTGCCCGCCGGAATGCCGGCGCCGATGACGGTCATGCCGGTCGCCAGGTCCGAAGGCGCCATGCTGGCGAAGGACGTGCTGGTGACGGTGTTGCCGCCGGGCGTCCACTGCGCGTTGCTGACCGCCTTGATGGCCGAAGCATCGATCGCGACCGGCTGCGCGAAGGTGACGGCGTTGCCGGAAAGCGTGCTGATGGTCGTGGTGCCGTCGGTGCCGGCCACGGACACGACGTTGCCCGCCTTGATCAGCGGGTTGCTGCTGCTCAGGGTGGCGCCGGTCACCATCAGGGTGCCGGCGTTGTCGACGATGGTCGGCGCGACGCCGAAGGCCGTGACGGAGCTGACGCTGGCCGTCTTGTCCGCCAGCGGCAGCGCGGCGCCGCTGACCGTGACGTCGGGCGTGCTGCCGCCGTCGCCGCCCTGCACCGTGTTGTGCTCGAAGGAGACGTTGTTCAACTGCAGCGAGGCGCCGGAGTTCACGAAGAACACGCCGCCCAGGCCGGCGCCGCCGCCGCTGCCGGCGCCGCCTTGCGTGTGGAAGTCGGTGTAGGTTGCATTGCTGGTGGGCAGCGCGCAGTTGGACACGCCGACCATGCAGCCGCTGCCGCCCTGTCCATCGACGAGGGCGGTCTGCGCATGCACGCCGGCACCCAGCATCAGCGACAGCGCCGCGGCGACGGCCTTGCCGCTCCTGGCAGCCTTCCTGTGCGCGGTGCAGGTTTCGGCCACGGCGACCCAGCAGCCCAGGGCTGCGTTCCAGACGACTCGGAAAACGTGATTCACAAAAACTCCAGGCAACAAGCGGCCATCCCGCGGTTGAGGCAGGAAAAAGAGATGGCAGCAGGGGGTTGGTTTCAGCGACGCGAGCGGACGACCCGAAGGTCAACTGCTCGGCAGTACGGACAGGAATCTAACAACTGAAACGAAAAAACACACTAGAGTCGATGGCCTAAACCTTCGCCCTAACCACGAGGGCGTAGGCCTCGCGCCTAGGAACCACGCCTCCAAATGCCGCACCGCCCGGTGGCGGCGAGCCAGCGGGCGGTGCGTGTGGGGCAGGAAACGGATCGTTCTAAAGCCTGGAGCGGTCCGACTGCGCGCGGGCGCATTCGCCCATGATATGCAGCGAGCGGTCCACCACTTCCGGACCGGTGACGAAGGGGTTGGGCGCGCCCGGGGCCGCGCGCATCGCCTTCATCCTGGCGATGGAATTGTCGAAGCTCGCGTGGTTGGACACCAACACGTCGACGGGCATCTGCGCCGCGATGCCGCGCATGCGCTGCGTCGCCGCTTCGTAGCTTTGCAGCCGGCCGAAGTCCTTGCCGAAGTTGAAGCTGGTGCCGCCCCACAGCATCGCGTGGTGCGTGCGGCCGCCGCTGCGCACGTCGAACACCGGCGACAGCGTGCCCGGCGTGTGGCCGGGCGTCAGGTACAGCGTCAGCGTGGTGTCGCCGAGCGTCAGGCGCTCGCCGTCCTTCACCGCGATGTCGCGCGCGGGCGGCTGCGGCCACACCGCGGAGCTGAACTCCAGGTGCGTGTGCATCATCGTCCAGTCCGCCTCGCTGGCCACCACGTGGGCGCCGTACTTCTTCGCCAGGTAGCTCGCGCCGCCGTAGTGGTCGCCATGGCCGTGCGTGATGACGATGTACTTGATCTGCCGCGGATCGAGCCCGAGCTTCGCCATACCGCCTTCGATGAGGGCGTGCGCTTCTTCCTCGTTGTTCAGCGCGTCGATCAGGACCAGGCCTTGCGAGGTCTTCAGCACCCAGGCGCTCACCCAGTCGCCGCCGACGTAGTACAGGTTGTCGAACACCTGCGCGGGCGGCGGCGCCGCCCTTGGCGCGCTCGGCCGGCTGCGGGTTGCACAGGCGCACGAGCTGGCCGAGGTCGCTGCCTGCCAGTTCGCGCGCGCGGTCCACGTGGGCCTGGACGCTGGCCTCGCTGGCCGACGGCGGGGCAGTGGCGCAGCCGGCAAGTGCGGTGGCCAGGACGAAAGCGGCGCCTTGCAGCGCCCGGGTATGCATCACGGTACGTCTCCTCATTGGAGGCCGCACTTTAGGCGCGGGTTGCACCATGCGCCATGGCGTTGCGCGTGGTGCAACCCGGTGCGCGATGCGCAACGGCAATCAGCCCGTGTTCCACCAACCCGCCGCCGTTTCGGCGGGCACCCCCATCAGCATGGGAGCACCTCAGTCGAAGTTCAGGACGACCTTCATGGCCTGCGAGCGGTCCGCCGCCAGGGCGAAGGCGCGGCTGGCGTCGCGGTAAGGCAGCGATGCCGAGATCAGCGGCTTGACGCTGACCAGGCCCTTGTTCAACAAGGCCACCGCCGTCGCGAATTCCTCGTGGAAGCGGAAGGCGCCGCGCAGGTCGAACTCCTTCGCCACGATCGTGTTGACCGGCAGGTTCATGCTGCCGCCGCCCAGGCCCACCTGGACGATGATGCCGCGCGGCCGCAGCGCCGCGAAGGCGCCGGCCAGCGCGCGCTCGTTGCCGCTGGCCTCGAACAGCACGTCGAAGAATCCCTTGTCCGCTTCGTAGCGCGCCAGCGCTTCCGGATCCAGCGCCACGTTGAGGCCTTCGTCCGCGCCCACCTTCAGCGCGCTGCGCAGCGGCGCTTCGGCCACGTCGGTCACCGTGATGTGGGTGGCGCCGGCGCGGCGAGCCGCGATCACCAGCAGGGCGCCGATGGGCCCGCTGCCGGTGACCAGCACGTTCCTGCCCACCAGCGGACCGGCGCGCCGCACCGCGTGCAGCGCCACCGACAGCGGTTCGGCCAGCGCGCCTTCGGCGTCGCTGACGCTGTCCTCCAACAGGTGCGCCTGTTCGGCATTGACCACGATCTCCTGCCGGAACGCGCCCTGCACGTGCGGCATCCGCATCGCGCTGCCGTAGTAGTGCATGTCCAGGCAGTGGTTCTGCAGGCCTTGCTGGCAAAAGCGGCAGCGCGTGCAGGGACGGCTGGGGCTGATCGCCACGCGCTGCCCGACGCTGAAGCCGGCCAGGCCGGTGCCCACCTGCTCGATGGCGCCGGACACTTCGTGGCCCAGGATCATCGGCTGCCGGATGCGCACGGTGCCGAAGCCGCCGTGGTTGAAGTAGTGCAGGTCGGAGCCGCAGATGCCGCCGCAGCGCACGCGCACGCGCAGCTGCTGCGGCCCCGTTTCCGGGGTCGGGACTTCCTCGATGCGCAGGTCGCCGGGGGCGTGGATGACGAGTGCTTTCATGGCTTCACAGGGTGGCGGTCACGCCGCCGTCGACATAGAGGATGTGGCCGTTGACGAAATTGGAGGCGTCGCTGGCCAGGAACACGGCGGCGCCCACCAGGTCTTCCACCTCGCCCCAGCGGCGCGATGGCGTGCGGCCCACCAGCCAGGCGCTGAACTCCGCGTTGTCCACCAGCGCCTGCGTCAGCTCGGTCTTGAAGTAGCCGGGGCCGAGGCCGTTGACCTGGATGCCGTGCTGGCCCCAGTCGATGGCCATGCCCTTGGTCAGCATCTTCACCGCGCCCTTGCTCGCGGTGTAGGGCGCGATGTTGGGCCGCCCCAGCTCGCTCTGCACCGAGCAGATGTTGATGACCTTGCCGCGCTTGCGCCGGATCATGTGGCGCGCCACGGCCTGGCCGACGAAGAACACGCTGTCGACGTTGGTCTTCATCAAGGTGTGCCAGTCGGATTCGGCGAACTCCTCCAGCGGCGCTCGCCGCTGCATGCCGGCGTTGTTCACCAGGATGGCGATCGGGCCGATCTCGCGCTCGATGCGCTCGATGCCGGCCGTGACCGCCGCCTTGTCGGTGACGTCGAAGTCCACCGCATGCACTTTGGCGCCCTCGGCGCGCAGCGCGCTGGCCGCCTGCTGCAGCTTGTCCGCGTTGCGCGCGTTCAGCACCACCTCGGCGCCGGCCGCGGCCAACCCGCGCGCCAGCGCCAGGCCGATGCCCGTGCTGGAGCCGGTGACCAGCGCGATGCGCCCGGCCAGGTTGAAGGATTCGAGGATCGATTTCAATTCAGACTCCTGACCCGTTCCGGACGCACGCCTATCCCCACCAGCCGCGCCGGCAGGCGCCGCAGCAGCGGCAGCCTCTGCAGCAGCTTCAGGGGCAGCGGAAGGTCGCCCGGCGCCGTGCTGCTCGTCAGCACCGGCGACAGCACCTCGTTCTGGATCGCCACCTGCGCGCGCTGCGTCACTCGCGCCGGCCATTCGCGCCGGCGCTGCACCGCTTCCAGGTCCTGCGTGCGCAGCCGGCCTTCGCGCAGCGGCTGCGCCAGCAGGTTGGCGGCGGCCACCGCGTCCTGGATCGCCAGGTTGATGCCCACGCCGCCCACCGGAGACATCGCATGGGCCGAGTCGCCGATGCACAGCAGGCCTTCGCGCCACCAGCGCCGCAGGTGGCTGATCTGCACGCTCAGCAGCTTCACGTCGTCCCAGCTGCGCAGCGCATCCACGTCGTCGGCCAGGAAGTCCGCGATGCGCGCCACGCGCACGCGGAAGGCGGCGATGCCTTCCTGCTGCATCTGCTCCAGCGAGCCCTTGGGAATGACAAAGGCGCATTGCCAGTACTCGTCGCGATTCAGCGTGACGAGGATGGCGCCGGGCCGGATCGTGCCGCCGGTGCGCTCCGGGTCGTGGGCCGCATCGCGCGGCAGCCGGAACCAGAGGACGTCGATCGGCGCGCCGGTGTCCACGCTCTCCAGGCCGCCGTCGGGCCGGATCACCGAATGGCGGCCGTCGGCGCCGACCACCAGGTCCGCACGGATGGCGTAGTTGCCCTCATGCGATTCCACCTGCGCGCCCGTGACGCGGCCGCCCTCCTCGATGACCCCCGCGGCCTTCGCGCCCATGCACAGCGTGAAGCCGGGAAACTTGCGGGCCTCGCGGGCGATGAAGTCCAGGAAGTCCCATTGCGGGATCAGCACCAGGAAGGGCCGCGGCGCCGGCAGGTGGCGGAAATCAGCGACGGTGACGGTCTGGCCGTAGACGTCGCCACTGAGCTCCGCGACCTCCTGGTGCGGCAGCTTCAGGAACTCCTCCAGCAGGCCGATGTCCTGCAGTACCGTCAAGGTCGAGGGGTGGATGGTGTCGCCGCGGAAGTCCCGCAGGAAGTCGTCGTGCTTCTCCAGCACGGTCACGCGCAAGCCGGCGCGGGCCAGCAGGTAGCCGAGCATCAGGCCGGCGGGGCCGCCGCCGGCGATGCAGCATTGGGTGTTGCGATCGCTGCTTTCCATGCAGCGATGCTAGGCTAAAGGACTTCCTCGATGGTGTAGATCGGCCCGGTCGGTTCGCGCCGTCCGGTACCGACGGCCACGATGCGGTTCAGCCAGTCGTACTTCCTGGCCGAGGTCTCGAACACCGGCGTGATGCGGAAATAGTAGGTCTTGGGATCGACCACTTCACCCGCCGCCATGCGTGCCATCACGTCCGCCGGGCCGTGTCGCACGCCGCGATAGGACATGTAGATGTGCTCGCCGTCGTCGGTGCGCAGCAGCAGGCGCACGTCCAGGATGGTCGTGCCGTCGTTGCGCTGCAGCAGCCAGTCGCCGGCGGGCGCGCCCACCACGCTGCCGCGCAGGCGCTCGCCCTCGAACTCGCCGCCGGTGACGGTGGCGATGCGGCGGCGGCCGAGCGGAGTGTCGCCGATGTCGACGATCTGGGGCACCTGCAGGCGGATTTCGAAGAGAGGTCGGGTCTGGATCATGGGCCGCAAGGTTATGCAAGCCCAGCCCATCCTGTCAAACCCTCAGTGTTCGTTGTGCAGGTAGTCCGGGCGCCGCGGCAGCCGCAGGGCGGCCAGGAAGGCGACCAGCATCATCACCGAGACGTACCAGTAGAACAGCGGCTCGTGGCCCGCGTCCTTGAGCCAGAGCGCCACGTATTCGGCCGTGCCGCCGAACACCGCGTTCGCGATCGCATAGGCGAAGCCCACCCCCATGGCCCGCACCTCGGGCGGAAACAACTCCGCCTTCACGATGCCGCTGACCGAGGTGTAGAAGCTGACGATGGCCAGCGCCAGCAGGATCAGCGCGCCGGCCGCTTCCGGGCTGTGCACCCGCTGCAGCGCCGTGAAGATGGGCACCGTCGCCAGGGTGCCGAGCGCGCCGAACAGCAGCATGTTGCTGCGGCGGCCGATGCGGTCCGACAGCGCGCCGAACAGCGGCTGCAGGCACATGAAGACGAACAGGCAGACGGTCATCACGACGCTGGCCGTCTTCACCGACATGCCGGCGGAGTTGACCAGGTACTTCTGCATGTACGTGGTGAAGGTGTAGAAGATCAGCGAACCGCCGGCCGTGTAGCCCAGCACCGTGAGGAAGGCCGCGCGGTGGTTGCGCAGGATGCCCGCGAAGCTGCCCGCCTCCTTGGCGGCGCGCGTCTGCGCCGTGGAGGTCTCGTGCAGCGTGCGGCGCAGGAACAGCGCGGCCAGCGCGGCCACGGCGCCCACCACGAAGGGAATGCGCCAGCCCCAGGCCTTCAGCTGCGCCTCGTCCAGCAGCGCCTGCAGGATGACGATGACCAGCACGGCCAGCAGCTGGCCGCCGATCAGGGTCACGTACTGGAAGGACGACAGGAAGCCGCGCAGGCCGCGCAGCGCCACCTCGCTCATGTAGGTGGCCGTGGTGCCGTATTCGCCGCCCACCGACAGGCCTTGCAGCAGGCGCGCACACAGCAGCAGCACCGGCGCCCAGGCGCCGATGGACGCATAGGTCGGCACCGCCGCGATCATCAGCGAGCCCACGCACATCATGGCCACCGAGATCAGCAGCGCCGTCCGGCGGCCGCGCCGGTCGCCGATGCGGCCGAAGATCCAGCCGCCGATGGGCCGCATCAGGAAGCCCGCGGCAAACACGCCGGCCGTGTTCAGCAGCTGCACCGTCGGATTCGCCTTGGGGAAGAAGGCGGACGCGAAGTAGATCGCGCCGAAGGCGTAGATGTAGAAGTCGAACCACTCGACCAGGTTGCCCGAGGACGCGGCCATGATCGCGAAGATGCGCTTGCGCTTTTCCTCGGCCGTGTAGTGGGGCCGCTCGGGATGCGAGGCGAGGTCGTCCTGGTCTTGGCGGCGGAACATGGGCGCAGCCAGTGTTGCGCCGCGGCGCGACGCGGCCAGTAGGCTCGGCGTCGCGCGGCGTGTCGGCGGCTTCCTGCGCCGAGGAGGACTACAGTGGCGGGCCATGCGCCGCGCCATCCCGCTCATCGTGCTGGCCGAACTCTTCGGCACCTCGCTCTGGTTCAGCCCCAACAGCGCGGCGGCGGACCTGATGCGCGCCTGGTCGCTGTCACCGGCGCAGTTCGGCTGGCTGACGGCGTCGACGCAGCTCGGGTTCATCGCGGGCACGCTGGCCTTCGCGACCACCGGCCTCGCCGACCGCTATGCGGCCAGCAGCATCTTCGGCGTCTGCGCCGCGTTGGGCGCCGCGTTGAACGCGGCCTTCGCACTCTGGGCCGGCGGCTTGGGACAAGGCCTCGTGCTGCGCTTCCTGGTCGGTATCTGCCTGGCCGGCATCTACCCGCTGGGCATGAAGATGATCATCGGCTGGAGCCGCGCCAACGCCGGCGCAACGCTGGGCCTGCTGGTCGGCATGCTCACGCTGGGCACGGCCTTGCCGCACGGCGTGCGGGCTGCCGGCGCCAGTTGGTCCTGGCAGGCGGTGGTGCTGGCGTCTTCGGTACTCGCGGTGCTCGCGGCCGTCGCCGTGCTGCTGCTCGGCGATGGCCCCCACTTGCCGGCGCGCCGCACGAACGCGCGCCTGGGCGAGATCTGGGAAGCCTTCCGCGTCCCGGCCTTCCGCGCCTCCGCCCTCGCCTACTTCGGCCACATGTGGGAGCTTTACGCGTTCTGGACCGTCGTGCCCTTCCTGGTCGCGGCGGCAGTTTCGGCGCAGCCAGCCTCCGTGTCGTGGATCTCGTTCGCGGTGATCGCGGCCGGCAGCGTGGGCTGCATCGCGGGCGGCTCGCTCAGCCAGCGCGTGGGCAGTGCGCGCGTGGCCGCCTGGGCGCTGGCCGTGTCGGGCGCCATGTGCTTCTTCTATCCGTTGTTGGGGGCGGGTTCGCCGGCGCTGGCCGTCGTGCTGCTGCTGGTGTGGGGCGTGGCGGTGGTCGCCGATTCGCCGCAGTTCTCCGCCCTGTCGGCGGCGGCCTGCCCGCCGCAGCTGGTGGGCAGCGCGCTGGCGCTGCAGAACAGCATCGGCTTCGCCATCACCATCGTGTCGATCACGCTGGCGACAGCGGGCCTGGAGGCAGCAGGCGCCAGGATCGCCTGGCTGCTGCTGCCTGGGCCCGTCATCGGGCTCGCCTGCCTGCGGCCCTTGCTGCGCGCGGGCGTGCTCAGCCCGCGCTAGGGAACATCAAGTCGCCGGCTTGTCGCTGAGGGCCTTCAGGTTGCCCTTCAGTTCGTCGGACATCGGCGCGCCCAGGTTGTTGTTGTTCGGCGGGATGGGCGAGGTGAACCACTTGGCGTAGAGCTTGGCGAAGTCACCGCTCTTCATCATGTCGCCGATCACCTTGTCCACCAGCGCCTTGAACCTGGGGTCGTCCTTGCGCAGCATGCAGGCATACGGCTCGACCTGCAGCGCCTCGCCCACCACGTCCCACTCGCCCGGGTCCTTGGCGGCGGCCTTCAGGCCGTACAGCAGGATATCGTCCATGCCGAAGGCGACGGCGCGGCCGGATTCCACCAGCAGCATCGACTCCGCGTGGTCCTTGCCGTAGACCATCTGCATGTTCAGGCTGTGGTCGCGGTCGAACTTGCGCAGCACCTGCACGTTGGTCGTGCCGCTGGTGCTGGACACCTGCTTGCCGGCCAGGTCGGCGTAGCCCTTGATGCCGGAACTCTTCTTCGTCAGCAGCCGCGTGCCGGTGTAGAAGTAGTTGATGGCGAAGGTGACGTCCTTGGCGCGCGCGCTGTTGTTGGTGGTCGAACCGCACTCCAGGTCCACCGTGCCGTTCTGCACCAGCGGGATGCGGTTGGCGGAAGTGACGGCGACGTAGTCCACCTCCAGCGCCGGCTTGTTCAGGGCCTTCTTCACTTCGGCGACGACCGCCTGCGAGATGTCCACGCCCATGCCCACGGGCTTGTCCGCGCCGACAAGGTAGCTGAAGGGAATGGAGGACTCGCGGTAGGCGAGCGTGATCTTTCCGGTGCGCGCCACCTTCTCCAAGGTGTCCTCCGCCTGCGCGGTGGCGGCAAGGGCCAGCAGGGCCAGGGGCAGCAGGGTCCTGTACTTCAAGTTTGTCTCCTTTTGTTGGTTGTTCCCGGGAAGCCCGGGCCCGCCAATGCTACTGCTATCCTCGACAGTTCCCATGGACCCCTTGCTGCTTACCGTCCTCGTGCTGGGAGCCTGCTGGATGCTGAAGACGCGCCAGCAGCGCCAGCGCATCGCCCTGCTCGCCGCCTTCCTCTCCCGCCACCGCATCGAGAGAAACCTGGAGTCCGTGGCGCAGGGCTACCTGCGCGCGCTCGGCGAAACCGACCCCGCCCGCCAGGAGCAGGTGTGGGACGTGCTGCGCGCCAACGAGCAGGAGCTGGGCTCGCAGGTCGCGCGCCTGGCCTCGGACTTCGCCGCCGCTGACGCCGCCATTGCGCAGGTAAGCCTGTTCCCGGTGTGGGCGCCGTTCGCGTCCGCCTGGTTCCCCAGCTTCGACATGCGCGAGGCGCTGGCCGTCCATGCCCGCGGCATCCGCAGGGCCATCGAATCTGGCGCTTCGGCGACGGCCCGCGAGCGCGCTTTCGCGATCTCGGCCGAACTGTTCCTGTTGCAGCACACCTGCCACTGGTACTGCCGCTCGAAGCTGGTGGCTTCGGCGCGCATGCTCTCGCGCCACAAGACTTCGTACGACCAGGTGGTGGGGGCGGTCATGCCGCAGACGCGGTCGGAGTACCTCACCCTGGTGCGGCGACAAGGCTGAGCAGCGCGTCGCCCCAAAGCGGGCGTTCGGGTTTACCCTCCGGCTCCGGAGGTGATCCGACATGGCGCAGAAGACATCCCGCTCCTGGCTCTGGCTGCTGGTGATCCCCTGGATCGCGATGGTCTGGGTCCCGTCGTACAACCGCATCGACCCGCAGCTCTGGGGCTTTCCCTTCTTCTACTGGTACCAGCTGCTGTGGGTGCTGGTGAGCGCGGTGATCACGGGCTTCGTCTACTTCAAGACGCGGGGCCAGTCATGAACGTCACCGCCACCATCGTGTTCGTGGCGCTGTTCATCTTCGTCACGGTCCTCGGCTTCTTCGCGGCGCACTGGCGGCGCGGCGACCTGGCGCACCTGGACGAATGGGGCCTGGGCGGCCGGCGCTTCGGCACCATCGTCACCTGGTTCCTGCTGGGCGGCGACCTCTACACCGCCTACACCTTCGTCGCCGTGCCGGCGCTGGTGTTCGGCGCGGGCGCCACCGGCTTCTTCGCCGTGCCTTACACGGTGCTGATCTACCCCTTTGCCTTCGTCGTGTTCCCGAAGCTGTGGGCCGTGGCCAAGCGGCATGGGCACGTGACGGCGGCGGACTTCGTCAGCGCACGCCACGGCAGCCGCATGTTGGGCCTCGCGATCGCGGTGACAGGGATCGTGGCCACCATGCCTTACATCGCGCTGCAGCTGGTGGGGATCGAAGTGGTGATCGGCGCGCTCGGCTTCCAGACCACCGGCTTGGTCGGCGACATTCCCCTCATCATCGCCTTCGCCATCCTGGCGGCCTACACGTACACCTCGGGCCTGCGCGCGCCGGCCATGATCGCCATCGTCAAGGACCTGCTGATCTACCTGACGATCATCGTCGCGGTCATCGTCATCCCGGCGCAGCTGGGCGGCTTCGGCGCCATCTTCGGCGCCGTGCCGGCGGACAAGCTGCTGCTGAAGTCGCCCGATGCGACCAGCCTCAATGGCTACAGCGCGTATGCCACGTTGGCGGTGGGCTCCGCGCTGGCGCTGTTCCTGTATCCGCACTCGGTGACGGCGCTGCTGGCCTCGGCCTCGGGCGACACCATCCGCCGCAACACGGCGCTGTTGCCAGCCTATTCGCTGGTGCTCGGGCTGCTGGCGCTGCTGGGCTACATGGCACTGGCCTCGGGCGTGAAGGACATGCCGGAGTTCGCGCCCTACTTCAAGGCCTTCGGCCCGAACTTCGCGGTGCCGGCGCTGTTCCTGCACTTCTTCCCCTCGTGGTTCGTCGGCGTCGCCTTCGCCGCCATCGGCATCGGCGCGCTGGTGCCGGCGGCCATCATGTCCATCGCGGCGGCCAACCTGTACACGCGCAACATCCACAAGGAGTTCTTCAACCGCGACATGGCGCACCACGAGGAAACGCAGGTCGCCAAGTACTGCTCGCTGATCGTGAAGGTGGGCGCGCTGGTGTTCATCCTCGGCCTGCCGCTGACCTTCGCGATCCAGTTGCAGCTGCTGGGCGGCATCTGGATCATCCAGACCTTGCCGGCGGTGGTGCTGGGCCTGTACACGCGGGTGCTCGAGTACCGCGGCCTGCTGCTCGGTTGGGCCGCGGGCATCGTCACCGGCACCTGGATGGCCGCTTCGCTGCACTTCGCGAGTTCCACTTTCACCATCCACCTGTTCGGCATGGCGGTCCCCGGCTATGCCGCCGTGTGGTCGCTGGTCATCAACCTGTTGGTGGCCTTCGTCGTCAGCACCGTGGTGCGCGTGGCGGGCATGCAGCACGGGGTGGACCGCCACAGCCCGGAGGATTACGCCGGTTGAAGCAGAATGCAGGCGGTCCAGACAGGAGTCTTCATGCGCCCCTTCGCCGCCTCCGCCTTGTTCGCCCTCGTCCTGGCCGCCTGCGCCAGCGGGCCTTTGACGCCTGATCCGGCGCGCTACGCCGCCATCGTCGCGGAACCGGACCGCAGCGCGGCAGACCGCGCCAACGACGTGCGCCGCAAGCCGGTGGAGATGCTGGCCTTCCTGGGCGTGCATCCCGGCATGGCGGTCGAAGACCTCAGCGCCGCGCGCGGCTACACCAGCGAGTTGCTGGCCCGCGCCGTCGGGCCCGACGGCAAGGTCTACGCGCAGAACGCGCCGCGCGCGCCGGGCCGCATGCCGCCGCCGCCGCAGCCCGAAGGCGCCGCGGCGCCGGCACCGGCGACGGCGCCGCCGCCCCTGCCCACGCTGCCCGAGCGGATGCGCAACCCCGCGCTCGCCGCGGTGCTGGTGCCCGTGACGCGGCCCTTCGAGGACCCGGTGCCGCCCGAAGCCCAAGGCCGGCTGGACATGGTGACGCTGATGTTCAACTACCACGACTTCGGCCACCTGGGCGTCGACCGCGCGGCGGTGAACCGCGCGGTGTTCCAGGCGCTCAAGCCCGGCGGCGTCTACGTGATCGCCGACCATTCAGGCCGCGCCGGCACCGGCATTTCCGAGTCCGGCACGCTGCACCGCGTGGAGGAAGCCTTCGTCGTGCGCGAAGTCGAAGCCGCGGGCTTCCGGCTGGCCGGCCACGGCGACTTCCTGCGCAACCCGGACGACCCGCGCGACCGCAACACGCCGCAGCCGCCCATGCCCAAGGACGAATTCGTGCTGCGCTTCGTCAAGCCGGCCTAGAATGAAGCACGCGGGGTCGAGAGCAGACTCCCCGCGCACCAAGAGGCCCCGGCCTCCAAGTTCTGCTCCTGATGGCGGGCCCGCGCCCGCCGGGGAGCACCACCTTGGCCAATCCACCTGTAGCCCTGCTCTACCCGGGAGACCGCGCCGCGCGCGAGCGCTCGGATCCCGCCGAAAGCCGCTTCGCCCCGCTCTTCGATGCCTTCGCGGCCGCCGGCCTGCCTGCCGTACCGGCGATCTGGCACGACGACTTCGCCGGGGAAGTAGAAGCGCAATTGCGCGATGCCGGGGTCGTCCTCGCCTGGTGCAACCCGATCCAGGACGGCAAGCGCCGCGACCGCCTCGACGCCATGCTGGGCCGCCTGGCCGAGCGCGGTGTGATCGTCAGCGCGCATCCGGAAGCGGTGCGAAAGCTCGGGACGAAGGACGTGCTGTTCGAGACGCGCGAGCTGCCCTTCGGCAGCGACGTGCAGCGCGTGGACTCGCTTGCGCAGCTGCAGGCGGAACTGCCTTCGCGCCTGCAGAAAGGTCCGCGCGTGCTGAAGCAGCACCGCGGGCACAGCGGCATCGGCATCTGGCGCGTCGAGCAGGCGCCTTCGGGCTTGCTGCGCGTGCGTCATGCGCCGCGTGGCAGCCCGGAAGAGTCGCTGGACCTCGCGGCGCTGGTCGACAAGCTCGCCGCCTACTTCGCGCCGGAAAACGGCGGCCACATGATCGACCAGGCCTGGCAGCCGCGCCTGGTCGACGGCATGGTGCGCGCCTACCTGGTGGAGGACCGCGTCACCGGCTTCGGCCACCAGGCCCTGAACGCGCTGCATCCCACCGAGCCCTCGGGGCCGCGGCTGTACCACGACGCCAACCTCGCGCCGTTCCAGGGCTTGAGGCGCCAGCTCGAAAGCGAATGGATCGAGCTGCTGCGTTCGTGCGTCGGCCTGCCGCGCGAGCGCCTGCCCTTGCTGTGGGATTGCGACTTCCTGCTCGGGGAAGCGGAAGGCAGCTACGTGCTGTGCGAGATCAACGTCAGCAGCGTCGCGCCGTTCCCGCCCTCGGCGATGGCGCCGCTGGTGGAAGCAGTGCGCGCACGCCTGGCCGCCTGACAGCGCACGCGGCTCGCGCACTGCCGCTGTGCGCGCCGCGCGCCAACCTGCGCCAAGGCGGTGCCTCGGCGGCCCCGCCGGGCTGGCACGGTGCTTGCGTCTAGGAGGTCAACCTGACCGGTGCGCCCCACGGGCGTGCCATCTCCCAGGCCTCCCGGCGCACGCTGCAGTGCGCCGCTCGCACAACGTCGTGCACGGGGGCCTTCACGGTCGGCTCGATGCGTCCCCTGCGGGATGTGCGCGCCCGGCCGTCCGCAACAAGGAACCCCTCGCGTGAAGATCGTCGTCATCGGCCACGGCATGGTCGGCCATAAATTCCTCGAAAGCCTGCAGGACTCGTCCCTGGCGGGCGCACAGGTCACCGTGCTGTGCGAGGAGCCGCGCCCGGCCTACGACCGCGTCCACCTGTCCGAGTTCTTCAGCGGCCGCAGCGCGGCCGATCTCTCGCTGGTCGCACCCGGCTTTTTCGAGCGCTCCGGCTTCGTGCTGCGGCTGAACGCCCGCGCCACCGCCATCGACCGCGTCGCCCGCACCGTGACCGCGAGCACCGGCGAGGTGCTGCCCTACGACAAGCTGGTGCTGGCCACCGGCTCCTTCCCCTTCGTGCCGCCGGTGCCCGGGCGCGAGCGCGCCGGCTGCTTCGTCTACCGCACCATCGAGGACCTGGAGGCGATGCAGGAGTGCGGCGCCCGCTCGAAGACCGGAGTGGTCATCGGCGGCGGCCTGCTGGGGCTGGAATGCGCCAAGGCGCTGCGCGACCTGGGCCTGGCCACGCACGTGGTGGAGTTCGCGCCGCGGCTGATGGCGCTGCAGGTGGACGAGGCCGGCGGCCGCATGCTTCGCCGCAAGATCGAGGAGCTGGGCGTGCAGGTGCACACCGGCAAGAACACGCAGCGCATCGTCGACGGCGAACAGGCACGGCACCGCCTGGAGTTCGCCGACGGCACGCAGCTGGAGACCGACATGCTGGTGTTCTCCGCCGGCATCCGCCCGCGCGACGACCTGGCGCGCAGCGCCGGCCTGGCGCTCGGCCCGCGCGGCGGTGTCGCCGTCGACGAACACTGCCGCACCAGCGACGAACACATCTACGCCATCGGCGAATGCGCCGCCTGGAACGGCAACGTCTACGGCCTGGTCGCGCCCGGCTACGACATGGCTCGCGTGGTGGCGCAGCAGCTGGCCGGCGGCACGCAGCGCTTCGCCGGCGCCGACATGAGCACCAAGCTGAAGCTGATGGGTGTGGACGTGGCCAGCATAGGCGACGCGCAGGGCGCCACCGCCGGCAGCCGCGCCTTCCAGTTCAACGACGAGCGCAAGCAGGTCTACAAGAAGATCGTCGTGTCCGAATGCGGCAGGAAGCTGCTGGGCGCGGTGATGGTGGGCGACGCCGCCGAATACGGCACCCTGCTGCAGATGATGCTCAATGGCATCGCGCTGCCGGAGGCGCCCGAGTTCCTGATCCTGCCGCAGGCCGACGGCAACGCGAAGCCGGCGCTGGGCGCCGACGCCCTGCCGGATGCGGCGCAGATCTGCTCCTGCAACGACGTCTCCAAGGGCCAGTTGTGCGGCGCCGTGCGCGACGGCTGCACCGACATCGGCGCGCTGAAGGCCTGCACCAAGGCGGGCACCGCCTGCGGAGGCTGCGTGCCGCTGGTCACGCAGATCATGAAGGCCCAGATGAAGAAGCAGGGCCTGGCGGTGAACAACCACCTGTGCGAGCACTTCCGCTACTCGCGCCAGGAACTGTTCCACCTGGTCAAGGTGGAGAAGATCCGCAGCTTCGACGCGCTGCTCGCGCGCCACGGCCAGGGCCTGGGCTGCGACGTCTGCAAGCCGGTGGCGGCCAGCATCTTTGCCTCGGTGTTCAACGACTTCATCCTCGACCCCAAGCATGCCGGCCTGCAGGATTCCAACGACTACTTCCTGGGCAACATCCAGAAGGACGGCACCTATTCCGTGGTGCCGCGCATGCCCGGCGGCGAGGTCACGCCCGACGGCCTGATGGCGGTGGCGCAGGTCGCCAAGAAGTACGGCCTGTACACCAAGATCACCGGCGGCCAGCGCGTGGACCTGTTCGGCGCCCGCGTCGACCAGCTGCCCGCGATCTGGGAAGAACTGATCGCGGCCGGCTTCGAGTCCGGCCACGCCTACGGCAAGTCGCTGCGCACGGTGAAGTCCTGCGTGGGCAGCACCTGGTGCCGCTACGGCGTGGACGACAGCGTCGGCCTCGCCATCGCGCTGGAGAACCGCTACAAGGGCCTGCGCGCGCCGCACAAGATCAAGTTCGGCGTGTCCGGCTGCACCCGCGAGTGCGCCGAGGCGCAGGGCAAGGACGTCGGCGTGATCGCAACCGAGAAGGGCTGGAACCTCTACGTGTGCGGCAACGGCGGCATGAAGCCGCGCCACGCCGAGCTGCTCGCTTCCGACCTGAGCCGCGAGGCACTGATCCAGTACGTCGACCGCTTCCTGATGTTCTACATCCGCACCGCGGACCGCCTGCAGCGCACCAGCGTGTGGCGCGACAACCTCGAAGGCGGGCTGGACTACCTGAAGGACGTGGTGGTGCGCGACAAGCTGGGCCTGGCCGCGGAACTGGAAGCCGACATGCAGCACGTGGTGGACACCTACGCCTGCGAATGGAAGGAAGCCGTCAACAACCCGGAGACGCGCAAGCGCTTCCGCCAGTTCGTCAACACCGACCGGCCCGACCCCAACGTGGTGTTCGTCAAGGAGCGCGGGCAGATCCGCCCGGCCTCGCCGCAAGAACGCGAAATCCAAACTGCCTGAGGAGTGAAAGCCATGCAAGCGAAGAACTGGAAGCCCGTCTGCTCCGTCGACGACATCGTCCCCAACACCGGCGTCTGCGCGCTGGTGGAGGACCGGCAGGTCGCCATCTTCTACATCGAGGACGACGTGTTCGCCATCGACAACGTCGACCCCAACGTGCGCGCCAGCGTGCTGTCGCGCGGGCTGGTGGGCAGCCTGGGCGAGCGCATCGTCGTCGCCTCGCCCATCTACAAGCACCACTTCGACCTGCGCAGCGGCGAGTGCCTGGAGGCGCCGGAGAACTCCGTCGCCGCCTACCCGGTGAAGGTCGAGGACCGCACCGTGCTCGTCGCCGTCTGACTTTTCTTACAGGAGCATTTCCGTGGCCTACCTCGTGCCTTCCGAATTCGTCACCAAGATGGTGGACGCCGGCGAATCCAAGATCTTCATGTCCACCCGCGACACGCTGGTGCGCGCCTTCATGGCCGGCGCCATCCTGACCTTGGGCGCCTGGTTCGCCGTCACCATCAACGTCAACACCGGCCAGCCGCTGCTGGGCGCCGTGCTGTTCCCGGTGGGCTTCTGCATCCTGTACCTGCTGGGCTTCGACCTGCTCACCGGCGTGTTCGTGCTGGCGCCGCTGGCGCTGATCGACAAGCGCCCCGGCGTCACCGTCAAGGGCGTGCTGCGCAACTGGGGCCTGGTGTTCGCCGGCAACTTCGCCGGCGCCTTCCTCGTCGCGCTGATGATGGCGATCACCACCACCTACGGCTTCTCCACCGAGCCCAACGCGGTGGGCAAGGCCATCGGCGTCATCGGCGAGAACCGCACGCTGGGCTACGCCCACTGGGGCGCCGCCGGCATGCTGACGCTGTTCATCCGCGGCATGCTGTGCAACTGGATGGTTTCCACCGGCGTGGTCGGCGCGATGGTCTCCACCACCGTGGGCGGCAAGGTCATCGCCATGTGGATGCCCATCACGCTGTTCTTCTACATGGCCTTCGAGCATTCGGTGGTGAACATGTTCCTGTTCCCCTCGGGCCTGCTGCTGGGCGCGCACTTCACCTGGCTGGACTACCTGGTCTGGAACGAGATCCCCACCGTGCTGGGCAACCTGGTGGGCGGCCTGTCCTTCACCGGCCTGACGCTGTACGCCACGCACATCAAGACGGCGCCCAAGCGCGTCGCCGCCTGATCCAGTGCTCGCCGTCACGGCCGGCCAGTACTCCGACGCGGGGCGCAAGCCGGCCAACCAGGATTTCCACGGCCTGTGCGTCCCGCCCGGGCCGCAACGCGCCGCCAAGGGCGTGGCCATCGCGCTGGCCGACGGCATCAGCAGCAGCGATGCCGGCCACCTGGCCAGCGCCGCCGCGGTGCGCAGCTTCCTCGACGACTACTACTGCACCTCCGAAGCCTGGTCGGTGAAGACCTCGGTGGAGCGGGTGCTGGTGGCGGCCAACTCGTGGCTGTTCGCGCAGACCCGCAACGGCGCCGGCCGCTACGACCGCGACCGCGGCTGGGCGTGCACGCTCAGCGCGCTGGTGCTCAAGTCGCGCACCGCGCACCTGTTCCACGTCGGCGACGCCCGCGTCTGGCAGGTGCAGGGCAAGGCGCTGGAACAGCTGACGCAGGACCACCGCGTCTATGCCGGCGGCGGCCAGAGCTACCTGGGCCGCGCGCTGGGCATCGCGCCGCAGCTGGAGATCGACTACCGCGCCGTGCCGCTGGAGCGCGGCGACACCTTCCTGCTGGCCACCGACGGCGTGCACGGCCACGTGCCGGAAGCCGCCATGCTGGACCTGCTGCGCCGACACCCGGACGACCTGGACGCCGCCGCCCGCGCCATCGCCGAGGAGGCGCTGCGCCGCGGCAGCGAGGACAACGTCACGGTGCAGGTGCTGCGCGTCGACGCCCTGCCGGCGCCGGAAATGAGCGAGGTCGCTCGCATGGCGGCGGAGCTGCCGCTGCCGCCGCTGCTGGCGCCGCGCATGGTGTTCGACGGCTTCCGCATCGTGCGCGAGCTGCACGCCAGCAACCGCAGCCATGTCTACCTGGCGGTGGACGAGGACAGCGGCGAGACCGTGGTGCTGAAGACGCCTTCCATCGACCTGGGCGGCGACCCCGCCTACCGCGAGCGCTTCCTGCTGGAGGAATGGGCCGCGCGCCGCGTGGACAGCCCGCACGTGCTGAAGGCGCCGGCGCCCGCGCGCCGCCGCAATTTCCTGTACGTCGTCCTCGAATACGTGGAGGGCCGCACGCTGGCGCAATGGATGGTGGACCATCCGCGGCCGGACCTGGACGCGGTCCGCGCCATCGTCGACCAGCTCGCGCGCGGCCTGCGCGCGCTGCACCGCCTGGAGATGCTGCACCAGGACCTGCGGCCGGAGAACGTGATGATCGACGCCACCGGCACGGCGCGCATCATCGACTTCGGCGCGGTGCGCGTGGCCGGCATCGCGGAAATGGAAGCGGTGGACGGGAATCCGCTGCCCGGGACGGTGCAGTACATGGCGCCCGAGTACTTCCTGGGCGGGCCCGGCGACGCCCGGTCCGACCTGTTCTCGCTGGCCGCCATCGCCTACCACATGCTCAGCGGCCGGCTGCCCTATGGCGCCGCCGTCGCCCAGGCCCGCAGCGCCGCCGACCAGCGGGCGCTGCGCTGCCAGCCGCTGGCGCCGCTGCGGCCGGACCTGCCGTCGTGGATCGACGCCGCGCTGCAGAAGGCGCTGCAGCCGCAGCCGCACAAGCGCTACCAGGACGTCGCCGAGTTCGCCTATGCCCTGCACCGGGCCGACCCGGACCTGCAGCCGCGCCGCCGCGTGCCGCTGGTGGAGCGCAACCCGGTGGCGTTCTGGAAGGCGGTGTCGCTGGCGCTGGCCGTGGGCTGGGTGGTGATGCTGGGCCTCCGGGTGGCGTCGCGCTGAGACTGCCACGCGTTGCTGCCGGCGAAATGCGTTGCGCCCATTGCAACGCCATTGTGCGTATCGCAACGAGGTTCTAGAGTCTCCGGCCAGATCGCCAGGAGACAAGCATGAACGCACCCACTCTTTCCCGGAAAGCCTTCACCCGCGCGCTGCTCGCCGCGGGCGCGCTCGCCATGGCCTCGATGGCGCACGCCGCCTGGCCGGACCGCACGGTCACCATCGTCGTGCCGTACGCGCCCGGCGGCGCGGCCGACGCGCTGGCCCGCGTGGTGGCCGCGCGCCTCGGCGCCAGGCTCGGCGCCACCGTCATCGTCGACAACCGCGCGGGCGCCAGCGGCACCATAGGCGCGGCCTACGTGGCCAAGGCGCCCGCCGACGGCTACACGATGCTGTACGACGCCACGCCGTATTCGATCAACCCGCACCTGTTCCCGCACATGCCTTTCGCGGCCAACGCGCTGCAGCCGCTGTCTCTGGTCTCCCTGGCGCCCAACGTGCTGGTCGTGAAGGGTGACTCCCCGTTCAAGGACGTGAAGGACCTGATCGCCAAGGCCAAGGCGCAGCCGGGCAAGGTGAACTTCGCTTCCGGCGGCAGCGGCACGGTGCAGCGCCTCGCGGCGGAACTGTTCGCGCAGAAGCTGAACCTGGACATGGTGCATGTGCCCTACAAGAGCGGCGGCCCGGCCATCACCGACGTGATGGGCGGCCAGGTCGATTTCATGTTCGGCACGGTGGCCGCCACCTCGGCGCACGTCGACGCCGGCAAGTTGCGCGCGCTGGCCGTCTCCTCGCCCAAGCGCTCGCCGCGCCTGCCCAGCGTGCCTACGGTGGCGGAGACGGTGATTCCCGGCTACGAGGTGTACGAGTGGAACGGCCTGTTCCTGCCGGCCGGCACGCCGGCGGACGTCTCGGCGAAACTGCAGAAGGCCGTCGGCGAGGTGATGCGGGAAGAAGAGGTGAAGAAGCGCTTCACCGACATGGGCGCGCAGCCCGTAGGCTCCACGCCCGCCCAGTTCGCGGACTACCTGAAGAAGGAAGACGCGAAGTGGGGCGAGGTGGTGCGCAAGGGGAACATCAAGCTGGACTGACGAGACGCTGGCCCGCGACGCCGACGCGGGCCATCAGCACATTGCCGTGCGTCGAGTCCGTGCAGAACACCGTCTTGCGATCCGGCCCGCCGAACGCGAGGTTCGTGACCGAAGCGCCGCGCGGGCCCTTCAGCACGATCTCCGGCTCGGCGAAGCGGTTCAGCACCCACACGTAGCCGAGGCCGGGGTTGGCCACCAGCAGGCGGCCTTCTTCGTCCATGGCCAGGCCATCCGGGCCGCTGGGCCCGTAGGACGTGAAGAACTGGCCGGCCTTCGACACGCTGCCATCGGCCAGCAGCGGCATGCGCCAGACGCAGTTGCCGCGCGTAGCGGCCACGAACAGGAAGCGCTCGTCCGGTGACAGCACGATGCCGTTCGGGCTGGGAACGTTCGCGAGCAGCATGTCCAGGCGGCCGTCCGGCCCGAGCCGGTAGACGCGCCCGGTGGGATCGTGCAGCCCGGTCTGTCCCTGGTCGGTGAAGAACAGGTTGCCGCGCGTGTCGAACACGAGGTCGTTCACGCCCTTGAAACGCTCGCTGTTGCGGCGCTCCAGGAAGGGCCGCACCTGGCCGCTGGCCATGTCGAGAACGACCAGGCCGTTCTTGTAGTCGGTGACGAGCAGTTCGCCCGCCGACAGGAACTTCATCCCGTTCGGTTCGCCGTCCCACTCGCCCACCAGCGACCAGGCGCCTTGCGGGGTGATGCGGAACACGCGGCCGAACGGAATGTCGGTCACGTACAGGTTGCCGGCCGGGTCGAACACCGGCCCCTCGAGGAAGGAGTCGGCCAGCCGGCCACCCTGGTTGACGTCGGCCCAGTGGCTGCGCACGCCCGTGCGGCGGAACTCCGCCGGCATGGACGTGAACAGCTCCAGCTCGCGGATCTCGGGCTGTTGCAGCAGGATCATGGCCCGATTGTCAGACGGCAGCCTTGGCGGCCTCAAGCACGGCCAGGATGTTCTGCGCCGCGCCCAGGCCCATGTTGATGTAGGCATCGCCCGTCACGCCGCCGATGTGCGGGCTGAGGATGATGTCGGGCTCGCCGTGGAAGGCGTGCGGCGCCGTCATCGGCTCGACCACGAAGCTGTCGAGGCCGGCGGCGGCGACCTGCCCCGAGCGCACGGCCTGCAGCAGCGCGGCTTCGTCGATGAGCCCACCGCGCGCGGTGTTCACCAGCATCACGCCGCGCTTGCAAGCGGCCAGCGTCTGCGCGTTCACCATGTTGCGGTTCTCGGCCACCAGCGGGCAATGCAGCGAGATCGCATCCGACTCGCGCCAGATCGTCGCCAGGTCCACCGGGCGGATGAAGTCCGGCAGGCTCTGCGCGAACGGGTCGAAGCCGATCACCTTCATGCCCATGGCGTCGCACATGCGCGCGAAGCGCTGGCCGATGGCGCCCAGGCCCACCAGGCCGATGGTGCGGCCGTGCAGTTCCACGCTCTTGTGCGTGGGCTTGTCCCAGTGGCCGGCGTGCATGCGCGTGTTCAGCTGCACGACGGACTTGGCGCAGGCCAGCAGCAGCGCCAGCGCCTGCTCGGCGACCGCCGCGGCGTTGGCGCCCACGGCCGCGCGCACTTCGATGCCGCGCGCCTTCGCTGCTTCCTTGTCTATGGTGTCCGTGCCGCTGCCGTGCTTGGAGATCACGCGCAGCGAAGGCGCGGCGTCCATCACGGGCGCGTCGACGCGGCCATAGCGGACGATGATGCCGACCGGGTCGACCCGCTTGCACAACGCCACCAGGTCCGCTTCCGTCGGCGCCTTGCCGGCGTAGAAGACTTCGAAGTCCGCCAGCAGGTCCAGCGCCTGCTGCGCGAGATCGGCGCCGGTGACGACGATGGCGCCTTTGCTCACAGCGACTCGCCCTGCTTCAACACGCCGGCGGTGCGCAGCGCGGCGTCCAGCCAGGAAGCGGCGGTGTTGCCCTTCTTGATGGCGGCGATGCGGGCGGCCTCGTCTTCCACCTTCTTGCGCGCCAGCGGCAGCAGCGCTTCGACGCGCTCGCGCTCGAGGGCGACGACGCCGTCGGCATCGGCCACGATCAGGTCGCCGGAGCGCACGGTCACGCCGCCGATGGACACCGGGTGGCCGATGCGGCCCGGCACGTTCTTGGTCGGGCCGTTCGGGTTGGTGCCGAAGGCGAAGACGGGGTAGTCCATCTCGTCGATCTCCAGGCTGTCGCGCACGGCGCCGTCGATCACGACACCGGCCAGGCCCAGCTGCTTGCAGGCCGTCATCATGATGGTGCCCATCAGCGCGGCGGTCTGGTCGGACTTGCCGTCGATGACCAGCACGTCGCCCGGCTTGGCCAGCGCGATGGCGGCGTGGATCATCAGGTTGTCGCCGGGGCGCACGTCCACGGTCAGCGCGGGGCCGCACAGCTTCATGCGCGGGCGCAGCGCCGCGATGCGGCCGTGCAGCGCGCCGCGGCGGCCGTTGACGTCGGCCAGGATGGCGGCCTGGAACTCGGAAGCCTGGCGCACCAGGTCGGCGGAGACGCGTTCGAAATTGCGGTTGATGTCGCTCATGGTGTTCTTTCCTCGGGGGCTCAGTCGATCTTGGCGCCGGATTCCTTGACGATCGTTCCCCAGTGGGCGATGTCGCTGCGGATCAGCCTGGAGAACTGCTCGGGCGTGCCGCCCATGACGTCCGCGCCCTGCGCGTCCATCGCCTTCTTCAGTTCCGGGTCCTTCAGGGCCTTGTTGATGTCGGCGTTGAGCTTGGCGACCATGTCCTTCGGCAGGTTGGCCGGGCCGACGATGCCGAACCACGTGACGGCCTCGAAGCCCTTGTAGCCGGACTCGGCGACGGTGGGCACCTGCGGCAGGTCGTCTACGCGCCTGGCGGCGGTGACGGCCAGCGGGCGCATCTTGCCGCTCTTGATGTGGCCGATCAGCGTGGGGATGGTGGAGAAGTACAGCTGCACCTGGCCGCTGATCACGTCCGTCGCGCCCTGCGCGGCGCCCTTGTAGGGGATGTGCGTGAGCTTGATGCCGGCGGCCTTCTGGAAGGACTCGGCGGCGAGGTGTCCCACGGTGCCGTTGCCGGCGGAGGCGAAGTTGATGCTGCCCGGGTGCTCCTTCGACGCCTTCACCACGTCGGCGAGGGTCTTGTAGGGCGAGTTGGCGCTGGCAACGATGACCAGCGGCGAGCTGGCGACCAGCGCAACCGGCGTCAGGTCTTTCGTCGGGTCGTAGGGCAGGCGCGGATACAGCGTGGGGTTGATCGCCAGGTTGCTGGTCTGGCCCATCACCAGCGTGTAGCCGTCCGGCGCGGCCTTGGCGGCGGCGTCGACGCCGATGTTGCCGCCGGTGCCGGGCTTGTTGTCGACGATGAAGTTGTAGCCGGCCGTCTTGGTGGCGACTTCACGCGTGATGACGTCCGTGCCGCCGCCGGCCGGGAACGGCACGATCAGGCGGATGGGCTTGCTGGGCCAGCTGTCGGCAAAGGACGAAGTGGCGAGGGAGGCGGCCGCGATGGCGAGAACCGCACGACGGGAAAGCTGCATCTGTCTGTCTCCAGGAATGGGAGGACTTTAGATGCGCGTTGCACTCCGCACAATGCCGTTTCACTGCGTGCACCGCGGTGCGGCGTGTGCAACGGCCGGCTCGTAGGGTGCGCAGCTCTGCTGCGCACCGCGCGATACAGGGCTACTTGGCGAACAGCCTCTTGATGTCGCTGAACGCCTTCACCTCGATCGCGTTGCCCGAGGGGTCGAGGAAGAACATGGTGGCCTGTTCGCCCGGTTCGCCCTTGAAGCGGACGTAGGGCTCGATGACGAATTGCGTGCCCACGGCCTTCAGCCGCTCGGCCAGCGCTTCCCAGTCGGCCAGGGGCAGCACGATGCCGAAGTGGCGCACCGGCACGCCGTGGCCGTCGACGGCGTTCTGCTGCGCCGGGCGGATCTCGCTGGGGGCGAGGTGCGCCACGATCTGGTGGCCGTAGAAGTTGAAGTCGATCCACTCGTCCGAGCTGCGGCCTTCGGGGCAGCCGAGGGTGTCACCGTAGAACTGGCGGGCGGCGGCGAGGTCGTGGACCGGGAAGGCGAGGTGGAAGGGGGAAAGAGGGGCGGGATTGGTCTGCGGCGCTTGCATCATGGCCGCCATCGTAGCTACGCTCGGGCTCAAGGAAAATCAATATCTTTTTGCCGTGAGCATCAATTCCGTTTGAGCCATGATCCGCGAACTGAAGACCCTCATCGCCGTCGCCCGCGAAGGCACCTTCGCGGCGGCCGGTGACCGCATCGGCCTCACGCAGGCTGCCGTCAGCGCGCAGATGCAGCGGCTGGAAGCGGAGCTGGGCTTCGCGCTGTTCGACCGCACCGGGCGGTCCGCGCGGCTCAACGCGCGCGGCGCCGAGGTGCTGGAACAGGCGCAGGAGCTGGTCCGCCTCTACGGCACGATAGGCACGCGTGCCGGCCTCGCCGCGCCGGCGGCGCTCGTGACGGTGGGCGCCATCGCATCCGTGCAGCGCTCGCTGCTGCCGCAGGCGCTGGCGCGCTTCCACCGCGAGCATCCGGACACGCGCACGCGCATCGTGCCGGGCGTGTCGTCCGCCCTCATCGACGCGGTCGACGCGCGCGAAGTGGAGATGGCGCTGGTGATCCGGCCGCCTTTCGCGCTGCAGCGCGAACTGGAATGGACCACGCTGGCCAAGGAGCCCTACCGGCTGCTGGTGCCGCGAGGGGTTCGTGGAAGCAATTGGCGCGACCTGCTGGCCGCGCACCCCTTCCTGCGCTACGACCGCTCCTCGTACGGCGGCCGCCAGGTCGACCGCTTCCTGCGCGCGCAGCGCATCGAAGCGCAGGACCTGTGCGAGATCGACGAGCTCGACGCCCTGATCGCGCTGGTGGCGGAAGGCGCCGGGGTCTCGCTGGTCCCGCAGACCATCGGCTCGACGCGCTGGCCGGCCGGCGTGCGCGCGGTCGATCTCGGCGAACACACCTTCCTGCGCGAGGTGGGCCTGGTGCACGGCCCGCAGCGCACGCTGGGCAAGCCGGCGCGGGACCTGGCGGAGGTCATCGCCTCCGCCTATGCCCCGGCGCTCAGAAGCCGGGGATGACCGAGCCCTTGAACTCCGCCTGGATGTACTTGCGGACCTCGTCGGACTGGTAGGCCTTCAGCAGCTTGGCGACCCAGGGCTTGTCCTTGTCCTGCTCGCGCACCGCGATGATGTTCACGTAAGGGCCCTTGGCGCTTTCGTGGGCGATCGCGTCCTTGCCCGGGTTCAGGCCGGCCGAGAGGGCGAAGTTGGTGTTGATGGCCGACGCGTCCAGGTCGTCCAGCGAGCGCGGCAGCTGCGCGGCATCGAGTTCGACGATCTTCAGCTTCTTCGGGTTCTCGACGATGTCCAGCGGCGTGGCCTTCAGGCCGGCGCCGGGCTTCAGCTTGACCAGGCCCTCGTCCTGCAGCAGCAGCAGCGCGCGGCCGCCGTTGGTGGGATCGTTCGGCACGCCGACGCGGGCGCCCTCCTTCAGCTCCTTCAGGCTCTTGACCTTCTTCGAGTAGATGCCCATGGGGAAGTTGACGCTGTAGCCCACCGACACCAGCTTGTAGCCACGGTCCTTGACCTGCTGGTCCAGGTAGGGCTTGTGCTGGTAGCTGTTGGCGTCCAGGTCGCCGGCGGCCAGCGCGGCGTTCGGCTGCACGTAGTCGCTGAATTCGACCAGCTGGATCTTCAGGCCTTCGCGCTCGGCGACCTTCTTCACCTGCTCGAAGATCTGGGCGTGCGGACCGCCAGTGACGCCGATCTTGATCGGCTTGTCCTGCGCCAGCACGGCGCCGCTGGCCGCAGCAATGGCGAGGGCCAGGGTGGTCTGGAGAAGCGTGCGCTTGTTCATCTTGTGTTTCCTTGCTTGGAGAGAAAGAGGTTCAACGGTGGCTGAGGCGGCGCACCGCCCAGTCGCCCAGGCTCTGCACGGCCTGCACGAAGGCGATCAGCACCACCACGACGGCCAGCATGATTTCGGGCAGGAAACGCTGGTAGCCATAGCGGATGCCCAGGTCGCCCAGGCCGCCGCCGCCGATGGCGCCGGCCATCGCCGAATAGCCGGTGAGGCTGACGAGCGTGATGGTGAAGCCGGCGACGATGCCGGGCAGCGCCTCGGGCAGCAGCACCTTGTAGACGATCTGCCAGGTGGTCGCACCCATGGCTTGCGCCGCTTCGACGAGGCCAGGGTCCACTTCGCGCAGCGAGGTCTCGACCAGGCGCGCGATGAAGGGCGCCGCGGCCAAGGTCAGCGGGACGACCGCCGCCGCCGTGCCGATGGACGAGCCCGTGATGAGGCGCGTGAACGGGATGATCGCGACCAGCAGGATGATGAAGGGCGTGGAACGCACGGCGTTGACGATGCCGCCGACCACCCGGTTGACGGCGGTGTTCTGCAGCACGCCGCCGCGGTCCGTCAGGCGCAGCAGCACGCCCAGCGGAATGCCGACGACGGAACCGGCGAGGCCGGCGATGCCCACCATCACCAGCGTTTCCCACAGCGAAGTGGCAAACAGTTCCAGCATGGCGGGGGTGAAGTTATCCCACATGGGCGACCTCCTCGACGAAGATGCCGGCGCCGCGCAACTGCGCCGCCGCAGCATCGAGCTGCTGGCGGGCACCGCGCGCGAGCACGGCGAGTGAACCGAAAGGCTGGCCCTGCACCTCGTCGACCTGGCCATGCACGATGCTCAGGTCGATGCCGTGCTGCCGGATCACGTCCGACAGCAGCGGCTGGTCGGCGCCGGTGCCGGCGAAGGCCAGGCGCAGCAGCTGGCTGTCCTGTGCGGGCCGCGCGGACATCAGCGCGCGGATGCGCGCCAGCACGCTCTCGGGCAACGCTTGCGGCACGATCTCCTCGATCAGGCTGCGGGTGGTGGCGTGCTGCGGGCGGGTGAACACATCGAGCACGGGCCCCTGCTCCACGACCTGGCCGGCATCGATGACGGCCACACGGTCGGCGATCTGCTTGATCACCTGCATCTGGTGCGTGATGAGGACGATGGTCAGGCCGAACTCGCGGTTGATCTGCTTCAACAGGCCGAGGATGGAGCGCGTGGTTTCGGGGTCGAGTGCGGACGTCGCTTCGTCGGACAGCAGCACCTTCGGCCGGTTGGCCAGCGCACGCGCGATGCCCACGCGCTGCTTCTGGCCGCCGCTGATCTGCGCCGGGTAGCGGTCGCGCAGTTCGGCCAGGCCGACCAGGTTCAGCAATTCGCCGACGCGGCTGCGGATTTCCGCCGGCGCGACGCCGGCCAGCTCCAGCGGCAAGGCCACGTTGCCGGCCACCGTGCGCGAGGACAGCAGGTTGAAGTGCTGGAACACCAGGCCGATCTCGCGCCGGGCCGCGCGCAGTTCGGCGTCGCCGAGCGACGTGAGTTCACGGCCGCCAACGAAGACCTTGCCGGCCTTGGGCCGGTTCAGCAGGTTGATCGTGCGCACCAGCGAGCTCTTGCCGGCGCCGCTGCGGCCGATGATGCCGAAGATCTCGCCCTGGGCGACGTCCAGCGACACGTCGCGCAAGGCCTCGTGCGATCCGTAGGCCTGGGTGATGCCGTCGAGGCGAATCATGTTTTCTTTCGTACGAACGCAGCCACGCACCGCCGGTGGCGGGACGCTATGCGCAAGGGATGGAGGGAGGGAAGCCGGGCGCCGTGGGCGCTCAGGGGGCACATCGCGCGCAGCGGCGCATGGGCATCGGGAAAGGCTTCGGGCTCATGCTCCGCATTGTCCCAGCGCCGGGCCAGGAAGGGAACGAATAAAAAATTGGATGCTTATGCCGTGAGGAAGTCACGCGTCCGGCACTGCCCGCAGGACGTCCCGGAAAACACCGAACTGCACCTGGAAGGCCTTCGGGCTGTAGTCCTGGTAATAGCCGGCCGTCACCACCACGACCAGGTCGAGCTCCGGCACGATGCGGATGGACTGCCCGCCGCGCCCCAGTGCGCCGATCCACGGGACCACACGCTTGTTCGCGCGGGCTCGGCCTAGCCACCACAGGTATCCATAGAGTTGGTCGTCGCTCGCCTTGACCTTCGCGGACGTGGAGGCTTCGACCCACTCTCTCGAAACGATCTGGCGCGCGTTCCAGCGACCGCCGGCGAGCACGAGTTGTCCGATCTTGGCCATGTCGCGTGGCCGCAGGCGCAAGCCCCCGCCCGCATCCGTGTCTCCGCGAACGCGCCTCCACTGCGTCGGCGAGATGACTAGCGGTTCGAACAGGTTGGCCCGTGCGAATTCATCGAGGGGACGCCCCGTGGCCTTGCGAACGACCGCCGACACCAGCGCGAGCGCACCGGTGTTGTAGTGGAATGCCTGCCCCGCTGGCTGGACCACGGGCAGGCCCAGCACGTAGCGGCACTGGTCGGCGGACACGTGCATGCGGGACTCGTCGTTGTCCTCCCCAGTGGCCGGAGTGGCTTCGATCCACTGGAGGCCCATGGTCATGTCGAGCGCATGCCGCAGCAAGATGCGATCTTTCTCCGGCGTGCGCAAGTCCGACAACTCGGGAAAGAAGCTGAAGACCGGTTCGTCGATGCTGCGAACAAGCCCCTGCTGGACGGCGATGCCGATAGAGAGCGAGGCAACGCTCTTGGAAACCGACATCACGTCGTGCAAGGTGGCGGCGTCGAAGGCGATGTTGGCGACGCGCCGGCCGAACAGGAAGCCAGGCACTACGTCCAAGCCTGTGAAATACCGCTCGAACACCAGCTGGCCCGCTCGTACCACCAGCACCGAGTGGATGTTCGCGCCCGATGCCATCAGGCCGTCGGCCATCCGGCACAAGGCAGCCCGGTCGATGAGGGAAGCGTCTTCCGAGGAAGCGATCGGCCAGCCGTCGTCCCGCGCCTCTGGCACCCCGCAGTTTGCCTCCTCCGCATACGCAGGGACTCCGGCCAGCGATGCAATCGCAGTCCCGCCAAGGATCGAAGCAAACCGGCGCCGTTGCATGTCCGCCCCTTTCAGCCGTGGATCTTCTCGCCCCGCGCGAGCATCTCCACCAGCGTTTCGATCCGCCTCGAACGGGTCTCCGCTCGCTTGGCCGTCTGCACCCGCCACAGCACGGCATAGCGGTTCGCTCCATCGAGCTTCGAGAAGAAGCTCCGTGCTTCGGGCCGTGCGTCGAGCGCCGCCTGCAGGTCTGGCGGCACGACCGCCGTCCGCGCGCCATCGTAAGCCGCGTCCCAGCGCCCGTCGCCTTGGGCACGGACGATTTCCGCCATTCCACCGGGCTGCATCCGGCCCGATTCGATCAAGGCCTCCGCCTTCTCGCGATTCGCCTTCGACCACAGGCTGCGCGCGCGCCTGGGCGTGAAACGCTGCAGCCAGTGCTGTTCGTCCAGGCTTTTCTTCTGCCCGTCGATCCAGCCGTGGCAAAGCGCGACCTCCACGGCTTGCGGATACGTGACCGTCGCTTCTTCGGCGCCAGCCTTGGCAATCAGCAGCCACACGCCATCGGACGCCGCGTGGTTCTTGCGCAGCCAAGCCTCGAAGCCGCGCTGGGTCGCGAAGCGAAGCGGCTCCGGCTTCGAGGCCGTTGCGATGGGCATGGCCCAGTGTACGTGGCCGCCGCTAGCGAACCGTGACGTGGTGATCCACCCCCTCCCACGTGCCGTCATCCAGCCAGAGGAAGGTGAAGTCGATCCGTGTCCCGGCCGCCAGGCCGCTCGTGGGCAGGGCGACCACGTACAGCCCGAGCCCGTTCTCCGTGGCGTCGAGCTCGCTCGCCGCCTGCCAGCCGTCGATGCCCTGGTGGACCCGCGCCGGCCGCGGCAGGCACAGCCATAGTCGTTGGCCGGCGCGCATCTGCGCGATCGGAGCCCGCGGTGACCACAGCGCCTCGGCCGGCGCGGGACGGCGGCCACCGTAACGCCGCCAGACCGCATCGGGGCGGTCGAACGGCCGCCCCAGCGCGCGGCTCGCGGCGAGCTTGACGAATTCCGCATGCGCCCACACGAGCGGCATCGCCGAACCGGTGGGCCGGCCGAGCGCCAGCCAGGGACGCGGCGCGGTCGGCTCGTCCCAGACCTGCTCGGGAATCAGCCCGCCGCGTCCCACCATGGACGCCATGGCCTGGAGGTAAGGCAGGGGGTCGCGACCCGCCGCGAGTTCGTAGTGCCCGCGCTCCCCGCCCAGGAGCGGCCAGGCGCGCCCGCGGCCGGTGCCATCGAAGGCGCTGCCGTCGTCGCGTTCGCCATAGCCGTCGCCGACGTAGCGGTGCCAGGCGGGACCGGCCGGCGTCTCCACGCGCAGCAGCGCGTCGACCAGCTTCAGGGTGTCGAGCACGAGCGGATCGCCCGGGTCGCGCAGACCCATGCGAACCAGGTGCAGGAAGTCGGTGGCCACTTGTTCCTCGGCCGGCAAGCCGGGATCACGCAGCTTGTTCTTGATCGGCAGCACGCGCTCGAGATGCCGCATGCCCTCGGTGTCCAGCGGCGGTGCGACGCGAACGTAGTAGCCGGCGACGCCATGCGCCCGCGCGAGCGCGGTGTCCTGCGCGGCCGTCCACTCCTCGACGCGCGAGTTCCAGTCGTCGGCGATCCGCAGCGCCCACTCCCTGGCAGGCTCGTCCAGCCACGCCGCGCCGCACACCAGCGCGCTGATGCACGTCGCCAGGGTAAAGGCGTTGATCCCGGCGTCCTCTTCCCAGCGGTCCTGCTCGGACGACGGCCCGATGCGCGCGATGAAGCCCAGTGCGCGCTGGATCATCGCCGCCACCTCGATGCCGTCCAGCGCATCGCGCTCGGCCAGCGCGGCGGCCAGCAGCACCGGGAACGCCGTTTCATCGAGCTGGCAACCCTGCCAGTACGCCTTGCCGCCCAGCCACTGGTTCTGCGACCAGTTGCCTTCGGCGAGCTGGGTCGCCGCCAGGTAGCGCAGGATTTCCCGGGCTTCCGGCTCGGCCCCGAGCGCCAGCAGGGCGCCGGCGCTTTCGACCAGGTCCCGCGGCCACACCAGGTGGTAGCCGCCCAGGCTGTCGTTGGTGTTGCCCCAGGGCACGCTGAGGCTCGCGACCAGCGCGCCCACGAACGTCTTGTCCTGGTGCACCCGCAGCACCATCGCGGAAGTCGCCAGTTGATCGGCGAGCGCCGGTGGCAGGCCCTGCGGCGCTTGCACCTGCTGGTGCCATTGCTGCCAGGCACCGACGTGCGCGGCCCAGACGGCATCGAAGGGCTGGCACAAGGATGCAATCGCCAGCGTGGCGGCGGACTCGCGGCTGGCCGCGAAGCCGAGCGCGAGCGTCGCCAAGCGCGGGAGCGCGCCGATCAAGGCCACGTTCCCGGGGCCCGCGGAGTCGAATTCCCAAGTGAGCCGGCCATGGCGGTCGAAGTCCTGCCAACCGTCGCTGGCGCCGACGTAGCCGGCGCTCGCCGTCCCCCACGCATCGCACTGGCTGCTGTCCACTGCGGCCAGCGCCAGCCCGAAAGGGCCCTGCTCGGCCCACAGCATGCGGCGTCCCCGGTGCCAGCCCACCTCGGCGACGTTGTCGTGCCCCGTGCCGCCCAGGTGCGGCGCGAGCAGCGCATAGGGGCGCAGGCCGGCATCGCCCTGCAAGGACACTTCGATCAGCAGCACCTCGCGTTGGGGATCCGGCGCGATGCGCAGCCGCAGCTCGAAACGCGGATGCGCATGGATGATCTCGAGCGCCGGCACGCCGGGCCGCGGCAAGGTGATGCGGTACGACTCCAGCCGCTTGACCTCGACCCAGAAGCCCTGCCCGTCGGCGACGATGAAGCCGAGGTCGCGGATCTGCGGCAGGTCGACGCGCGGAGAGTAGACCTCGTTGAGGATGCCGAAGCCGGTGGTGAACCACAGGCGGCCGGAGCCGAGCGAGCAGCCGACGAGATCCTTGTCGCTGCTCGTCCAGGTCGGATCGATTCCGGGGGCGCCGGGGGCTTGCATGGCCTTGGCTTCAGCGGTGGCTGGCATAAGGCGAGCATCGCAGATCAGGAAGGCTTGTGCATGGCGCAAGCACGCAGGCGCGCTCGCAACTGGTCCTAGGCGTCCGCGAACGCCTCCCGCAACAAGCCTGCCAACTCGTTCGGACATTCCAGCGGCGGGAAATGCCCACCGGGCAAGACGGCATGCCGTGCGTTCGGCATCGCGCTGGCCATGCCCTTGCCGGCGGAGGGCGGCGTCAGCGCGTCCTGCTCGCCAGAGACAATCAATGCCGGCTGGCTGATGGCGGGCAGCATGGCGGCGACATCCGCGTCGCGCAGGACGGCGCAAGCCGATGCATAGCCTTCGGGGTCCGTCCGCAGCAAGGTCGATCGCGTCGTTTCGATCGCGGGATGGCGGCTCGCGCGAAAGCCCGCACTGAACATGCGCTCCACCATCGGCTGCCCGAGCGGCTCCATGCCTTTCGCCCTGACGGCGTGCGCGCGCCCGTCCCAGCCCCCCGGAGGTGGGGCGATCCGGGTGGCGGCGCTGCACAGGGCCATGCCGCTCACACGGTGCGGCGCGCACGCCGCTGCGTCGAGAACCGCCAGGGCACCCAAGGAAACCCCGACCGCCGAGAATCGTTCGAACCCGACGCGGCTCGTCAGCGCAAGAAGGTCCGAGGACATGAGCTGCAGCGAGTACTCGCCCGAGGTCGTTTCGCTGCCGCCATGGCCTCGCAGGTCATAGCGCAGGACGCAAGCCCAAGGGGTCAACAGGGGCACCACGGCGTCCCACAGGCCCTGGTCCGCGCCGATCGGGTGGACAAGCACGATGGGTACGTGCGCAGGGTCGCCTTCGAGGCGATAGTGAAACCTGGCGCCGTCAACGATGGTCTGTGGCATGGTCGGAAGCTTCGGCGCCGATGGCGCGCTCTTGGTCCTGCAGCCGGTGCAGCGTCCGGCGCATGTGGATGCGGGCCGAGTCGGAGACGATGTCGACGAGCCGGTCTTCACCCGTCGCATCCAGCATCGCCTGCTGGGCCTGCACGATGGCCTTGTCTTCGCTGAAGGCCGCCGCGATCTCGTTGAAAAGCTGCTCGGTGGCTTCGGGCTCGTCCTGGCGATAGCCGTTGCAGGTGGACCAGAAATAGTGGCAGCTGTTCTCGGTCTCCGGCGTCAGGCCGTGGAACAGGCGCAGCGAAAAGCCGCCCGGCTGGTCCCGGTTCTGCTGCGCGCCCATCCCGACGTTCAGCGCCCCGCTCCATTGCACGATGCTGCTCGGCGCGATGAACTCGAACTCCTGCCAGCGGTCTACCTGCTGCAATTGCGGCACCGCCTTGCGATAGGTCGGCGGCGGCTCGCAAGCCAGCATCCAGCGCAGGTAGTGCAGGCCGGTCTCCTTGGGCGTGACCTTCATCTGCGCCTCGACGTGGATCTTCGCGTTGCTGCCGCCGATGGTGCTCTTGTGGACATAGGCGAGGTGCGTCATGTCCATCAGGTTGTCGATCATCAGCTTGTAGCCGGCGTCGATGTGATAGACCGTGTGCTTGTGCGGCCACTTCGCACGGTCGTTGTGGAAGGGGTAGTCGAGGATGGCCGACGCATCGGCCTCGCCGGCATCGCCCATCCAGATCCACACGAAGCCGTCCTTCTCCACCAGCGGGTAGCTGCGGACGCGCGCCTTGGCGGGAATCTTCGCCTGCCCCGGGATGCTCACGCAGCTGCCGGCGCAGTCGAACACCAGGCCGTGGTAGCCGCATTGCAGGCCGCCGTCGACCACTTCGCCGAAGCGCAGGGGCGTGCCACGGTGGCAGCAGCGATCCTCGAGCGCGCCCACCGCCCCGGACTTGTCGCGATAGAGGACGAGCGCTTCGCCCAGGATGGTGCGTGGCAGCGGTGCCTGTACCAGCTCGTCGGCCCACGCCGCGATGTACCAGTTGTTGCGAATGAACATGGACAGCTCCTCACCGCGGGCCGTTGCCCGGGTCCTTGAACAGGGGAAAGGTCTCGAACTCCGTGTTGACCAGCTTGCCGCCGGCCTGTTCGACGCGCCGGATGTACACGTTGTGCACGGGGTCGCGCGACTCGGCGTCGATGACCAGCGGCCCGCGTGGGCTGTCGAACCGGTAACCCTTCAGCGACGCCACGATGGCGTCCGGGTCGGCCTTGCCGCCCTGCTTCTGCACGGCGTACGCGATGGCGCGCATCGCGTCGTACGCGGCGACGGCGACGAAGTTGGGCAGCAGGCGGCCGCCCGACACTTCCGTGTAGTTCGCCACGAACTGGCGGTTCTGTGCGCTCGGATGGGCCGACGAATAGAAGCCGGACGAGATCGCACCCACCGCAGCATCGCCGACCGCGGCCAGCGTGTCGTCGTCGGCCCAGCCTTCGGTGGCCAGCACCTTCATGCCCTTCTTGTCCAGGCCCCGGTCACGGAAGCCTTTCATGAAGGCGACGACCGGGTCGCCCGCCTGGAGGAAGACGAACACTGCATCCGGCTTCGCATCGCTCACGCGTTGCAGGTAGGCGCTGAAGTCTCGGCTGTTCGGCGCGACCCGCAGCTCGCCGACCACCTGGCCGCCGTTCTCGGTGAAGCCCTTCTTGAAGAACGCCTCGGCATCGTGGCCGGGCGCATAGTCGGCCACGAGCACGAAAGCCTTCCGGATCCTGTTCTTCGCGGCCCACTGGCCCATCGGGTAGGCCGTCTGCGGGATGGTGTAGGACGTGCGCAGGAAGTACGGCGACTTCGTCGACACCGCCGATGTGGAAGCGAGCAGGATGAAGGTCGGCTTCTTCGCCTGCGTCGCGATCGGCGCCACGGCAAACGCCTCGGGCGTGAAGGTCATGCCGGCCAGGATGTCGACCTTCTCGTTGAGCGCCAGGTCGGTCGCGTGGCGCCGTGCAAGCTCCGGGTTCGGGCCCGCGCAGTCGCGATAGATGACCTGCACCTTGCGCCCGGCGATGGAGTCGCCGTTCTCGCGCAGGAAGACATTGACGCCGTTCTCGACCTGCTTGCCATAGCTGGAGAACGGACCGGACATCGGCACGACCATGCCGATCTTCAGCGGTGCCTCCTGCGCATGGACGCCTGCCGCGGCGAGGGCGGCAGCGGCCGCGAGCGACCGGAGTCGCGTGATGAACTTCATGCCTTGTCTCCTTTGTAGTGGAGCGCAGTCTGCTTGCCATGCGTCCATCCGCAAATAGAATTCCGGTGATACTGAATATGGGGAATCCAAATAGTGGCCGCCTCCGCCCCGAAGCTGGACCTGAACCTGCTGCCCGTGGTCATCGCCCTTTCGGAGCACCGCACCGTGAGCGCCGCCGCGCGTCACCTGGGCATGAGCCAGCCTGCGGTGAGTTCCGCGCTGGCCCGGCTGCGGGCCAGCCTGGGCGACCCGCTGTTCGTGCGCACCGCGCGTGGAATGGAGGCGACGCCGCGCGCGCTGGCGATGCTGGCGCCCGCACGCGCGGCGCTCGGCATCGTCGACCATGAAATCCTCGCTTCACAGGGCTTCGATCCCTCGACGAGCGAGCGCAAGATCACCCTGGCGCTGAGCGACATCGGCGAGATGGTCTTCCTGCCCAAGATCCTGGCGAGCCTGCAAACGAAAGCGCCGGGCATGACGGTGCGGTGCGTCACGCTGCCCGTGTCGCAGTTGGAGCGCGGGCTGGAGCTGGGCGAGATCGACCTCGCCGTCGGCTACTTTCCGGACCTGAAGGGCAACAATTTCTTCCAGCAGCGCCTGTTCTCGCACGGCTTCGTCTGCCTGCTGCGCACGGGCCATCCGATCAAGGCGCCGAAGCTCACGGCCAAACAGTTCATGTCGCTCGGGCACGCAGTCGTCAACGCGGAGGGACGAAGCCAGGAGGTTTTCGAGCGCTACCTGCAGAAGCAGGGCATCCGGCGGCGCGTGGTGCTGAACACGCCGCACTTCATGAGCCTGCCCACCATCATCAGCGCGTCCGACCTCGTGGCGACCGTCCCGCTGGCGATCGGCGTGTGGTTTGCATCGACGGCGCGCGTCCGCATGGCGAAGCCGCCCTACCCCGTCCCGAAGTTCGACCTGAAGCAGCACTGGCACCGGCGCGTGAACAACGACGCGCAAAGCCGCTGGCTGCGCGAGCTCGTTTACAGTCTGTTCAACGAAGAGGTCGATGAGTGGAAAGCGCACGCAAGTTGATGACGCCCCCGTGGCTGGCCGCGCTGCTGGATGGCGAAGCCGTCGACGGCGCGCCCGCTCGCGACTGGCGCTTGTTCGAGGTGTCCAGCGACTTCGGGCAGCAAGCTGCGCAAGGCCACATCCCGGGCGCCGGGTACCTGGACACGCACGACTTCGAAAGCGGCCCGCTGTGGAACAAGGTGCCCGACGCGGCGCTGATGCGCGTCCTGCTGGAACATGGGATCCGTTGCGACACGCCCGTGCTTTTGTACGGCCGTAACCCGTTGTGCGCCGCACGGGTCGCGCACCTGATGCTTTATGCGGGGGTTCGGGACGTCCGGCTCCTCGATGGCGGCTTCGCGGCCTGGTTGCGTGCGGGACTCCAGGTGGCCATGGGAGCGCCGCGTCGCTATCCGAGTGCCAAGGACTTCGGCAGCCATTTCCCGGCCCGGCCTGGCTACCTGGTGGGGATGGACCGGGTCCGCGGCATCCTGGACGGCGACGAAGGCGTCTTGGTGAGCATTCGCAGCAGGGGCGAATTCACCGGACAGATCTCGGGCTACAAGTACATCAGCGCCAGGGGCGAGATTCCCGGTGCGCGCTGGGGACACGCAGGACGCGACGGCGACGTGAACAGCATGAGCGACTTCCACCGCCCTGACGGCACCATGAAGCCCGCAGCCGAAATCCAGGCGTTCTGGAGCGCCGCCGGAATCCACGCGGATCAGCCTGTCACCTTCTATTGCGGCACGGGATGGCGCGCTTCGCTCGCCTTCTTCTACGCGTGGGTCATGAACTGGGAGCGCATCAGCGTCTACGACGGCGGCTGGCTCGAATGGAGCTCGCATCCCGGCAACGCCGGCGTCGCGTCAGGTGATGGCGAACGCGAGAACGACCGCCACCAGCGCGAGTACTCCTAGCGCCCCGAGGAAGACCGCTTCGGCCCGGCTCTCGTAGCGGGCTCCGAACTCGCGCGAGCGCATCGACAGGAAGGACAGCGAGGCGCTGACGAGGAACACCAGCGCGTCGGCCGCCAGCAGCTTGTCGAGCACCTCGCGCAAGTCCCCACGCGGCGACAGGTGTCCGATGGACAGCACCGTCATGCAGACCCCGACCATGGTGGCCGAGGTCGGCAGGATGTGCGCCGAAAGTCCATGGGGGGCGACGCGTTCGTCGTCGGCGCGGTCGGCGGCTGTGCGAATGGGTGACATCGCTCTGACCATAAGAGTCCTGTCTTAAGCCCGGCTTAGGACCGACGAGCGAGGCCGAAGCCGTCCTACGCGCTGGCGCTGCCGCGCGCGATCTGATCAAGCTCATCGACCCAAGGAGACCTGGATGAAATCCACCCTCGCCATCGCCGCGGCCTTCATGCTTTGCGGCTCCGCATTTGCCGCCACCAACGCGCAGCAGCCCCACAAGACGCACGGCGTCTGGAACACCGTGAAGGAAGACGCCCACGAGATCGGTTCGTCCTTCCGGCAGGACGTGCATCGCATGGCGCGCGCCGACAAGTTCCGCCAGGAACAGGCGGCGGACCAGCGCCGCATGCATTCGCAGACCACGGCCATGGGGGCCGGCCCCGACAACAGCCGGATGTCGTCGGCCCGGGATGCGCGCATGGATGCCGCGTACGCCCGCTGGCAGCGGACGCACCGCTGACGGCGACGGCGCTGGCGTGGGTATCCGACACTCACGCCTGCGCCGCCCCATCGCGATGCCTGAGCAGGCTTGCCACGCTCCCGGCGATCGCCGCGGCTGCGGCGATCGCGAGGCCGCAGCGCACGGCCGCAGGCGTCGCCATCGCGCCGAACAGCAGGCTCATGAGCAGGCTGCCGAGCGTCAGGCCGGTGAGCCGCGCCGTGCCTTGCGCGCCGCCTGCGGCACCGCTGCGCTCGCGCGGTGCGGCGAGCAGCATGTTCTGGTTGTTGGGCGTCTGGAACAGGCCGAAGCCGAAACCGGCCAGGCTGGTGAAAGCCGACAGGGGCAGCGCGGAGCCGCCATGTAGCGGCCACATCGCGCAAAGCCCCAAGCCCGCCGCGAGGCAGGCGGCGCCAGCCGCGCATAGCAGCGCCGTCGGCACCTTCTGCGCGAGTCGCGCCGACAGGGGCGCTGCCAGCATCACCGCAACCGGCCAGGGAGTCATCCACAAGCCCGTGGCCGCGGGGCCCTGCCCCAGGACGTGCTGCAGGTAGAACGAGAGGGCCACGAAGCCGGCCATCTGCGCGGTGAAGCAGCAGACGGATGCGACGATCGACGCCCGGAACGACGGCACGCGCAGCAGGTCCAGCGGCACCAGCGGCGCTGCCTTGCGCCGCTCGCGCCGGACAAGCGAGACCGCGCAAGCCAGCGACAGCGCATAGAGCGCGATGCCTTGCCAGGGATGCGGCGCCAGCCGGTCGCTCGCGAGCACGAACGAGGCGAACAGCGTCGCATTGAGCGCCACGCTCCCGCCGTCGATACGCTTGCCGGAAGGCTCAGGGCGCGGCAGCCAGCGGCAGGCCGCGAGCACCAGCGCGCCGATCGGCAAGTTCGCTGCGAACAGCCAGGGCCAGCCGGCCACGGACAGGACGAAGGCTCCAAGGGCGGGGCCAGTTGCCGTCGCACCCGCGACGGCCAGGGCGTTCCACGAGATCGCCCGCGCGAGCATCGCGCGCGGGTAGGTGAAGCGCAACAAGGCCAGGCCCAGCGGCATGACCGCGGCGGCGCCCAGCCCTTGCAGGCAGCGCGCGGCAACGAGCAAAGGCAACGTAGGCGCCAACGCGCACAGCAGGGACGCAGCTGTGAACAGTGCCACGCCGCCCACGAACACGCGCCGGTAGCCCAGCGAATCGCCGAGCGCGGAAGCGGGCAGCAGGAACATGACCACCGCGAGCTGGTAGGCCGTGGTGATCCAGACCGCATCGGCCGGTGCCGCGTGCAGGCTGGCGGCCATGGCGGGGAGTGCGACGTTGGCGATCGATCCGTCCAGCACCACGAGGATGCCGGCGCCCAGGATGGCGGCCACGGCCGCGGCGCGGCATCGGCAGGCCGTCGGCGTCGCTTTTTACGTCGGGACTGCGTAGTTCGGGGGAAAAGGCGAGGGAAGGAAGGGTGGAGGCAGGCATGGGCGGCGGGAGGAGGAAGCGCTGGATGGCGCCCGGCCAGATTAGGGCGAGGGTCCTCAACGGCCCAGAGCGCGGCGCGCAAGGTGTTCCTGCACGCCGCGCCTGTCGCCACGGCCCGCGTCCGTGCTAGCTTCGGGCATGCAGAACGCCGATTTCAACCTGCTGATCGCGCTGGACGCCCTGCTCTCCGAAGGCGGCGTGGCGCCCGCGGCCGAACGCATCGGCCTGAGCGAATCGGCCATGAGCCGCACGCTGGCACGCCTGCGCGAGGCGACCGGGGATCCCCTGCTGGTGCGCGCCGGCCGCGCGATGGTGCTCACCCCGCATGCGGCCGCACTGCGCGACCGGGTCCGCACGCTGGTGCAGGAAGCGCAGGGCGTGCTGCAGCCGGGCGGCGACAGCCTGGATCCGCGGACCCTGCAGCGCACCTTCACCATCCGGGCCAACGACGGCTTCATCGAAGGCTTCGCGCACGGCCTGGTGGCTCGCGCGGCGCAAGAAGCCCCGGGCGTCCGCCTGCGCTTCGCCCCCAAGCCGGACAAGGACGTGCGGCCGCTGCGTGAAGGGCTGCTGGACCTGGATATCGGCGTCCTCGGCGAATCCGGCCCGGAGGTGCGCGTCCAGGCCCTCTTTCGCGACCGCTTCGTCGGTGTCGTGCACGAAGCGCACCCGCTGCTCGCCGAAGGGCAGATCACGCCCGAGCGCTACGCCGCCTGCGGCCACGTGGTCACTTCGCGCCACGGGCAGAAGGAGGGCCCGGCCGACGAAGCGCTGGCGGCCCTGGGCCTGGCGCGCAACGTCGCGGTGATCGTCCCGAGCTTCAATGCGGCGCTGGCCATTGCCGCCGCCACCGACCTGGTGGCCTTGATTCCCTCTTCCTATTTCGAGCACCTGCGCTCACGCGGCACCCTGCGCGCCTTTCCGCTGCCCTTGCCCACCAACGAGATCACCGTCTCGCAGATGTGGCATCCGCGCGTGGACCGCGATCCGGCGCATCGGTGGTTGCGGGGGATGGTGGTGGATTTGTGCCGGCCGCTAAATTCGTGACCATCACGGGCCGGGTGTCAAAAGCCTACAGTTCGCTGATCTTCCAGTTGCCGTAGATATTCACAAACACGACGGAGCCAATGGTTCCGTTCTCCGTCGATACCCAGCCGGACTTCATCTGGTCGTTTCCCCATTCGATCGACATTTCCTTCGTGGCATTCCCCATGCTCGCCAGTTCGGCGTCGGAGAGCTTGTCCAGCAACGGCTTCCATTTCGATTCGGCAATGCCAACGAGGCACGCAGCGAGCATGGCGCGGTCGGCCTTCAGCAGGGCCGACGTGAACATCGACCAGGTCTTTTCTGGCGAAGACAAGGCAGGATCCGGCGGTTTGGCCGACAGTGCCAAGTGCTCCGTCAGCGTCTCGCAGAGGGACCGCCTGTGTGGATTGCTACGCTCCTCGCCTGCCAGATAGGCGGCGAGTTCCTTCCGGTACCAAGGCTTGTCAGCGAACTTTGCAATCGCCTCACGATTTTGACGTAGCCACGCGGCATAGGTTTCGGCGCTGTTTGTCGAAAATTGGGGGTCCGCCGCGCTGCACGATTGGTACACCATGTGCATGTATCTGATGCCGGCTTCTGCCCTGGTCTCGTCCACAGAGAGCGCGTAGGTGGACGGCAAAAGGCACGCTGCGACGACGACAACAAATTGCCAAAGTCTTGCGCGCCGCGTCGATGTCTTGGGTCTCATGTCCGCTTCCAGGCCAGGATCACCCACGAACACCTACCCTTCGGACAGACGCGCCACCGCAACCAAGCCGCGCGATCCGTCGGAAAAACTGCGTTCCTCGCAGCGGACGCGAGTTCCAGGAATGAATTCCCAACGCTCGTCTTCTGGCATGGCCCCACCTAGCACGAACTCACCGTCGGCCACCTCCTCGGCTGGCACAGCACGCCACACCGCGGATCCTTCGCGAACAAGTGCAACGTAGATCATGGCCTGA